>NZ_KV821569.1:0-1133 GCF_001815685.1 Neisseria sp. HMSC056A03
ATTTAAGCCAGACGTGCATATCGTGAATCGAATGGCCATCGGGGATAGGCTCAGTCGGAATAGTCAAATCAGTAATACCATGAACAAATATTTTTCGGCCAGCCCATTCTTTATCAACTTTCTTGGCCAAATCAGAAACGGCCATCAAGGTTTTGCCAGAACCAGGAACACCCGTGATTAAAGTAATCATTTCAAAAATCCTCTATTTAATAAATTTCAAAGACCTATAAGAAGCCCAAATTCCAAAAGAAAAAGAAAAACCGCCAAATATAACATTGAACGCTTCAGGAATACCCGCAAGACCCAAAAGACCGACCAAATCGGCAGGCATAGCGAAATAATTTGTTTTTATATAGTCAAGAATGCCCTCAACTGCAAAACTTAATCCCTCATAAGAAACAAGAGACACGCCCAAGCCAACAAGAATATTAAAAAAAAGTGTTTTGAGCGACGGCAAAAAAGTGACAAAAAGTCTGCCAATGTAGGACATTAAAATACGGAAAAGACCAGCAATAAAAGCAGGCATTTTTTTATCCTTTCATCGAATTGACGGTTCTGAAAACCATCATTGCAGATACGAAATAAGCAAGCGTTATAAATACATATCTCAACCTTTGGGCAGCTTCGCATATAGGCGACCAAGAAAACGAATGACGACCAAACTGACCAAAATCAAGCAAAATATCTTGAGGACACTGACCGGCAGTAGAAAAAGCAGAAGATGGCCTAAATGTTCCAAAATCACCATTAGACTTAAGGCCGCCCCAATTAGGCTCACCATCACCTTTTCCAAACGGAGACTCAGGGACTTCAGGCAATTCATAATTTTGACCACCACCGCCATCCCCTTGACCACTCGCACCGCCTTGACCGCTTCCACTTTCCTTTCCACCTTGGCCGCTTCCACTTTCCTTTCCGCCTTGACCGCTTCCACTTTCCTTTCCGCCCCCTTGCATTCCGCCGTCGGGCGTGGTGGCGTGGGAAGCAGAGCTTCCACCACCGCCACCACCGCCCCCCGCGGACGATCCATTAGGGCTTGATGAATCGCTGTCTTGCTTATTAGTGGAACTTGATGAGCCGGTAGAACCAACATTAGGACTTTCTTCTTTTGGCTTGTGCTTATAAGTACAAAC
>NZ_KV821570.1:0-8580 GCF_001815685.1 Neisseria sp. HMSC056A03
GTAAGCCTAATCAGGGTAAGCCTAATCAGGCTGAGCCGACACTAGTAAATACTGAATATAAACAAGTACTGAAAGATAGTAAAGACGGAGATGTAGAGGGAGAGGTTCCCGAAGCATCTGAGAGCGCAAAACCCATCAACATCGGCAGCGACGATTTTCAGATTTTCGACAACTGGGAGCCTGAAGACAAAAAAGCGTTTAACGCGAAACTTCGACGATCACAAATTCCAAGCTTTGAGGACGAACGAATCAAAGACGCGCTGATTGAGTTTACAGGCTACTGGGGAGCAAGAGGCGATATGCAAACGCAGGCGATGTGGGAACACAAGTTTTTTCAATCACTGACACGCTTAAAGGCAAGAGGCGAATTGGGCGCGGTAAGACGAGACCCTGCACACAAACGCATAGCCGTACGAACTGCTGACGGTATGCCGGTAATGACCAAAAAACAGGCCGCCGAACTTAGACCACTGGGGAAATTTTGAAAATGACTGAGCAATTTGAAATCTTGGCAAGTTTGGAAGCAGAGCAGTCTGTATTGGGCGCAATCCTGATTGACAACGATTCCGCCAACTTGCTGACAGACTTAACGCCAAACAATTTTTTCAGCGAAAAGAACGGCCTGATTTTCAAGACAGCCATATCGATGATTTCAGACGGCCTGCCGGTAGATGTGATTACGCTTGATGCTGAACTTGGTAAGCGTGGATTGAGCGAAGAAACAGGCGGCCTTGCTTACCTGATTGACCTGCAACAAAACACGCCGTCAGCGGCGAATGTTAGCCGATATGCGCGGCTGGTGTCAGAAAGCGCGGCAGAGCGTGAATTGCGATTCGCTGCTGAACAAATCGAAAGACTGGCGACAGAACGAGATGGCCGCTCAATCGCTGACAGACAGGCTGAAGCGGTTGCCCTGTTAGACAAAATCGGCGGCACAGCGGCAGGCAGAAGCGAGGAAATGAGCTACGAAGATGCGATCAGAGCAACACTGCACCACTGGGAGCGAATTTCTGAAACTGACGGAATGCTTGGCTTTTCTACCGGCTTGAAGTGCCTTGATGAAGTTACAGGCGGCCTGCAACGCGGAAATTTAACGGTAATCGGTGCAAGACCCGGCATGGGTAAATCCGTGTTGGCTGAAAACATTGCCCGGCATTGTGCAAAAAGCGGCTTGTCCGTCCGATTCCAAAGCTACGAGATGTCAGGCGTAGAACTAACCCAACGCGGCGCATCTGCTGAATATTCGATTGATTACGGCAGGCTGAAGAAATACCGCATGACACGGGAAGAGCATAACGGCTTCGCTGAATACTTGAACGAGGCTAGAGACTGGAAGTTTGTGATTGATACGGAAATGGTCGGAATTGAAGCAATCGCCGCGCGATGCCGACTAGAGAAGCGCAAATCGGGGCTTGATGTGTTGGTCGTTGACCATCTGCACCTGATGCCGCGTAAAGGCGTGAACGAGGTTGCCGAACTTGATGATATTACGGCACGCCTGAAACGTCTGGCAATGGAACTGCAAATTCATGTCTTGCTGGTTGCACAGCTAAACCGAGCGACAGAGAAACAGGCAGATAAAAGACCAAGCCTTGCAGACCTACGAGGAAGTGGCGGTATTGAGCAAAACGCGAACTTAGTTCTGATGCCATATCGTGAGGGCTACTACGATTCAGACGCACCGCAAGAAACGGCTGAGTTGATCATCGCGAAAAACCGAGACGGCGAGCGTGGCGTTTTAGATCTAGTGTGGCAGGGTCAGTATCAACGATTCTGCGAGTATGAGTATTACAGCTAGGGAGTAGGGCAATGCGTGAAACCTGCTTTTACTGCAAATACGCAAACTTCCAATCAGAGGCAAACACGCCGATGAGAGGGTTTGCGAAATGCGAGAAATCGCAAACGCCTGAGCAACGGGCGAGCTTCTACTTCGGAGGCTATCAGTGCGACAAGGGCGATTACTGGAGCGGCGGAAAAGGTTTCCAGCCAGCCGATGAAATCGTGATACAGAAACGGCGCGAAAAGTTTGAAGAATGGCGCGATAAAAGGAAATGAAAATGAAAAATTGGTTAATTGAGAAATTGGGCGGTGTAAGTAAGAAAGACTATGAAGAGGTTATTCAGGCCGCTAATAGTTTGAAAGGCATGGCCGATGATTACAGTCAGAGGATTTCAGACGGCTTGAAAGAAAAAGCCGAAATGAGAGCAGAAAAAGCCGAAATGGAAAAGGCGGCTGAAATGGTCAGCGCGAATCTGTCGGAAACAATAAGCCGTCTGAACGAAGAAAAACGCACTTCCAACGGCTTAATGGCAAAAGGCACGGCACTGGGAATCAAGGTTTCAGAGCTGCAAGACGAATTGGAGCGTAAAGACAAAGAACTTGCCGATACGAAAGTGAAGTTACTGGACGTTTTGCGAAATAAACCTTCTGACCCCGCGCTACGAAGCGAGATTGCACGGCTGAAAGGGGAATTGGAACTGCTGAAACGCAACAAATTCAAGCGAGGCCGCAAATGATGACACTGTTTCTAATTGGGCTTGGTGCTATCGTGGCACTTATCGGAATTACTCTTTGGGTAGATATGCCGCCGGTTGATGAATTTGGTTGTAGCTTAAAAGGGGAGGGATGGGATGGATACTAAGAAATGCAACAAATGTGGAAAAGTGAAACCGTTACCGGAAATGACTAGGCGTAGAAATGAGGAGACCGGGGAGTTTAAATACTTGTCTTTCTGTAAAGACTGCAAAGCTAAATATCAAGATCAGTATAGGCGTGAGAACCGAGAGATTATTAATCTCAAACAGTACGAACGACGGCAGAAAACACAAAAAGAGAAGCGAACGGGCGTAAAACAAGAGCCATTCAAGCCGGTGGCAGTTGAGCCTAAGTCTAAAGTTTGCACATGCTGCAAGCAAGAAAAGCCGATAGACAGCTTTTATAAAAAATATCCAAACAGCGCCGGAATCTGGGTTTACACCTCACAGTGCAAGGAGTGCAAAAGAGCGGCTTACAGGGCGAAGCATGGAAGCAATGAATGGAGTAATCCGCGTGGCCGATCAAAAAAACCGAGCGTATGGGATTTAACGTGTATGCCTAAAGGTTTGAGTGTTGAAGATACTGTCAATCTTTCAAACGAAGCGTTCCCCCTGTTGAGTAATCAGTATTGGAAAACAGGCGAGGCACAGAAGATTTACAAGCAGTTCGGCAGAAAGTGGAGTTATTTATGAAATTCTCGGTATTTTTGATTTGTGTGTTGGTTGTAGTGTTGGCGATTGGATTTGTTGAATGGGTCGCAAAGAAAGTACGCAACCAAGACGATGACGATGATTGGGGTGGGCATTGTCAGTATTGATAGAAAAGCCGTGTAAGTCTGTATTGCTTCCTTACCCTAACAAGGATTTAAACCCAAACAAGCGGCTAAATCCTCACGTTAAGGCAAAAGTTTTCAAGGCGGCAAAGAATGAGGCTTACACGCTTGCAGAAAGAGCCGGGCTAAAGGGGATTCAGCAAAGGAAGCTTAGATTGCTGTTTTCCCCGCCTGATAGGAGGCGGCGAGACTTAGACAATATGCACGCAAGCATGAAAGCAGCTTTAGATGGCATTGCGCTTGCGATTGGCTGTGATGACAGTGAGTTTTGCCCAATTATTATTGACCGTGCGCCGCCGGTAAAAGGCGGTTCTGTTTTAGTGGAGTTTTACGATGATTAAATTTTTCGCTTTTGTTTCAGCATTGATTTTTCTTCATGCTGGCTATTTTATAAGTAAAGTTCTGTCTGTGCTTGATTTAAAAAAAACGTTAATTTTTCAAAAAGGCAGCATGAAAGTAGTAGAAATTCATACGATTCAACTGTTTATTTTTGTTGTTTTTTCCGTGATTTGGGCTTTCCTTATGCTTTCATTCGCACTGAAACCTTAAGGAGTTTTATGAATGAGTAGAGACGAATTGAGGTTATTGGCGTTGTCGTATCGAAATATTGACTGGCTTTTAAATCTTCGGAGCAGGAGTAAGTCAACACTTAAAAACCGCGCGAAGAGGAAACGTAAGTGAGCGCGATCAGAAAAGCGGCCAAAGGGGAAGATTGCACACTCAATATCGCAGGGGTGTGCAATTACAACCCTGAAACAGTGGTTTTGTGCCATTTTCCAAGCGAAACGCACGGCATGGGGCTGAAGAGTAACGATTTATCGGCAGGCTTTGGGTGTAGTTCCTGTCATGACGTGATAGATGGTCGGTCGCATATCAAGTTGAGCAAGGAGGATAAAGAGTTTTATATGCGACGGTCGCAGTTCAGAACGCTTTTAAAGCTGATAGACAAGGGAATCGTTAAATGCAAAGCGTAGCGTACAGGCTGACCAAAGACAACAAGCGGCCATTGATGACGACCATCTACAACAATCTAGGCGTATGGTTGGAGGCAAACGCAGAGCTTGAAGTGTGTGTCAGGCCGTATAAATCAAAACGGAGCGTAGAGCAAAACAGGCGGCTTTGGGCAATCTACGGCAAATTGGCAGATGAGGCGTGGGTCAACGGCAGGCGATACAGCGCGGAAACGTGGCATGAATATTGCAAAGGCGTGTTACTGGGCTTTGATATTAAAGCCATGCCGGACGGCACAGAAGTTAAGACACCGATAAGCACGACGACACTAAACACGGCAGAAATGACAGACTACCAAAACCGCTTGCAGGCGTGGGCGGCGCAGGAATTTGGCATTATTTGGGAATTTTGAATGAAAGGGAACGCTATGACGCTAAAAGAGCTAATCAAACTCAAACAAGCCGACTGGGGAATGAGCAGAGCCGAAATCACAGCCCGGATTGACGTCGAGTATAAATTTTTCTCCATGATTTTAGGTGGGAAGAAGATGCCTGAACGAACGCTGAAAAATATGTTGGAGCGTTTGGATTTTTCCGGTTGCGAAGAACGATGGCTGATCGCTTACTTCATCCGCCAATCAGGGAAGATTCCCCTGTCATTGCTGACTAGTGCTGAGAATGTTGAGGCCATTGTAGACAATGCCGCAGGAAATATTATTGAGTTGTATTACTTGGAAAAAAGCATTAATTGAAATATAAACGGGGGCGGAAAATGTATTACACGGTTGAGCAGGTACTGGAAGATGTTTACAAGATTCGAGGCGTGAGAATGGAGCCAATGAACAACACGGCTTCTGTTTGTGCTTGGTGCGAAAGCAAAGGCGTTACCGGCGGCGGTGGCAATTTAACGCAGTCCGAAACCCACGCAAACGCCGCGATGATTATCAGCCGTATAGAGCGCGTATTAAACCGATACGAGCTTGCAGTAGTGGAGTGTAAATACAGCGAGGATTTGAGCGGAATCGTTGATATTACCGCCTATATCGAAGCGCAGAACAACGGCGTAAACCTGCTGATATGTGATGCGCTGGTGTCGAATATCTTGAGGGAAGTCCCAAAACAGGTGGATATTATGGATAAGTACGATATTAGCAAGATGACATTATGGCGACACTCTAAAAAAGTAAGTCAACAAATTGCCAAGCTGGAAGAGGCTATTCAAATAAAACTCTATGACGAGTTTAAACGCTGTGGCATAATTTAATAACACTCTTTATCACAAAAAGGAAAACAACATGAAGAAACTATTACTGACTGCTATTGTCGCAGGATTGCTGACTGCTTGTGCGGCGGCGATTGAGCCAAGTCAACAACAATTAGCCGCAGCTACCTATCCCGATCCGATGCCGCCGAGCCAGTTTGAGAAAGCAATAAAAGAATGGGCGGTTGATAACCTTGTTGACCCTGATTCTATGAATATTCGTAGCGTTGACACAACACCAGCGCGTAAAGGTTGGATTGCGGTTTGTACGAAAATTGACCCATCAATGGGCAACTGCATGACGCGTATGTTTTACTTTGGCCATATCTTCAACGCGCGTATTAATGCAAAAAACCAGCATGGCGGTTATACAGGCTTTAAAGACTACGCCTTTGTTGTGCGTGGCGACCAAATCAGTTATGGCGTTGAAACTGAAAAAATTTCTAATATGAAATTGTTCTAATCTGTTGACGTGATGTTACCTTTTATATACAATTATGCTATAGTTTGGAAATAGCTATATAAACCGCCTTTACAGGGCGGTTTTTTGCATTTCAAGATAGCCTGTGATTCAGGCATAGATATAACAGAACGCGGAGCAAGTGAGACGCGTTTGCCCGACCTGACGGCCGCCTGCCATGACAGGCTGTAAAGCGGTTCTTGCACATAGCCCCTGCCGTTATCGGTATGGGGCTATCCCTTTAGATTTTATCCATTAGTCGGTTATATTTTGCCAACAACTCAAGATAAGCAACCGCGTATTGTGGAACGCCAATTTTGTGCCATTTGCTAATAGATGTTGGGCTTATACCCAACCGCCTTGATAGGTCTGCTTGTGTAATTTGCGCAGAGTCTAAAAGTGTTTTAAATTTTGTGTTTTGCATATTGCAATATCTAATTAAGTTATATATAATTTGTAATTATATTGATGTTGATTGGAGTTTGTCAAATGGCAGCTTTAAGTGGACTTGAAACTATTAAAGAGGTTCGGAAGCGGCAAAATAAGACACTGCTTGCTTTTAGCGGCGGTAAAGATGCTGTTGCTACATATCTCGCTATAAAAGATTATTTTGATGAGGTAGTCCCATATTATTTATATCTCGTCCCTGATTTGGCATTTGTTGATGAGCAGCTTGATATGTATGAGTGGCAGTTTGGCTTTAAGATCACTAAACTCCCACACCCATCATTGCATAGACTGCTTAATAATTTTGTTTTTCAGCCGCCGCAAAATTGCGCTGTCATTGAAGATGCAGGGTTGCCTGATTTTGATTACACTGATATTCAGGCCGCGATGTGCCAAATGCATGGATTGGACAAAAAAACATTAGTTGCTGATGGTGTCCGTGCTGCCGATAGCCCGATGCGCCGTATCGCGATCCAAACACATGGCAGTATAAGCTACAATCTGCTTAAATATCATCCTATTTGGGATTGGAAAAAGGCTGATTTGGTAGAGTGCTTTAAAAAGCACAATGTCCGCCTTGGTAGTGATTACAAGATTTTTGGGCGGTCATTTGATGGCTTGGATTTGCGGTTTTTACTCCCGATAAAAAAACATTATCCTGATGACTATAAAAGGATACTTGAGTTTTTTCCGATGGTCGATTTAGAGATTTTTAGATGGGAGTGCGCAAATGGCAAAATCTGATTTGAAACAACAGGCTGCTGATAAAGTGGCAGCCGCTAAAAACCAAGTGGCAAAATGGAAGCGTAAGCAAAAGCCGCTTGTAAATATGCCGGAATTAACAGGCAATCCGGAAACCGATAGTAAAAATGATTTAGATGCTGTCAAACAAGGATTCCGAGACCGTTTAAAGGCGGAAAACAAGCGGAAAGTATCAGCGACAGACAGCGAGTATTGGAGTTGTATTTGTTTCCAAACTCGCGCACAGGCGGATGCGTTTATTGCGGCCATGAATTGGCGACAGTTTGGCGATAAATACATTGATGGGGTTAAATTAGCCGAATATCTTGGCATTGAGTTGCCGGATGAAGAGGTGGCGTTTGTTGCTGATCCGAAAGTTGATAAGACTTGGGTAGGATTTGTAGATTAATTTTCAGTGGCCGTCCAATGGGCGGCTTTTTTGTGTCTGTAAAAAGGAGGTGTCTATGCGTGGCGTAAAAGTGCATGGCAAGCCGCATATTCGCGGTAAGGTCGCTGGTGGTCGTGGCCGTAGTAATGCGTTTTCGAGCCGTTCAAGCGGTTCATAATATTAAAGCCTGATTTTATTGGGCTTTTTTTATTTATAAATTAACCCCATGCAATAAAAGGTGTTTTATGCCAGTTAAAGGTGCAGATATTTGCGGTGCAAAAACCCGTAGCGGTGGAGTGTGCCAAAGCCCTGCCATGCCTAATGGCCGTTGCCGATTGCATGGGGGGAAAAGTACAGGCGCGCCCAAAGGTCATACAAATAGCCGTAAACCGGGCAGCCTGTATTCTGATTTTTATACAGACGAAGAAAAAGAGATTGCTGCTGAAATTGAGCTTGAGAGTGTCGATGAAGAGTTGAAACTGTGCAAGATTCGATTGCGCCGCGCCATGAAGCTTGAAGAAGAGCAGAAGCGGCGACAAGATGAAGAGCGGTTAGAGTTGGATAGATTGGTGGAGACGCCATCTGTTATTGGTGGTGTTGCAATTCAAGACGACCCTGATGTGCCTCCTGTGAAACAAAAGACTTTTGTTTATCGTGATTACGGGGAGATTATTAACCGCCTGCTTGCCCGGATTGAATCTTTGACGATGACACGTCAGAAGCTGCTTAAAGGTTTGGTGGTGGATTTGAAATCATCTGATGGAAGTATGACCCCGAAAACAGGCTTGGCGGCTTTTGAGTCAGTGGAAGAATTTTTAAAATACGCGCATGAAGTAGATGATATGGTGTGATGGAACAAGGTCATATTAATGCAGCCCGATTGAAATCATACGGCAGCTTGTATATGTTTACACGCTGGATGTTTTATCAAAGACGTGGCTATATTTGGCAGCGAGCGAATCATCA
>NZ_KV821571.1:0-551 GCF_001815685.1 Neisseria sp. HMSC056A03
TACTTGGATGCTGGGCTGGGTCAGCTGGAGCGAATAATCTATCTTCATTCACCAAAGGACGTGCCTGTGCACGTCCTTTTTCTTTATCCGCATCCTCCCTTTCGATCAGGTTTCTACCCCGTAAAAGGCCGACACTCCGCATCATTGCCCCTAAATATCTCCTCGCCGTCCATACAGCTGCCCTTCCCCTTCATCTTCTCGCACACCACCGCCGTCAGCGACTCGTTCAAGCGCAACACCCTCGGCTCCGCCTCCCTGTCCAACGCCACCGCCTTCAGGGTAAACTTCCCCTCCAAGATCCCCTTAGCCTGACCGCTCATCCTGATGCAGAAACCACCCGCCTCCTTCACCGGCAGCTCCGGCCACTTCGTCGACGTCAGCTTAAAGCTGCCCTTTTTCGTATAGAACTGCTCCATAAAGCGCGCATTTTCCAGCAGGGCGGCATGCGCCGCACGCAGGTTGGCCGAGCGGACCGATTCCCGGTAGGCCGTAAATGCCACCGTCGCCAATATTGAAACCAACAACATCACCACCAACAGCTGTATCAAAGA
>NZ_KV821572.1:0-6321 GCF_001815685.1 Neisseria sp. HMSC056A03
TTACCCAATGTAAAGTCTCCATTTGTCCAGGTCTTCATTCCCGGCCCCATACAAAGCCGCCCGTCAACCCGAACCGCAAACGGTTCGGCCTCGGGGCGGCGTCTACGGCAGTTAACCGTCAGGCTTATTTTTTCACGGCAGGCTGGGCGGCCTTAGGCGCGGCAGAAGAAACCGTCGCCTCCGCCTTCAACTTGTTCAGCACCGCATCACCGATGCCCTTCACGTTTTTCAGCTCCTCCACCGATTTGAACGCACCGTTCTTCTGACGGTATTCCACAATCGATTTCGCCTTAGCCGGGCCGATACCCGGCAAGGCCTCCAGTTCGGCAGAAGACGCGGTATTGATGTTCACGGCAGCCAAAGAGAACGCCGCACAGACGGCGGCAAATGCACCAAATAAAAATTTCTTCATCAGATTTTTTCCCATAACGTGTTTGATTGAATCAGTCAGGAAGTCTACAGAATGGTTTTATTCCAAGCGGTAAACACTGTCACATACGCAGATAGGGCAACAGCCCATACCCACATAAATGCTTACGCCATATTAACGCAAATATCGTTTGATTTCAAATATTCCAAACAGTTAACCGTAACTTTCAGTACTTTTGTTCAAGAATAACAACAGGGTAATCATACATAATCCAAATACCAAGAATGCACGAACACTCAATAGGTATCGGTTCATCAATATTCTTGCACCCCTTACCCCATCACCTATCGCCAAACCGATAGAACCGACAGGCATGTAAAAAGCCCCCGACATCAGTCGGGGGCTTCGGAATGGGTGTTTGGCGGTGACCTACTTTCACATGGAAGAACCACACTATCATCGGCGCTGAGTCGTTTCACGGTCCTGTTCGGGATGGGAAGGCGTGGGACCAACTCGCTATGGCCGCCAAACTTAAACTGTTACAAATCGGTAAAGCCTTAATCAATTATTTAGTGATGACTGAATCAGTCAGTAAGCTTTTATATTTGAAGTTCTTCAAATGATAGAGTCAAGCCTCACGAGCAATTAGTATGGGTTAGCTTCACACGTTACCGCGCTTCCACACCCCACCTATCAACGTCCTGGTCTCGAACGACTCTTTAGTGCGGTTAAACCGCAAGGGAAGTCTCATCTTCAGGCGAGTTTCGCGCTTAGATGCTTTCAGCGCTTATCTCTTCCGAACTTAGCTACCCGGCGATGCCACTGGCGTGACAACCGGTACACCAGAGGTTCGTCCACTCCGGTCCTCTCGTACTAGGAGCAGCCCCCGTCAAACTTCCAACGCCCACTGCAGATAGGGACCAAACTGTCTCACGACGTTTTAAACCCAGCTCACGTACCACTTTAAATGGCGAACAGCCATACCCTTGGGACCGACTACAGCCCCAGGATGTGATGAGCCGACATCGAGGTGCCAAACTCCGCCGTCGATATGAACTCTTGGGCGGAATCAGCCTGTTATCCCCGGAGTACCTTTTATCCGTTGAGCGATGGCCCTTCCATACAGAACCACCGGATCACTATGTCCTGCTTTCGCACCTGCTCGACTTGTCGGTCTCGCAGTTAAGCTACCTTTTGCCATTGCACTATCAGTCCGATTTCCGACCGGACCTAGGTAACCTTCGAACTCCTCCGTTACTCTTTGGGAGGAGACCGCCCCAGTCAAACTGCCTACCATGCACGGTCCCCGACCCGGATTACGGGTCTGGGTTAGAACCTCAAAGACACCAGGGTGGTATTTCAAGGACGGCTCCACAGAGACTGGCGTCTCTGCTTCAAAGCCTCCCACCTATCCTACACAAGTGACTTCAAAGTCCAATGCAAAGCTACAGTAAAGGTTCACGGGGTCTTTCCGTCTAGCAGCGGGTAGATTGCATCTTCACAACCACTTCAACTTCGCTGAGTCTCAGGAGGAGACAGTGTGGCCATCGTTACGCCATTCGTGCGGGTCGGAACTTACCCGACAAGGAATTTCGCTACCTTAGGACCGTTATAGTTACGGCCGCCGTTTACTGGGGCTTCGATCCGATGCTTGCACATCTTCAATTAACCTTCCAGCACCGGGCAGGCGTCACACCCTATACGTCCACTTTCGTGTTAGCAGAGTGCTGTGTTTTTAATAAACAGTCGCAGCCACCTATTCTCTGCGACCCTCCAGGGCTTACGGAGCAAGTCCTTAACCTTAGAGGGCATACCTTCTCCCGAAGTTACGGTATCAATTTGCCGAGTTCCTTCTCCTGAGTTCTCTCAAGCGCCTTAGAATTCTCATCCTGCCCACCTGTGTCGGTTTGCGGTACGGTTCGATTCAAACTGAAGCTTAGTGGCTTTTCCTGGAAGCGTGGTATTGGTTACTTCATGTCCGTAGACACTCGTCATCACTTCTCGGTGTTAAGAAGACCCGGATTTGCCTAAGTCTTCCACCTACCGGCTTAAACAAGCTATTCCAACAGCTTGCTAACCTAACCTTCTCCGTCCCCACATCGCATTTGAATCAAGTACAGGAATATTAACCTGTTTCCCATCGACTACGCATCTCTGCCTCGCCTTAGGGGCCGACTCACCCTACGCCGATGAACGTTGCGTAGGAAACCTTGGGCTTTCGGCGAGCGGGCTTTTCACCCGCTTTATCGCTACTCATGTCAACATTCGCACTTCTGATACCTCCAGCACACTTTACAATGCACCTTCATCGGCCTACAGAACGCTCCCCTACCATGCCAGTAAACTGGCATCCGCAGCTTCGGTTATAGATTTGAGCCCCGTTACATCTTCCGCGCAGGACGACTCGACCAGTGAGCTATTACGCTTTCTTTAAATGATGGCTGCTTCTAAGCCAACATCCTGGCTGTCTGGGCCTTCCCACTTCGTTTACCACTTAATCTATCATTTGGGACCTTAGCTGGCGGTCTGGGTTGTTTCCCTCTTGACAACGGACGTTAGCACCCGCTGTCTGTCTCCCGAGGAACCACTTGATGGTATTCTTAGTTTGCCATGGGTTGGTAAGTTGCAATAACCCCCTAGCCATAACAGTGCTTTACCCCCATCAGTGTCTTGCTCGAGGCACTACCTAAATAGTTTTCGGGGAGAACCAGCTATCTCCGAGTTTGTTTAGCCTTTCACCCCTATCCACAGCTCATCCCCGCATTTTGCAACATGCGTGGGTTCGGTCCTCCAGTACCTGTTACGGCACCTTCAACCTGGCCATGGATAGATCACTCGGTTTCGGGTCTACACCCAGCAACTCTTCGCCCTATTAAGACTCGGTTTCCCTACGCCTCCCCTATTCGGTTAAGCTCGCTACTGAATGTAAGTCGTTGACCCATTATACAAAAGGTACGCAGTCACACCATAAGGGTGCTCCCACTGTTTGTATGCATCAGGTTTCAGGTTCTATTTCACTCCCCTCCCGGGGTTCTTTTCGCCTTTCCCTCACGGTACTGGTTCACTATCGGTCGATGATGAGTATTTAGCCTTGGAGGATGGTCCCCCCATATTCAGACAGGATTTCACGTGTCCCGCCCTACTTTTCGTACGCTTAGTACCACTGTTGAGATTTCGAATACGGGACTATCACCCACTATGGTCAAGCTTCCCAGCTTGTTCTTCTATCTCGACAGTTATTACGTACAGGCTCCTCCGCGTTCGCTCGCCACTACTTGCGGAATCTCGGTTGATTTCTTTTCCTCCGGGTACTTAGATGGTTCAGTTCTCCGGGTTCGCTTCTCTAAGTCTATGTATTCAACTTAGGATACTGCACAGAATGCAGTGGGTTTCCCCATTCGGACATCGCGGGATCATAGCTTTATTGCCAGCTCCCCCACGCTTTTCGCAGGCTTACACGTCCTTCGTCGCCTATCATCGCCAAGGCATCCACCTGATGCACTTATTCACTTGACTCTATCATTTCAAGAACCTCTTTGACTTCGTTTGCCTACCCGTTGACTAGGGAAGCAAACTTGAAATTCCTACTTTGATAAAGCTTACTGCTTTGTTGTGTCTTAATCCTGCCTTTTGTGTTTCAGGATTAAGTCGATACAATCATCACCCAAATACTGTGTTTGTTTTCTTTTCTCTTGCGAGAGATTTTTTATCCTTTGCAAAGAACAAAAAATCAAAACAAATTCATTGTCTTTGTTTGTTGATTTCGGCTTTCCAATTTGTTAAAGATCGATGCGTCGATATTCCACTTCGCAAATCAAAATAAGCTGCTAAGTATAGCAGACTTCCTTTGATTTGTAAAGTTCTTGGTGGAGGCAAACGGGATCGAACCGATGACCCCCTGCTTGCAAAGCAGGTGCTCTACCAACTGAGCTATGCCCCCGTTCTTGGTGGGTCTGGGAGGACTTGAACCTCCGACCCCACGCTTATCAAGCGTGTGCTCTAACCAGCTGAGCTACAAACCCGGATTCTCTTCTTAAGCGAATCTTGTCTTCACTCAAGCTTTTCTCTTCCGCATCTTTTACAGTTTACCGATAAGTGTGAATGCATTAGACCTCTTCTTTCTCTAGAAAGGAGGTGATCCAGCCGCAGGTTCCCCTACGGCTACCTTGTTACGACTTCACCCCAGTCATGAAGCATACCGTGGTAAGCGGGCTCCTTGCGGTTACCCTACCTACTTCTGGTATCCCCCACTCCCATGGTGTGACGGGCGGTGTGTACAAGACCCGGGAACGTATTCACCGCAGTATGCTGACCTGCGATTACTAGCGATTCCGACTTCATGCACTCGAGTTGCAGAGTGCAATCCGGACTACGATCGGTTTTGTGAGATTGGCTCCACCTCGCGGCTTGGCTACCCTCTGTACCGACCATTGTATGACGTGTGAAGCCCTGGTCATAAGGGCCATGAGGACTTGACGTCATCCCCACCTTCCTCCGGCTTGTCACCGGCAGTCTCATTAGAGTGCCCAACTAAATGATGGCAACTAATGACAAGGGTTGCGCTCGTTGCGGGACTTAACCCAACATCTCACGACACGAGCTGACGACAGCCATGCAGCACCTGTGTTACGGCTCCCGAAGGCACTCCTCCGTCTCTGGAGGATTCCGTACATGTCAAGACCAGGTAAGGTTCTTCGCGTTGCATCGAATTAATCCACATCATCCACCGCTTGTGCGGGTCCCCGTCAATTCCTTTGAGTTTTAATCTTGCGACCGTACTCCCCAGGCGGTCAATTTCACGCGTTAGCTACGCTACTAAGCAATCAAGTTGCCCAACAGCTAATTGACATCGTTTAGGGCGTGGACTACCAGGGTATCTAATCCTGTTTGCTACCCACGCTTTCGAGCATGAACGTCAGTGTTATCCCAGGAGGCTGCCTTCGCCATCGGTATTCCTCCACATCTCTACGCATTTCACTGCTACACGTGGAATTCTACCTCCCTCTGACACACTCTAGTCACCCAGTTCAGAACGCAGTTCCCAGGTTGAGCCCGGGGATTTCACATCCTGCTTAAGTAACCGTCTGCGCTCGCTTTACGCCCAGTAATTCCGATTAACGCTCGCACCCTACGTATTACCGCGGCTGCTGGCACGTAGTTAGCCGGTGCTTATTCTTCAGGTACCGTCATCAGCTGTCGATATTAGCAACAGCCTTTTCTTCCCTGACAAAAGTCCTTTACAACCCGAAGGCCTTCTTCAGACACGCGGCATGGCTGGATCAGGCTTGCGCCCATTGTCCAAAATTCCCCACTGCTGCCTCCCGTAGGAGTCTGGGCCGTGTCTCAGTCCCAGTGTGGCGGATCATCCTCTCAGACCCGCTACTGATCGTCGCCTTGGTAGGCCTTTACCCCACCAACTAGCTAATCAGATATCGGCCGCTCGAATAACGCAAGGCCCGAAGGTCCCCTGCTTTCCTCCTCAGAGAATATGCGGTATTAGCTAATCTTTCGATTAGTTATCCCCCATTACTCGGTACGTTCCGATATGTTACTCACCCGTTCGCCACTCGCCACCCAAGAAGCAAGCTTCTCTGTGCTGCCGTCCGACTTGCATGTGTAAAGCATGCCGCCAGCGTTCAATCTGAGCCAGGATCAAACTCTTATGTTCAATCTCTAACTTATAACTTCTGGTCTGCTTCAAAGAAACCGACAGGACAATGTCTAAAACATCATCTTGTCTGTCTTTCAAACAGTGTGAGGCCTAATGCACTCACACTTATCGGTAATCTGTTTTTTAAAGAGCGAATCGAATTATACAGTACATTTAGCAAATGTCAACTAAAATTATCGAAAATTTCAACCAACTGTGTTATACTGTCTGCTTCGTTTTCTTCACCGCGTCAGCAGCGAAGAACCGAACTATACGCCTCACAACAAAACCAGTCAACACC
>NZ_KV821573.1:0-18557 GCF_001815685.1 Neisseria sp. HMSC056A03
AAATGTCTTGGTGGGAATTTAGGGGATTTTTGGGGGATTTTGCAAAGGTCTCAATATGCCAGTTAAGGTTCTTGGTCGTGCCTATTATAATATTCCCGGCATTACTGACCAAAATACCTTGGCAGAATTTTGGAATCATCCGACACCGCCTGACAAAGAGCTGTTTCATGCCTACCGTATGTACCACCTCAACGTAACCCAAATTAACGGCAACTTCTACAATCAGGTCTTTTTCCTCAACAAAAACTCTTCCGACTCTTCCACACCAGCAATCTGACTTAGCGAAGGAAAGTTCAGGCCGTCTGAAAACATTTCAGACGGCCTGAAGCAATCAATACCTTAGCTACTGCCATGTAAATAAAACACAAAAACCTGCATTTATCATTAACAATAAATTACAAAAACAGTATAATGACCGAGCTGTCATGAGCGCATACCGACTCAACCTGAGCCCTTTGCAACGCACAAAATATGGATGTACCCCCAGGCAAAACAATATAACAAGCCAAGCATCCTAAAGATAAGCCAGCAAGGCAATACACTCTACAAAACTATGCCGAGCAATATTTTTACAAAGCCCTCAACCGGTATCGCCGCCCATATGCCGCAGCATCCGTCTTCCACTTTATATCCGCCCGCAAACCATGACCGCCGCTCCTGATATCCTCTACCGGCAAGCCGCCGCCCTTTTGGAACAATCCAATACCGCCCAAGCCCTGCCCCTGCTGCAACAGGCCGCAGAGCAGGGATATACGGAAGCTGCTTTTGTATTGGGCGACCATCTGCTGCAAAACGGTCATCCGGAGCAGGCACTTCCATGGCTGGAAGCCGCCGCGGCCCAACGCCATCCCAAGGCACTCTTTATCCTACTGCAACAACGCGAACACAACGGCACTCCAACCGGACAGCTTCTCAACGACTACGCCTGGCTGGGTGAGCAAGGTCACCTCGAAGCCCAATTAATCCTCATGCGCTACCACGCGCAGCGCAACGATCCACAATCCCTCTACTGGGCAGAGCTTGCCGCTGCTCGATATGCCGCGCCTGCATATTACCATCTGGCACGCCATCATCAACGACAAGGCAACATTGAAACAGCCATTGAACAATACGAAAAAGCGGCCGCGCTCGGCGTAACTGCTGCCTGCTGGCAACTCGGTCAAATCTACTTCTACGGTACAGGTGTCAGCCCCAACCACGGACAAGCCGAACATTATCTCGAACAAGCCGCGCAAGCCGGCCACATCACCGCACAAACCCTACTGGCCGACCTTCTTGCCGCCCAACGCAAACCCGAAGCCTTAAAATGGTATCGTCGTGCCGCCGATAAGGAGCAAGCGGAAGCACAGGCCAAGCTGGCCCAATACGCCCTGACCGGCGAACTCTCCGAACGCGATCCGTTCCAAGCGGCACGATATGCCAAAGCCGCTGCCGAGAAAAACCATCCCGAAGCGCTGAAAATCATGGGCGACCTCTACCGCTACGGCCTCGGTATCAAAGCCGACAACCATATCGCGCATGATTACTACCACTGTGCAGCCGCACTGGGTTCTGCCGCCGCAGCACAAAAACTCATCAGCGACGCCGCGCTGTACCATCCGCAACAATACGAACAAATCAAAACTACCGCCCTGCAACAACAACAAACCGAAACCACATACCGTTTGGCGGAAGCACAAGCCAATGCCATCGGCCGTCCCGCCGACTATAATGCCGCGCGCAAAAATTACATGGAAGCTGCCGAGTTCCACCATAAAAACGCGGCGGCAGCCTTAGGCCGCATCTACCATTACGGCCTCGGTACGGCGCAAGATCCTCGGGCGGCTGCACACTGGTACGCCATTGCTGCCGAACAAAACCACCCTTCCGCCCAATACCACCTCGCCTGTTTTTACTATCACGGGCAAGGTGTCGGCTGTCATGTTCCGACCGCCTGCTACTGGCTGCAGGCCGCCATCAGCAACGGCCACACTTCGGCCGAATCATTAACATCCCTATTAGAACAATGGCGCCGTGAAGCGCACCATGCCATCGGGCAAAAAGACCGTCTGAAAAGATTTACACTCGCATTTTTTGACAATCTTTAACTATTCCCCTAATATTTGCCAGTTATTTTTCACGGACACATCATTGTTTTCATTTCTTTCTGAAAACACCTTGCCTTGTCCGCGCATCAATACCATGACACTCGGCGGATAACGCCAAGCGTTGAAACACACTGCATCCGGAACAAAAACGGATGCTCGGAAAAACATTTCTAGGAGGTGAAACAACATGGAATGGGAATTCAACAGTTATTACACACTGATTGCCGCCACGCTCGTGTTGCTGGTTGGTAAATTTCTGGTTCAAAAAATCAAATTCTTAAGAGACTTCAATATTCCCGAGCCGGTCGCCGGCGGTTTGGTTGCCGCTATCGTCCTGTTCGCCCTGCATGAAGCCTACGGCGTCAGCTTCAAATTTGAAAAACCGCTGCAAGATGCGTTCATGCTTATCTTCTTTACATCCATCGGTTTGAGCGCCGACTTCTCCCGTTTGAAAGCGGGCGGTTTGCCTTTGGTTATCTTTACCGCCGTGGTGGGTGCATTCATCATCGTCCAAAACTTCGTCGGTGTCGGCTTGGCGAGCGCATTGGGCTTGGATCCACTGATTGGCCTGATTACCGGTTCGATTACCCTGACCGGTGGTCACGGTACAGCCGGCGCATGGGGTCCTGACTTTGAAAGCAAATTCGGTCTGACCGGCGCAACCGGTTTGGGTATGGCTTCTGCAACATTCGGCCTGGTATTCGGCGGTTTGATCGGCGGTCCTGTTGCACGCCGTCTGATCAACAAAATGGGTCGTAAACCTGTCGTCAAAACTGCCAAATCCGACGACAACGATGTTGCCGACGACATCTTCGAAAAAGCACAACGTACACGCCTGATTACGGCTGACTCCGCTGTCGAAACCCTGGCTATGTTTGCCGCATGTTTGGCTTTTGCCGAAATCGTCGACGGCTACGACAAAGCCTTCTTCGACCTGCCTAAATTCGTATGGTGTCTGTTTGCAGGTGTGGTCATCCGCAACGTCCTGACTGCAACCTTCAAAGTCAATATGTTCGACCGCGCCATCGACGTATTCGGTAACGCTTCCCTGTCGCTCTTCCTTGCCATGGCTCTTCTGAACCTGAAACTGTGGGAATTGACCGGTCTGGCAGGCCCTGTGACCATCATCTTGGCCGTACAAACCGTCGTGATGATTCTGTACGCCACTTTCGTTACCTACGTCTTCATGGGTCGCGACTACGACGCTGCCGTATTGGCGGCAGGCCACTGCGGCTTCGGTTTGGGTGCCACCCCGACCGCCGTTGCCAACATGCAGTCCATTACCCAAACTTTCGGCCCGTCTCACAAAGCCTTCTTGATTGTGCCTATGGTGGGTGCGTTCTTCGTTGACTTGCTCAACGCCGCCATCCTCTCCGGCTTTGTCAGCGTCATCAAAGGCTGATACTTCTGACATAGAAAAGCACTTGCCGCATTTACTTGCTGCAAGTGCTTTTGTTATGATAGGCACGTCAGGCCGTCTGAATGGCCGTCATCTTCAGGAGTACCTATGTACAAAAAAACCGCTTCCGTATTGATTTTAAGCACGATTCTTCTTGCCGCATGCAGCAAAGAAGAGCCAAAAGCCGCGCTTGATTGCGCCCAACCGGCCACACTGCAAAACATCCGTACCACCATCGAAGACACCCTCAAACAACAAGCGCGCTCCTTTGCCCGCAATGACAACCGCCAATTCGTCGATGCCGATAAAATCATCGCCGCCGGCCTCGAATTAGAAACCCTGCTTGAAGACGCCAAAGAAACCGAAGACGACGGCAAAGCCATCTGCCGCGCCAACCTCAAAATCCGCATTCCAGACACCATCCTCAAAACAGCCATAGACAACAGCCCGCTGATTTACGGCAACACCCCGTTATCCGACATGCTCGAACAAAAACTGATGGGCAGCAACCTGACTTTTGAAAACAACACGTTCAGCACCACCCTGCTCTATACCCCCGACAAAGACGGCAAACCGGTTCTCGAAGACAATACCCTGAGCACCACAGCCCAAACCCTTTCCGCCACCCTGCTGCCCTACGGCGTGAAAAGCATCGTCATGATAGACGGCAAGCCTGTATCCAAAGAGCAGGCCATCAAGCTGCTGCAAAACCAAAATACGGAAGAGCCGCCGACTGTTGATCCACAAGACATCCTGGAAAACAACGCCGCCAGCCAAGCCGTCGGCTTGACCGATGATGACGACAATTCAGACTACGAAGTCCTGCGCCCTGACCGCGAAACTCAGCGCAACGAGCCACCCGGCCTCAGCCAAAGCGAACTTGACAACGCGCGTGCGCAAAACCGTCAGGCAGACGGCGAGATCAACGACCTTTGGAGCGGCATGGATAGCGATGTCAAACAACAAATCCTAGGCGAACAACGCGCCTGGATTCAAAGCAAAAAACTCAACTGCCAACAAGCCGCCGCGTCCGCAGACAACGCTGCGCAAGCAGAATACCTGCGCTTACAGTGTGAAACCCGCATGACCCGCGAACGTACGCAATACCTGCGCGGCTATTCCATCAACTAAAACCGATAAGGCCGTCTGAACATTCAGACGGCCTACAAGAAAGCACATCACATCATGCAATACCGAATCCACCGTGAAGGCGATGCCCAAAACGCACCATCTTCAGCTTCCACACCCGTCGACAACTGGGAGCGCAACACCCTGCGCGAAGTCCTCCTCGCCGCCTACCAAGAACAGCGCCGCGCCCGCATTTGGCGCAACATCTGGCGCGGCGTCGCCGTCCTCATCTTTCTCAGCCTGATCTTCGGCCTCTCGGAAGAAGAAGGAAAAACCACGAGCATCCACGCCCGCGGCGAACACACCGCCGTTATCGACCTGACCGGCGAAATCGGCAACGACATCGACGACCAAGTCCAAATCCTGCGCGACAGCATGGAAGCCGCCTATAACAACGGCAACGCCAAAGCCATCATCATCCGCGCCAACAGCCCCGGCGGTTCGCCTGTCGTGTCCAACACGGCCTTTAACGAAGTCCGCCGCCTCAAAGCCGAACACAAAGACATCCCTGTCTACCTCGTTGCCGAAGACATGTGCGCTTCCGGCTGCTACTACATTGCCGCCGCAGCCGACAAAATTTACGCTGACCCTTCCAGCATTGTCGGCAGCATCGGCGTGATTGGCGGCGGTTTCGACTTTACCGGCCTGATGGACAAAGCCGGTGTCAAACGCCGTCTGAAAACCGCCGGCAGCAACAAAGGCATGGGCGACCCTTTCACGCCTGAAACACCGGCCCAAACCCAAATCTGGGAAACCATGTTGGGCGATATCCACCAAGAATTTATCAAAGCCGTCAAACTCGGCCGTGGCGCAAGGTTGAAAGACAAACAGTATCCCGATGTTTTCAGCGGCCGCATCTACACCGGCAAAGAAGCCAAACAAGTCGGCCTGATTGACGACTTCGGCAGCATTTACAGCGTTGCCCGCGATGTTGTCAAAGCCCCCGAGCTGGTCAACTACACGCCGCAAGACGATTTCAGCAAAATGCTCAGCCGCCGCTTTGGAGCAGAAGTGAAGGCCAAAGTCAAAGAAACTTTGTCTGAAATTTGGTAAACCAACAAACCAAAAGGCCGTCTGAAACCCAAAATATCGGAGTTTCAGACGGCCTTTTTATATGGTTTTTCAAATAAAACGCTGATTATTGTCCAAACATTTATCGGCTTCATAAACCGACAGGCACATATCCCCTGATGATGCTTTTACGGAAACACATTACGCTTGCAAACGATTAAACCTTCACACTTCAGACGGCCTGTTTCTGCATATTGTGCGCCATATCAAGCGCGGCTTGAACGGCAGTAATCAGGCTGCCGGAATCGGCTTTGCCCGTACCTGCCAAGTTCAAGGCCGTGCCATGATCGACAGAGGTGCGGATAAAGGGCAGGCCGAGGGTGATATTCACGCCTTCGCCGAAACCGGCATATTTGAGCACCGGCAGCCCTTGGTCGTGATACATGGCGAGGACGGCGTCGGCGTCTTTGAGCAGGAAAGGTTGGAACACCGTGTCGGCAGGATACGGGCCGCGCGCGTCTATGCCTTCGGCCTGCAAGGCATGAAGCGCCGGAATAATGGTGTCGATTTCTTCGTGTCCCAAATGGCCGCCTTCGCCCGCGTGGGGATTGAGGCCGGTAACGAGGATGACCGGTTTGACTATGCCGAACTTATGGCGCAGGTCGTGTTCAAGAATGCGGACAACCGACTCGATTAAAGGCTTCGTGATGGCGGCGGGAATGTCTTTCAGCGGCAGATGGGTGGTCACCAATGCCACACGCAGGCCGCCGCCGGTCAACATCATGACGACTTGTTCGGTATGGCTTTTTTCGGCGAGGTATTCGGTATGGCCGCTGAAAAATCCGTTGCCTGCGTGGGCATCGTTGATGATGCCTTTATGCAGCGGCGCGGTCACCATACCGGCAAACAGGCCGTCTGAAATGCCTTGATACGCCGTATCCAGCAGTCGGAGCACATACGCGGCATTGGCAGGATTGAGTTCGCCCGCCCGACACTCGGCATCTAAAGGAATATGCATGACTTCGAGTTCGCCCTTGGGCAACGGTTCAGCCGCTTGGGCTTGAAAATCGCGCAAGATGACGGATTTGCCGAGCTGTTCGGCCCTGTTTACCAACAGGTTTTTGTCGCACAAAACAACGAGGCGGCAAGGAAGGTCGGCGAAAGCCAAATCGAGGCAGATGTCGGGGCCGATACCGGCCGGTTCGCCGGATGTAATGGCGAGGATGGGAGCAGTCATGGTGTTTCTCGGTACGGGTTACAGTATTTAGACAACAGTCAGGCAAAATGCCTGCCCTACTTTTGCAGATTAACACAAATACAAAAAGGCCGTCTGAAAACAGTTTTTGCTTGGTCAAACTGTTTTCAGACGGCCTTGGCTGTTTACCGTTTTACACTTAAGATCGACAGCCGATCATGCGGTATAAAACATCGTGGCCTTGAATGCGGTGAACCACAACCATGGCAATGTGGCCGGCGACAAGCGCGAAGAGCAGCCAGCCGAGTTTGCCGTGCGCCATATTGCCGAGGTTGGACATCCATTCGATTTTTTCAGGCGAACCCTGCATCACTTCGACACCGAATACTTTCAACGGGCCGCGGCCGCCGCCGTATTGGCGGATCATGCCGATAACGGGAACGACGAGCATGAGGACGTAAAGGGCAAGGTGGCCTGCTTTGGCGGCAAAGCTGTCGGCGGCAGGACGTTTGGACGCATTGAGCAAAGCCCAAACAATGCGCACGGCAATCACCAGCAGCGTGATGAAACCGATGGATTTATGCACGCCGAAGAGCGATTTGACCCATTCTTCACCATCGTAGATGGTCCAAACGGTAATGGTGGAGAGGATGCCGATGAAACCGAGTACGGTCAGCCAATGCAACGCGCGCGCGACGGCATCGTAGGTTTGTGGGCGTGTAGCGGTCATGATGTTTCCTTGTTTTTGATTTGTTTGGTTTTTTGAATCGGCGGCATTGTAACAAAAATGCCCAACCAATTATGTTGTCTTTTTGAAGAGATTTCGTAAATATTTGGAAAATTTGAAGAAACGGCGGTTTTACCCGTCAGGCTGCACAGGCCGTCTGAAAACAAAGGCAGGAATACCACCTCCTATGCCGAACTCGGGCTAAAATAGGCGTTTTTATTCTCGGGTACGCATCGATGCAGATTTGGATTCGGCGGTTTGCTCTGTTGCTTCTGCCTTTGGGTTTCTTGGCGGTCATGGTGGCCGCGCCTTTGCTGTCGCTGGCGTTTTACGACGGCGAAGGCGCTTGGGCGGAAGTGGTAGCTGATGACTATATGCGCCTGCGCTTGGGCTGGACGGTGGCGCAGGCGGTTTTGACCTGCGTCTTGGTCACGGCTTTGGGCGTGCCTGCGGCGTGGGTGCTGGCGCGGATGGACTTCGCCGGACGGCGCACGGTTTTACGCCTGCTGATGCTGCCTTTTGTGATGCCGACTTTGGTGGCAGGCATGGGCGTGCTGGCCTTGTTTGGCGCACACGGCATGCTGGCGGCAGGTTGGCAGGACACACCGTGGTTGCTGATTTACGGCAACGTGTTTTTCAACCTACCGGTTTTGGTGCGCTCAGCGTATCAGGGGTTTGTGCGTGTACCGCAGGCGCGGTTGCTGTCGGCGCAATCTTTGGGCGCGGACGCGTGGCGGCGGTTTGTCTGGGTCGAGTGGCCGGTGGTGCGTGCATGGGTTGCCGGCGGTGCGTGCCTGGTGTTTTTATATTGTTTTTCAGGCTTCGGGCTGGCCTTGCTGCTCGGCGGCGAACGTTTTGCGACGGTGGAAGTAGAAATCTACCGACTGGTGGCGTATGAGTTGGACATGGCGCGTGCGTCGGTGTTGGTGTGGCTGGTACTGGCGGTTACGGCGGCGGCAGGTGGTTTGTATGCGTATTGGAGCAGGCGCGTGGCTGTGGATAAGTCGGTCTCGCCTTTGCCTCCGCGTGTGCCGATATGGGCTTGGGAAAAATGGCTGACGGCAACGGTATTGACCATGTTGGCACTGTGCTGCCTGCTGCCTTTGGCGGCAGTGTGGCTCAAAGCGGTATCGGCAGGCTCTTCTTGGGCAGTCTTGCTAGAGGCGCAAACGTGGGCGGCAGTGTGGAACACCGTCCGTTTCTCTGCGGCAGCAGTAGCGGCGGCAACGGTTTTGGGCGCGCTATATGCGGCGGCGGCACGGCAAATGGCGTGGTTGCGCGCGCTGATGTTTTTACCGTTTATGGTGTCGCCCGTGTGCATCGCGTTTGGCGTTTTGCTGCTCTATCCGCAGTGGACGGCTTCGCTGTGGCTGCTGACGGTGACTTACGCGCTGTTGGCGTATCCGTTTGTGGCCAAAGACGTACTGGCCGCGTGGGACGGTTTGCCCAAAGATTACGCGGCGGCGGCTCGTACTATGGGCGCAAACGGTTTTCAGACGGCCTGTTATGTAACCGCGCCTTTATTGAAACCTGCCTTGCGGCGCGGCCTGACTTTGGCTTCGGCAACGTGTATCGGCGAATTTGCGGCCACATTGTTCCTGTCGCGCCCCGAATGGCAGACGCTGACCACTTTGATTTACGATTATCTCGGACGCGCCGGTGCGGACAATTACGGACGGGCGATGGTGTTGACGGCGGTATTGACCGCTTTGGCTTTGACGGCATTTTTGCTGGTGGACGAAGCGGAAGGACAAAAGGCCGTCTGAACGTGGTCGGCTCAAATCCCCTTCACTTTCACTACACTATTGCCGCGCCTTGTATCGAAAATTGATTGAATCCGCTATATAATTTGTTTTTAACCGCACTCAACACGATCTATCATGACCGACTTAGAAACCAAACGCCTTGAAACCCAAGCCATGCTGGACAATGCCGACTTGCTGTTTGACCAAGAACAATGCCGCACGGCCTTGCAAAAAGTTGCCGACGACATTACCCGTGACTTGGGCGACAAATACCCCCTGCTCCTGCCTGTAATGGGTGGCGCGGTGGTGTTTACAGGACAGTTGTTGCCGCTGTTGCGCTTTCCTTTGGACTTTGACTACGTCCACGTTTCCCGCTACGGCGACAAACTCGCAGGCGGCGCGTTCAACTGGAAACGCATGCCCGACCCCGAGCAAATCAAAGGCCGTCATGTAGTCGTTTTGGACGACATCCTGGACGAAGGCCACACCATGGCCGCCATTCAGGAAAAACTGTTGGAAATGGGCGCGGCAAGCTGCCGTGCGGCCGTATTTGCCAACAAACTGATCGACAAAGAAAAACCGACCAAAGCCGATTATGTCGGTTTGGACGTGCCCAACCGCTACGTCTTCGGCTACGGTATGGATGCCGCCGGCTGTTGGCGCAACCTCGGCGAAATCTACGCCTTAAACAATAAATAAAACAAAGGCCGTCTGAAAAATCTTCAGACGGCCTCAACCCCCATGCTAGGAACACATCATGATAGGTTTGTTAATCATTACACATGAAACCATAGGTGAAGCCTATCGCGGTTTGGCCGACCATTTCTTTCCCAACAGCTTCCCCGAAAATCTCCACATACTCGGCGTACAGCCTAACGAAGATCAAAACGACATCATCAACAACGCCATCGCCGCGTTGCAGGAATTTCCCGACAACCGCGGCGTGCTGATCATGACCGACATCTTCGGCGCAACCCCGAGCAACGCCGCACGCCGGCTGGTGCGCGAAAACAAATCCGCCATCCTGACCGGCCTCAATGCCCCGATGATGATTAAAGCCATCCAATGCTCATCACAAGCAGAAAACCTCTCCGACTTCACCGAAACCGTCAAAGAAGCCGCCATCCGGGGCATTTTCGCCATTACATCCGCACCTGAAGACCTGGTGTGCAAAGAACACGGCTAAGGCCGTCTGAAAACATTCACTTTACGAACATTTAGGGGACATCCATGCTCAAACAAGAAATCGAAATCATCAACAAACTCGGCCTGCACGCGCGCGCCTCCAGCAAATTCACCCAAACCGCCTCCCAATTCCAAAGCGAAGTCTGGGTCACCAAAAACGGCAACCGCGTCAACGGCAAAAGCATCATGGGCCTGATGATGCTGGCCGCCGCCAAAGGCACCGTGATTGAGCTGGAAACAGAAGGCACAGACGAAGCCGCCGCCATGCAGGCGTTGACCGACCTCATCAACGACTACTTCGGCGAGGGCGAATAATGAGCATCGTCCTACACGGTGTAGCCGCGGGCAAAGGCATTGCCATCGGCCACGCCCACCTGATTACGCGCGGCACAACGGAAGTCCCCCAATACGACATTGATCCCGACAAACTCGATGCCGAAGCCACACGTTTCGACAACGCCATCAAAGCCACGCGCAAAGAATTGGAACAGCTGCGCGGCGCGATTCCCGAAAACGCCCCGACCGAATTGGGCGCGTTCATCTCGCTGCACCTGATGCTGCTGACCGACGTTACCCTCTCGCGCGAACCCATCGACATTTTGCGCGAGCAAAAAATCAACGCCGAATGGGCATTGAAACAGCAAAGCGACAAACTCGCCGCCCAGTTCGACAGCATCGACGACGACTACCTGCGCGAACGCAAACAGGACATGCTCCAAGTCGTCCGCCGCATCCACAACAACCTTGTCGGCCAAAGCAACGAAATCAACCTCGCCGGCAACCTGTTTGACGACACCGTCCTCATCGCGCACGACCTCTCGCCTGCCGATACCGTATTGTTCAAAGAGCAGCACATTACCGCCTTCGTAACTGATGCCGGCGGCCCGACCAGCCATACCGCCATCTTGGGCCGCAGCCTCGACATCCCGTCCGTCATCGGTCTGCACAACGCCCGCAAACTCATCACCGAAAACGAAATCGTCATCGTCGACGGCATCAACGGCATCCTCATCATCGATCCCGACGAAGTCGTCCTCAACGAATACCGCCGCCTCGCTCGCGAATACCGCAGCCACAAGCGCGAACTCAACAAAATCAAAAAAACCGCCGCCACCACGGCCGACGGCATCAACATCGAACTTTTGGCCAACATCGAATCCGCCGAAGACATCAAAGCCCTGCACAACTTCGGCGCAGACGGCGTCGGCCTGTTCCGCAGCGAATTCCTCTACCTCAACCGCGACAACATGCCGACCGAAGACGAACAATACGAAGTCTATGCCGGCATCGTCAAAAAACTCAAAGGCAAAAACATCACCATCCGCACCGTTGACTTGGGTGTCGATAAAAATCCGCGCTGGTTCGGCCAAAACAGCACGCCCAACGGCAGCCTCAACCCCGCGCTCGGCCTGACCGGCATCCGTTTGTGCCTCGCCGAGCCGGTCATGTTCCGCACCCAAATGCGTGCCATTCTCCGCGCCGCCGCCCACGGCCCCGTGCGCATGATGTGGCCGATGATTACGTCCATTTCCGAAGTGCGCCAATGCCTTATCCATCTGGACACGGCCCAACGCCAACTGACCGAACGCGGCGAAACCTTCGGTCCGGTCAGCATCGGCTGCATGATCGAAATCCCGTCTGCCGCCATGACCGTCGGCAGCATCCTCAAGCTCGTCGATTTCATCTCTATCGGCACCAACGACCTGATTCAATACCTCTTGTCGGTCGACCGCGGCGACGACAGCGTCAGCCACCTCTACCAACCCGGCCACCCTGCCGTCCTCAAAACGCTGCAACACATCATCCGCACCGCAAACCGCATGGAAAAAGGCGTATCCATCTGCGGCGAAATGGCCGGCGATACCGTCTTCACCCGACTGTTGCTCGGCATGGGCCTGCGCCGCTTCTCCATGAACCCCAACAACCTGCTTTCGGTTAAAAACATCATCCTGCACAGCCACACCGGCCATCTCGAAAACGATGCCGCCAAAATCCTGCGCTGCGAAGATCCGGAAAAAACCGAGAAGCTGATTAAAATCCTCAACCAAAGCGAACAGGCGGAATCACAGGCCGTCTGAACCTCCGGCAAGGGCGTGTTTCAATACACGCCCTTTTTATTCGTCCCCATTTTGGGTTTACACCCGATTCTCCCGCAAGCCCCTTCTTCCCTATTTCGCCATTTCAAAAACCAACCTTTTTCACTTTTCCCCAATACTGCTTACAGACCGTCTGAAAAATATATGGCGCAAGTGAAATAAACGCTTTTATGCCTACACCAAAGGCCGTCTGAACCCCGATTACAAGGTTTCAGACGGCCTGCTGTACTCAACCGGATACCTTTTATTTTTTGCAATAAATGACCCTTTGCCTATTTCTTCCAGCTACTGCCCACTATGGCTTTAGGCACCCATATCATTCCTTTTCACTAGGTCTTCAGTATACCCAAACATTATCCCTTTATTTTAATGATGCAACTTTTTATTCTGGAATATGTCTATTCTCATGTTTCACTTGAAAAAAGATTCAATACCTTGTAAATTTATAAAAGATAATAGTTATCATCATATTTTAAAGGAATAGTTCATGAGATTTACGCAACTTTCTGCTTTGATTGCCGCTACAGCTTTATCAATCGGCTCCGTATCCGCTTTTGCCAAACCGGTTCAGCTGACCGATACCGTCGGCCGTAAGGTAACCGTCGACCTACCTGCCAAACGCGTGGTTTTGGGCTTCTACTACCAAGATTACATGGCCATCGGCGGTAAAACCGCGCTGGACAACGTTGTCGGTTTCTCCAAAGCAGTTTGGGCCGACTGGGCGCCGCCGAGCTGGGCGGCATTCAGCAAAGCCGTGCCTAAACTGAATCAGCTGACCGACGTGGGCGAAGTGGAAGTCGGCACTTTCTCGATTGAGAAAGTATTGGCGCTGAAACCCGATTTGCTAGTTTTGGCCGAATGGCAATACAAGGCTTTGGGTTCCGATCTTGACCGCATCAACAAAGCCGGCATCCCCATCGTTGTGTTGGATTACAACGCGCAAACGGTCGCCAAACACGTTCAATCGACCAAGCTCATCGGCACGCTGACTGGCCAGCAGCAAAAAGCCGACAAACTGGCGGCAGACTACAAACGCGTCGCCGACACCATCCAAGCGCGCGTGCAAAAAGCCAACCTGCCCAAGCCTAAAGTCTATGTCGAGTTCGGCAACAAAGGCCCTGCTGAACACAGCGTTACCTTCGGCAAGAGCATGTGGGGTTCGATGGCGACGCTGGTCGGCGGCAACAATATCGCCGCTTCTTCGGTCGAGTTCTACGGCCCGATCAATCCTGAAAAAGTCCTCGCCGCCAAACCCGACGTCATCGTGATTACCGGCCGCGAAACCGAATTGAAGAAAAGCCCGACCGCCATGGTGATGGGTTGGGGCATTCCGAAAGCCGAAGCGGAAAAACGCTTAGCAGGTTTTGCCAAACGCGCCGGCTGGGCCAACCTGCCTGCGATTAAAAACAACCGCCTCTATGCCGCCTACCACGCCAACTCGCGCACGCTCTCCGACGGCGCATCGATTCAATTTATGGCCAAAGCGATTTATCCGCAGTTGTTCAAAGACTTCAATCCTGAAAAGACTTATATCGACTTCTACCGCCAAAACCTGCCGGTTGTACCGAACGGTACGTTCTACCTGTATCCGAAAGGGCAATAAGGCGGGCTTCTGGGTTTCAGACGACCTTTTTATGCGGAAGGTCGTCTGAAAGTAGCGTGGGTTTTGTACAGCGTAGCGTGGGCTTTTCCCACGGATGACGTTTGCGGAAATGATGGCAAACGGTATGAGGTTTTCCATATTTTCGCGGGCAAAGCCCACGCTACGACTTTCCGTTGTGCCGAACGGAGAGCTTCAGGTGGGTTTGACTGTTTTTGCCCTCTCCCTAGCCCTCTCCCACGGGGAGAGGGAACAAATTGCAGGGAATCACAACAATGGTCGGATTTCAGTCATCCGATTCCCTCTCTCCGTGGGAAAGAGAACAAATTGCAGGGAATCGCAACACATAGTTGAATTTCAGTCATCCGATTCCCTCTCCCCGTAGGAGAGGGCTAGGGAGAGGGCAAAGCCGTTTGGAACGCCGTTATCCCGATTTTCAAAAACCATCCTTCAAAACGGATACAGACAAAAGAGATGGTCGAGCATGGATGTCCGGCCTTATTACTTAATTTCAAAGGTTTAAAAAAATGAATGATTCGGTTGTCGCCGAGATTGTGAAAAACCAGCGCAAGTTGGAAGGCAAGCGTTGGTTGATTGTGTTGATGTTTTTAGCCATCGCCGCGGTCAGTTTCCTATTCGACATCGCCACCGGCCCTGCGATGACGGACACGCTGCCTGTCGGCGAAGTAGTCAATGTTTTGCTGGGCAAACCCGAAGTCGATGAAATGAACCGCCTGATTGTGATGGATTTGCGCCTGCCGATTGCGGTGATGGCGCTGGTAGTCGGTGCGGCTTTGGGCGTCGGTGGGGCGGAGATTCAGACGCTGTTGAACAACCCGATGGCCAGCCCTTATACGCTGGGTTTGGCGGCGGCGGCGGGTTTGGGCGCGTCGGTAGTGATTGCGTTCGGCGGTTTCGGGCTGCCTGAAACGGTCGCCGTCCCCATCGGCGCGTTTGTGATGACCATGCTGGCTTCGGGTATCTTGTTTCTGTTTGCCTCGGCGCGCCGCTTCAACTCGGCGATGTTGGTGCTGGTGGGGATTGCGCTTTTGTTTCTGTTTCAGTCGATTTTGTCGCTGATTCAGTTTATCGCCGCGCCTGAGATTTCGCAGCAGATTTTGTTTTGGCTGTTCGGCAGCCTGACCAAGGCGACTTGGGAGACGGTTGCGGTTACGGCGGCGGTTACGGCGGTGTGCGTGCTGTTGCTTTCGCGTGATGTGTGGAAGCTGACCGCGCTGCGTTTGGGTGAAGAACGCGCCGTCGGGCTGGGCATCAATCTGCAACTTTTGCGCCTGAAAACGCTGGTGTTGGTGGCGGTGATGACGGCGACGGCAATCAGTTTCGTCGGCGTGATCGGCTTTATCGGACTGGTCGCGCCGCATGTGGCGCGGATTCTTTTGGGCGAAGACCAACGTTTCTTCCTGCCCGGCGCGATGCTGGCAGGGGCGGCGTTTTTATCGGTGGCGAGCGTGTTGTCCAAGGTGATTATTCCGGGTGCGCTGTTTCCGGTGGGGATTGTTACGTCGTTTGTCGGCGTGCCGTTCTTCTTCTGGATTGTGTTAACGAAACGGTAGGTCGTCTGAAATGTTGAAACTTGAAAACGTCCATATCCGGCGCGGCGATTATGTGGTCGCCGACAGTATCGATTTGACGCTGGAACAAGGCAAAGTCTATTCCGTGCTCGGCCCGAACGGCACGGGCAAATCCTCGCTGATGAAAACGATTTTCGGCGAAGTGGTGCACAAAGGCACCATCCGCTACGGCGACGAAGTGTTGAGCAAAATCCACCTGCAAAGCTGGCGCAAACGCATAGGCTATATGCCGCAGGATACCGCCGCCGAAGCCTCGCTGACCGCGCTGGAAGTCGTGTTGCTCGGCCGCATGGACGCGCTGCACATGCACGTCGGCGACGAACTGCTGCACGAAGCCGCAAGTATCATGGCGGAGCTGGGCATCGGCCATCTGGCGCACCGCGACGTCATGCGGCTTTCCGGCGGACAGCGGCAGCTCGTCATGTTTGCCCAAGTCATGCTGCGCCGTCCCGAAATCCTGATGCTGGACGAACCGGTCAGCGCGCTGGATATGCACCACCAATTGAACCTCTTGGAGCGCGTGGTGCAATACACGCACGAACACAATCTGGTTACGCTGATGGTGTTGCACGATTTGAGCCTCGCCGCGCAGTTTTCAGACGGCGTGATTCTGCTCGGCGAAGGCAAAGTACAGGCGCAGGGCGCGCCGCAGGACGTGTTGCAGGCGGACATGATCGGCAGATTGTACAAAGTGGACATCGAACTTTTATACGACAGCAAAGGCCTGCCCGTTATCCGCCCGATGCGGCAGAGTACGTAACTTGACCGCTCCTGAAATGTCGGATTTGAACATCCGGCCTGCGGACTCCCTGCAACTTATCCCCTCTCCCGCGGGAGAGGGTTAGGGAGAGGGTTAGGGAGAGGGCGGTAAGCCCAAGGTTTACCTCTCCGACTCATCAGCCCGTCCCATATTTTTTATCCTTAGAAAGGACTCCCTCCATGAAAAAATCCCTCTTCCTCCTCATGCTGACCGCATCCCTCGGCGCATACGCCGCCAACCACGAAATCAAAATGCTCGACAACGGCAAAGACGGCAGCATGGTGTTCGAACCCGGCTACGTCAACGCCAAAGTCGGCGATACTGTTACCTTCAAAGCCGCCAACAGCGGCCACTGGGTGCAAAGCAAAGCCCTGCCCGACGGCGTTGCCGACTTCCTCTCCGAAGACGGTAAAGACTTCACCCTCAAGCTCGACAAAGAAGGCGTGTATGTCTATACCTGCCCGCCGCACCGCATGATGAACATGAGCGGCGTGATTCAGGTCGGCAAACCGGTGAACAAAGCCAAAGCACAAGCCGTTGTCGATGAAATGGAAAACCGCGCCATGCAAAGCAAAGGCCGTCTGAAAAAATACATGGCACAAGTGAAGTAAACGCGTTTATGCCCGCATTAAAGGCCGTCTGAAACCTTTCAGACGGCCTGTTTCCTTTGCGTAAAACACGCATCAAAGCTATATCTTCCGTTTCAGTTTCCGATAAAATAGGCCTATTCCGACACAAGACCCGTAAGCATGATACGCCGCCTTTACTCCACGCTGTGGCACCTTGCCCCCTTCCTGATCCGCCGCCACCTGCGCCGCCGCGCCCTCAAATCCCCAGCCTATCTCGAGCATTGGGACGAGCGTTTCGGGCAGGCGTATCCCAATCCCGTACAACGCCCGATTTGGATACACGCCGTATCCGTCGGCGAAACGCGTGCGGCCGAACCTTTAGTCCAGGCATTGCGCCGCCATTTTCCCGACTCGCCGTTTTTGATTACCCAAATGACACCGACCGGCCGCGCCACCGCGCAATCCCTGTTCCCCGATGCGCAATGCCGTTACCTGCCCTACGACAAATCCGAATGGGTCGCCCGATTTTTAGCCGAACACCGCCCCATCTGCGGCATTTTGATGGAAACCGAAATCTGGCCCAACCTGATGCACAGCTGCCAAGAAGCAGGCATTCCCCTCTTTTTGGCCAACGCTCGCCTCTCCGAAAAATCCCAACGCGGCTACCTCAAAATCCGCAAGCTGGTCGAGCCTGCCATGCAGACCCTCTCCGGCTGCTTTGCCCAAACCGCCGCCGATGCCGAACGCCTGCACCTCATCGGCGCGTCCAACGTCCACGTCTGCGGCAACACCAAATACGACATCGCTCCCCCCGACGACTCGCGCCCGCTTGCCGTCGCCTTTAAAGAACGCATCGGCGCACGCCCCGTCGTCGTCTGCGCCAGCACGCGCGTGTACAAAGGCTCAGACGAAGCCGAGCTGCTCCTCAAAGCATGGCAGGGCTACCGCGGCAATGCCTTACTGGTCATCGTACCGCGCCACCCTGAAAACTTTCAGACGGCCTACGATACCGCCAAATCGCTTGGTTATACCGTCCAAAAACGCAGCGACGGACAACCCGTTTCCCCCGATACACAGGTTTGGATAGGCGACAGCATGGGCGAACTTGCCGCCTACTACCTCAGCGCAGACATTGCCTTCGTCGGCGGCAGCCTCGTTGATGCCGGCTGCCAAAACATCATCGAACCCATCTCCTGCCGCGTCCCTACCCTCTTCGGTTACTCCAACTACAACTTCGCCCAAGCCTGTAAAGGCGCAGTCGAAGCCAAAGCCGCCGTCCGCGTCGAAACTGCCGAAGCCTGGTACAGAACCACGCGCCAATACCTCGACGACGAAACGCTGCGCCAACAGCTGATCAGCCACACCAAGCAATTCATTTCGCAACACCAAGGCGCCAGTGCCAAAATTGCCAAAGCGATTGCAGATTGTTTGAATTGTAGAAACTAGTAGCGTTGTTTACAGTA
>NZ_KV821574.1:0-804 GCF_001815685.1 Neisseria sp. HMSC056A03
AGGCGGTCAGATAGCACCAAATCAGAATAAAAACCTGACTGAAGATATGTTAAAGCCTAAAATAGAAGGTATGGTTGAGTCTAAGCCGTTGTATGATCAGATTAGACAGGTTAAGCAGTTTGAATATCCTGTTGCGTGTATATCTGGCGGAAAATCGGGTTGTTCCTGCTATTCTTCTCAGGGTACGGTCATTAAAGAGATAGACAAAAAAACCTGTAACGATTATGTAAGAAACGGCTTGCCGTTCAATCCATACAAGGAAAATAGCAGGGATGTTGTTAAGAATGCAAATGTTCAGCCAATGAGTGATGATTCGGGTCAGGTGCTCAGTCTTGGCGGGAAAAGTCCTCAAAATTTGATGTACGACGGCTATGTCGAAGCGGGTAAGGATTTTGCAGCTCGTGGCGGCGTGGTTGGGTCTGCGAATTAATAAAGGTCGTCTGAAAATTTCAGACGACCTTTTATATCACTCATTATTTGTATCGATTTGTTAAATGTTCGTCAATATTCAGATAAAAATTATAAATTCGTTCTTCTAGCTCTTCCCTTGTTGAATCGTGAATGTCAACGGTTCTTTCTTTGCCTTTTAAAATGCAGTTAATACCATGAATTAGGCTTTCCGCGATTAATTTTCCGTTATAACTGCAAATTTCATAATAGCTTTCAAGTTGTTTCAGTTCGATTTCTAGATCCATTTTAAATTTCCTTTATTTCTGATTTATCGAATTATTATTTTCTCGTATTCATCAGGGTCTATAAATTGGCTTTCGAGTTCAATTAAGTATGGATTTCCCCAATCGCAGC
>NZ_KV821575.1:0-24616 GCF_001815685.1 Neisseria sp. HMSC056A03
TTCAGGCGGAAACGCTAGTTCGCATAATTTATATTATGTTAAATTCATAAGTCTAATATTTTAGCCTGCCAACTCCTGTTTCTCTCAGTAGTACAATCACTTACAGAATTCAAACATAAAAGGCCGTCTGAAATTTTCATACGGCCTTTTTATTTATATCCCCCAGCCTTTTCTAAGCAAATCCTTTATTGTTTTGATCGGCTGCTAATCAATTACCTACTCCAACTTTAATAAAGAGAAAGTGGGCAATCTACTCAATCCGTTTATGCCGCACCAACGCTATACGTTTCGCCCTTGCTGTCCGCTTGGCCGACAATAGCAGCAACGGCAGCAGCCAAGCCGTTGCGCGTCATGTATTTTTGTAGAATTTCTTGGGCATTTTGTGTCAAGGTATAGGCATTATCTTCGCCATCAGCAAGGCCGCATGGACGCAAGATGGTCCAATTCAAACCGCTTTGTTTAAGATAGATTTCGGCTTCTGTTTTGGCACGGACGGCTTCGCCGAGTGCCTGTTTGAACGGCTCGCTCATCATGTCCCATTGTTCACCGCAGCCCATGCTGGTAATCAATACAAAGCGGGCTTGCGGATTGGCGACTTTCGTAGCGGCAATAATGTTGATATTGCCCAGCGCATCGCTGCGGATGCCCTCTTCGTTTTTGCCGCCGACAAAACTGATCACGGTATCGGGACGGTATTGTGCCAACACTTTATCGAGCGCATCGGCATCAAGCGCATCGGCGACGACGGTTTGAATATTGTGTTCGGCAAAAAAGCTGTCTTCAGACGGCCTTCTCAATACGGCGACGGTATCGGCTGAGTCAGTCAATGTGCGGATATAGGCGCGGCCGGACGGGCCGTTGGCTCCGAAGATGAGTTGCATGTTTGAGGTTCCTTTGTATGGTAGATGTTTGTTGTTAGAAAATCCGCTCCTCTATGCAGCAAGGAACGGATTTTCAGGCCGTCTGAAACCGTTTAAGCGGCATTAAACAGTTTGCGCATGGCTTCGATTTGGTGTTGTTTCAACTCGCCTGCTTCATCGCGGCCGACAAAAATTTTAAACATGGCGCCACCGTTGCGGTTGATAAAGTTGAGCGAGCAAGTAGCTTTACCCATGAACGGGCGTTCCAAAAGGTAGATGGAGGCGCAGTTTTCATAGTAGATGTGGCCGTGTACGCCGCCGTCGGTTTCGGGATGGTCAAAGTTGTAGAAACCGCGGCCGACTTTGCCGTTTGGCAGTTTGCCGCTGACTTCGACGATGGCATCGGGGGTATGGGCGATGAAGGTAACGGATTCATCCCATGCGGCGATGGCTTGGAGAATTTCGACAATGCGGCTGCCTTCGGTTTGGCGCACGTTCTCTTCAGGCAGGCAGCGGATAACATCTTCAAAACTGCATTGGTTTTGCGCGGCCAGCATTTCCAGCACTTGACCGGGATTTTTTTCCAATGATTGGCGCAACATGGTTTGTTGTTCGGCTGAAAGTTTTTGCATGGTTTGATCCTTTTCTTGAGTCGGAAGAGTGAGCATGAGTTTGCGGATAAGAGTGGGCGACCAATAACGGCCGCTGGTATTCAAACGGATAATGCCGTCTGAATCGGGTTCTTTAAAAAGCTGCATTTCCTGCCATTGGGCAATCAGCTTTTGCGCTGCTTTGTTGCCGTCGAACAATAATGGATTCAGACGGCCTGTTTCAATATCGTGCTGGACTTTGCTGAGAAGTGCTTTATTTGGACTATGGCCGCTCATAAACGTGATGTTTTTCTCGCCTTTCGGCGTGGCGAGATAACTCTCCAAATCGCCCTGCACCTGATAGCTGAAACCGCCGAAGTTACCGCCTGCGCCGGAGCCGAACGCCAAACAGGGAATATCGGATTTGATCAGGGTATTGTAGCGGTTGCGCTCGCCGCGGCCGGGATAGGCGAAGTGGCTGTTGCTGACCTGTTCCCAGCCTTTTTCCAGCAGTGTTTCAACCGTGTAGGCATATTGGTCTGCCTGAATATCAAAACCCGGCGGTGTCGGAAATGCACCTTTTTCAATCATGCGGTTGATGGGCAGCATGGGATAAAGGTTGAACGCATACGTATCCAAACCGGACAGCGGCAGCTCGGCGGCGCGGGCGATATCGTTTTGCCAAACGTTATCGGTTTGATTGGGCAGGCCGAACATCAAATCAGCCACAATCACGGCATCGAGTTCGCACAGTTTTGCCAAATATTCAAACGCCTCGTCGCCGCTGTGTTTGCGGCCGAGACGGCGGCGAATGGCGGTATTGAAGGTTTGCACGCCGATGGAAATGCGGTTGGCGCCTGCTTCGATGCAGGCCTGTGCTTTTTCCAAATCGAAATGGCTCATGCGCCCTTCGATGGTGAACTCGCAGTCTTCGGCAAGCGGCAGATATTGGTAGCAGGCACGAATCAGGCGGACGAGGTCTTCCGTAAGCAACGCGGTCGGCGTACCGCCCCCAAAATAAACGGCTCGGATTTTACCCTTGCCTGTACGGACTTCGGCTTCAGCGGCCATTTCTTCGATAATTTTGTCGGTGTACACGCTGCTTTGGCTGTCCTTCCACGCATTGCGGTAGAAGCCGCAAAAAACGCAATGGTTGGCGCAAAATGGAATATGCAGATAAGCAAGCGCGTCCACATCGGTGGCATGGGGAAGCTTTTTCTTCCAAATGTTCTGCCACTGGGGGCGCGGCATTGGAACACCGCCCCAAACGGGCATTAATGCCTGACGTTCGGGAAATGCCTTGGGCGCGGATTGTTTCGGAGTCCAAACAAGCTGCTGTACCATGATAATGATTAATAAAAATTATTAATAAGATTTATATATTAAATAACCATCATCATTTTCTTGTCAATATTTTTATATAATTAAAAATCAGTATTATTTTAAAATATTGTATTCTATAAATAATTAAATGTATTTCTATTTGATGAAAATCGACATTTTACTTGTGAAATGCGCAAAATTTGGTTCTTCAAGTCGGGAACATCCTCCCATCTCGTTTCATTTTTGAACAATAAAATAAATTTTCTTTATCGTTTTTCAGACGGCCTTTTGGCGTTCAGCTTCTGAAATAAAATCCTGCTTCATCTTCGCAACGGCGTATCTGCCAACCATAAACCGATTCAAGCAAGTCGGGGCGCATCACTTCGCCCACCTTGCCTGATGCCACTACTTTTCCCTTATTCATCAAAATAATATGTTCCGCATAACGCGCGGCGAGGTTTAAATCGTGCAATACCATCATTGATGAGGCACGGTTTGAATGCCCGACCAAATACTGCATCAGGCGGTGTTGGTGGCGGATATCGAGATGGTTGCACGGTTCGTCCAAAAGCAAGACCGGCGCGTTTTGCAACAGGGCGCGGATGATGTTGGCACGTTGTTGCTCGCCACCTGAAAGCTTACCGATGCGCTTATCCGCCAACGCCGTCAAATCAAAATAATCGAGCAACTCGTCTGCCCATTCATGGTTCAGACGGCCTTTTTGTACGAATGACGCCAACGCAATGTATTCGCGTACGGTCATCGGCATGTTGTAACGGCCATGCTGCCCGACCCATGCCACCCTGCCCGCACGAATTTGCGGCGCAACGGCCTCACCGAAAAGCGTGATTCTCCCCTGCCCCGTTTGCCCGATTAAGGCCCGCAGCAAAGTAGATTTGCCTGCGCCATTCGGGCCGATAATGACGGTCATGCCCGAAGGTATATCCAGTTGATCGATTTCAAGCAGGGTTTTGTCTTGGACGCGGACGGAAAGATTACGGATTTGAAATAAGGTGTGCATGGCGAAAGATATGGGGCAATAAAGTTTCAGACGGCCTGTTTAGGCATCAACGGCTTTTCAAAGGCTTGATAAACAAATACATAAAAAACGGTCCGCCCAATAAGGCAATCACGATACCGACCGGCAGATCGACAGGGTATGTCAGCCAGCGCGCCGCTCCGTCCACCACCATTAAAAACACTGCGCCCAACCAAGCCGACAGCGTAATCAGTTTGCGGCGGCTGCCACCGACGGTTTGCGCCAGCACATTGGGGATCATCATGCCGAGAAAACCGATGATGCCCGAAAGCGATACCGCCGCCCCCGTCATCAATGCCGCGCCGATTACGGTTTGCACACGCAAAGCCCCAACTGATACACCCATACTGGCAGCCGTATCTTCCCCCGTCATCAAAACGTCCAGTCGCCTGCCTGCGGACAACAAAATCAGAAAACCGGGCAACATGACCGCGATTGCCGCAACAGGCGATGAGAAACCGGCTTCGGCAAGGCTGCCCGACAGCCATGTGGTTGCGCTGCGCAATACCAAATCGTCAGATAAAAACAAAATCATGCTGACCACCGCGCCCGAAAACGCACTCAACACAAACCCCAACACCAGCAATCCCAAAGTACCGCCGCCGAGCAGTTTGTGCACCGCCAAAATCAGCAGGCACACGCCCAGCGCACCGAAAAAGGCCGCCGCAGGTACACCAATCGTACCACCGCCCAAAGCCAATAAAACAATCACGCCCAAAGCCGCACCGCCCGAAGTCCCAATCAGGCTCGGGTCGGCAAGTGGGTTTTCAAACAAGGCCTGCAAGGCCGCACCCGAAGCAGACAAACCGGCTCCAACCAAAAGCGCGGTATAGATGCGCGGTAAACGGATTTGACGGACGGTTTCATCCATCGCCAACGGCGATTCCCACGCGCCAAAACCGATGCCGCAACACAAATAAACGGCGGCGGCAGTAAGCAACAGGCAGAGGGTAAGGGTATGCGGTTTCATGACATCATGCGGTTTAAGCGGATTGAGGAACAGTTTCAGACGGCATTTTTAAGACAGCCGTTTTACTTCCTCCTCAATAAGAAGGAACAAATCAAGGCCGTCTGAAAACAAAAATCAGGCAAGGTGTTCAAAACAGGCGCGTTTATTTCGCCAAACCGTGCAAACGCTGAATCACTTGTGGCGTATCCAGCCCGTAACGGAACATATCGTTGGCCTTCCACAAATAAATTTTGCCGTTTTTCGCGGCAGGCGAACCGGCGATTTCGGGGCGTGCGGCAAAGGTTTTGACGTTGCCTATCATGGCCGTGTTGTGATCGGCAATAATGATGATGTCGGGCTTGGCCGCTATCCATGCCTCACGCGTCATCGGTTTGAAACCGTCAATGGCGGCTGCGGCATTGATACCGCCGGCACGGCGGATGATTTCGTCGGCGGCGGTATTCTTGCCCGATACGATGCGCCCGTCGTAGCTGAAGAGGTAGCGTTTGCTGCTGGAAGGCTGCTGTTTCATATCCGCCTGCCATTTACTGGCCAACTTGTCCGCCTGCGCGCTTTTACCGATAAGCTGACCGATGTTGCGGATACTTTGCGGATAGGCGGCGATGCTGTCATCGGGCGCAACATTGACGGCTTTAATGCCTGCTTTTTGCAGGTGGGTAAAAATATCGGCAGGCTGCGCCATCCATGAACCGATGGCGATGTCGGGTTTGGCGGCCACAATCGGCTCAATCGTCAGACGGCGATGAATGCCGATACTGGGCTTGTTTTTCAATGCCGGATTTTGAACGGTCTGATCGCGGCCGACGATTTCGTCCAATGCGCCGAGTGCGGCAACAATGTCTGCCGTATCGGGGGTTAACACGACGATGCGTTGCGCGTGTGCAGTGCCGGCCAACGAAATAACCGCGGAAAGCAGGAGGAGTTTGAGTTTCATTGTTTTTTTCCTTGTCGCATGCTTTCAGACGGCCTGCTCGTCTTCTCAGGCCGTCTGAAAACGGTTGAATCACATTAGAACTTCAGTTGTACGGTTGCGGCGAAATTGCGGCCGGTTTCGGTGTACAAGTCCATCGCACTGGTACGGCTCATGCCGGCAACGTCTGCGTGCTGCCAGTATTTTTTGTTGCCGACGTTGTAAATGTTTGCGCCGATTTCGAGGTTTTTAAACGGCTTGTACCACGCGCCGACATCCCATACGCCATAACCCGGCGCTTGGAAAACAGTGTCGCTGCTGACGCGGCTGTGTTTTTTCGACCAGCGCAGCTTGGTACCAACACCCCATTTTTCCTGAGTGTAATCCAAACCCAAAACGCCGTTGAGCGGATAAGCGGAATCCAACGGTTTGCCGTCCTGCTGCTTACCGCGCATCCAAGCGATGCTGCCTGAGACTTGCCAGCCTGGCAGGAATTTGTAGGCGGCGGAAGCTTCGGCACCGTAGGTTTTAACACGATCAAGGTTTTGATATTGGTACTGGATAATCGGGCGTCCGCCAACGGTAGAGGTACCGATTTCAGTGCGGTTGATGAAGTTGCGGTAATGGTTGTAGAACGCGGTGACTTGCGCACGGGCGCGTTCGTTTTTGAATTTCATCCCCAATTCAAAGCTGTTGGAGCGTTCGGATTTGAGATTCGCATTCGGAATGACGGCATAGCCGTAGGTTGTATTAGCAAACGCCATGGTCGCGCTGTCAAACGGCGGCGTGCGGAAGCCTTGGGAATAAGTGGCAAAACCGGTGAACTGCTCACCCATCGGCACGCTCAGGCGCAGGCTGGGCGTAAACGCGGAATCACTGAAGCGCGTCGCCGTTCCAGTGGGATTGGCGTTGAGATAGGCTTGGTCGGTCGACGTGTTCAGCTTGTCTTTTTCGTAACGCAAGGCCGGAGTTAGAACAATGCCGTTGCCGAAGGTCAGGCTGTCTTGTGCGTAAACGCTGAACGTTTTGCGCTTGCTGTCGGGAAAGGTTTTATTCGGATAGGTGCTGCCTGCATAAACTTTGCTGACGGCGCCGTTCAGATTGTCCACTGTCAGACTGTCGCGCGGACGGGCGGTCTCAGTATGTTTGTATTCGGCACCGGCAACGACGGTTTGTTTGACCGCGCCGTCAAACTCCCACACGCTACGTCCGTTCAGCCCACGTATGGTCTGATTGAAACCGTAGTCGGAATAACGGGTCGAGTTGCCCAGTTGGCGCGTGCCCATGCGGGTAATGCTGACATCGACGGCATCGTCTTCCGTACGCAGTTTTTGCTGATAGGCAGTCAGGTTGGCTTCTTTCAGACGGCCTTCGCCAGTGTAGCGGTAGCCTGCTTCGATACGTTGACGGCGGATACGGTCGCGGGCATTGCTCTCAGATGTTGCAATGGTTACCGGCCCGCGCGACTGCGAACCCAAGCCGTTGGCCAATACGGTATCGTTGGCGTGGTAATACTGTTCGTACAAAGTTTCCAAGCGGTGGCGTTCATTGCCGATACTGCCTTTCGCCAAAATATTGTAGGCATTGTTTTTCTGCGGGTTGGTGGCGGTGCGCGAAGTCGAGTAGCTTTTGTCGCCGCCCATGTTTTCCGTTTCGTGCCCTTGGCGACGCGTCAGCATTAGCAGGCCTTCGGCGTTTTCATGGAAACCGGCGGCTGTCGCCGTTACACCGTGGCTGCGGTCGCGGCTACGGTAGCCGTATTTCAGCCCAAAATAACCGCGTTTGCCCTCATCGACGAAATCACTCGGAGAAAGCGTCACCATATTCACCACACCGCCGAGTGCATCACTGCCGTACAGCGCGGAATAAGGGCCTTTGACAATATCGACCTGCTTGAGCGTGTCGCTTTCGACCATATCGCGTCCCGAAATCGCGCCGTTGGAACCGCCGCCCGCGTAGGACTCGGGAATGCGCACGCCGTCCACCATCATCAGGATGCGGTTGCCGTCTATGCCTCGGATATTGATACTGGCATGACCGCGGCGGTTGTTGTCTGACGGCACGCTGACGCCGGGCTCATACATCACGATATCGTCCAAATTCTGCGCCGAGGCTTGATTCAAGGTTTTACGTCCGACAACCGACACATTCGGCGCGGCTTTATCCAAGGTTTGCGCATTGCGGTCGGCCGTAACCACCACAGGCTCTATTTCTGCCTGAGCTACCGGCATCTGAGCCGCATATAACTGTCCGGAAAAAACCGCCCCTACTACACAGGCAATCGCTTTCTTTTTCATTACATAACCTTATTATTTGAATAATAATGGTTTGCATTTATAAAACAAATAGGCAGTTTTTGCAAGTTTGGGAACTGCAAGACAGCACTAACAAAGGTGCGGAGCATATGTATTCGTCTGACTACGCCTGCCTGCTCTAACCTGCCCATGATTGACTGATACGGCAGCGATGCGGCCGTTAAGCCATAAACGCAGTTTTCAGGCTATCTGAAAACCCTGTGCAGACTGCTTTTAAAGGCCGTCTGAAATCCGAAAAGCAGCCTGCACTTTGAAAACAAGGTGCAGGCTGCTTTAGGGTAATAAGCCGTTTATCAATCCAGTTTCAGGATTTCTCCGTCTTCCGGAACGTTCACACGGCTTTCAATGCCTTGACCGCGTATAAATTTACGCATATCGGCGCGGCTGACGGCGGTATGATTCACGGTATCCATGTGTACGGTAATGATTTTGGCTTTAGGCATGACTTGGCTGGCTTTTAATACATCAGCCGTCCCCATAATAATGCCGTCTGAAATGCCTGAAATCAGCGCGTAGCCCGTGTTCATAATCAGATAATCGGGTTTGTAGCGGTTCAATGCTTTGTTTACATCTGCCGTCCACACAGTATCACCCATAATATAAGCGGTTTTATGTCCGTTGCTTTGGAATACCACACCCATTGCATCACCTAAGATTTCGGCTAGCTGCGGGTTGGCATACATGGCTTCTGTACCGTGTACGCCGCCGGTTTTGCTGATGGTTACGCCGTTGAAGACAGTGCTGCCGTTCAACACGCGTACATCAGTAAAGCCTTGGCTGCGGATTTTTGCCGCGTCGGCTTGGTGCTGCACATATACGGGCAGGTTTTTCGGAATGGAACGTGCGGCGGTTTCGTCCCAATGGTCTTCGTGAGTATGGGTAACGATAACTGCATCCACACCGTCCAAAATTTTATTCACGCTCATCGGTAGCCCGACCAGCGGCATTTTGGCTTGGTTATTGAACGTGCCGGCAAAGCCGTTCATGGAATGCTTGGGGGCGAAAAACGGGTCAATCAAAAACGTCTGCCCCGCATATTCGACTTTGGCGGTAGCGTTACGGATATGTTGGTATGAATCGTCTGCCCAAGCGGAAAAGGCTGTCGCGCCCAAAACAGTGGCAAGAATAAATTGCTTGGATTTCATTATGTTGCTCCTTAAAAAATCATGGAGCGTATTTTAAGCAGCAGATGTATCGGCTAAAATAGGCAATATTGCCAATAAACGCAAGGATAGTGCCAAAATGTCGTCTGAAAACGAGCGTAACGAGTTTCGCCAAAATCAAGCTGTTCCCAAAATCGTGTTATATGCTCAATCGGGCATGAATGATTTTGTCTTCAACATTCCCTTTTCTGTTTTTCAGACGACCTATCGGAACCATCCGCTCTTTGACCTGAAAATCTGTTCCGATGACAGCAAAGACGTTATCACGGCACTGGGCGCAAGCATTCCCGTACACGGCGGCTTGGATTTGACGGAAGAAGCCGACATCATCGTCATCGCAGGCTGGCGCAATATTGAAGAAGCCCCGACACCCGAGTTGAGCGCACATTTACAGAAAGCGGTACAACGTGGTGTGCATATCACCGCCCTATGTTACGGCACTTACGCCCTTGCCTACACAGGACTTTTAGACGGCAGAACCGCCGCCACCCACTGGCTTGCCGAAGACGACTTTGTCCGCCGTTTCCCTAAAATTCATCTGGATACCAACCGCCTATATGCGGAAGATGGCAACTTTTTAACATCGGCAGGTGCGGCGGGCGGGCTGGATTGCTGCCTGTACCTCGTCCGCAAAATCCACGGTGCAACCGTTGCCAACGACCTTGCCCGTACCTTGGTTGCGGCACCACACCGCGAAGGCGGGCAGGCACAGTTTATCCACCGACCTGTCGAACGTCGTACCGCCGATGACAAAATCAATCACTTATTGGACGAACTGCGCCAAAACCTTGCGACCCCATACCGCTTGGACGATTTGGCAAAAAAATTAGCCGTTTCCCGCCGTACCTTTATCCGCCATTTTTCTCAAGCCACAGGCATGAATTTCGGTGAGTGGCTCACAACAGAGCGGCTATGGCAGGCGCAGGATTTATTAGAAAATACGGATTTGCCGATAGAACGCATCGCCGAACAAAGCGGCTTCGGCAGCGCGGCAAACCTACGTTTGCAGTTCAAAGCCAAGTTTAAAATCAATCCGAATGCCTGGCGGAAAGTATTTGGCAGATAGCTCGCGTTAGTCAATCCAAAATACCTGAGTGCGGGCTGCTTCGGAGGTCTCCACTGAAACCGAGTTTCCCGCCAAACTGCCGCAGGCGGAATAAAACGTGAAAGTCAGACAAATACTTGCCCAAGGCAGGCGTATTAACTTCATCTAATTCACGCCGCATACGGTGATTTCCGCTCTCTCTACAAAGGAACAGAGCATATGTATTCGTTACGCCTACCTGTACAAACACCACCAGATGACATTCCATCACAGCACCGTTTACCGCCACCTTCATCAAGATAATCGACAAAGATCGAAAGGCGCATCGCCGAAAAAACATTTAGCCACGGAACGCCAAGTGTTTTATTCTTGAATCTGTTCCAACCACTGGTACCCGAATGTTGCATTTGAAATCTGAATCCAAGCCTGTCTGAAATTTTCAAACAGGCTTTTATTTGTTCCACTTATCCCTCACCCTTCTATTTACCTCAAACTCAAAAAACATTTCCATATTATTAAAAATTAGTTAGAATTTCATAAAATTATAAATAATAATCAAACTTATTTGTATTATTTTAGTCAGAGTGGAGTCGCATCTATTCGGGCCGTCTCATTCAGACGGCCTTACCAATCAAGTTATATGAATTCATTCTATGCAACCGATCAAAGTCACCACCCTCTCCGCCTGCATCGCCGCCATTGGTTTCGTCCCTGCCGTTTATGCTGCAGATAATTCGACAGTTATTCTCGATACCATCACTGTCAAAGGCACACGCAATAAAGACGAAATCGGTAAAAACCGGGTTTATACCCGAGAAATCGTCAATCTTTACAAAGGCAAAAACGAAGTTGAGACCTTCAAAGGCAACACCGTATCCGACCTTTTGAGCGGCATGTCCGGCGTGTACAGCGGCGCGCTGGATCCCAATATACGCGGCGTACAGTGACAGGGACGGATTCCCGTTACCATCGACGGCACGGAGCAGGCGATTACCGTCTGGCGCGGCTACGCAGGCGCAAACAACCGCAACTACGTCGACCCCAACATCATCAGCAGCGTTTCTATCGAAAAGGCCTCTCGTTCAGCCGTGATATGAAAAGCGGCATAGGCGGCTCCGTCGCCCTGAAAACCATCGATGCCGACGATATTGTCCCCGAAGGGCAGAAATACGGCTTTGAAGTGAAGGCGGAGGCTGCCAATAATTCCATCAAACAACGTGCCAATATCTATGAAAAATCAGTCGATTATCGGACATTGGATGATCCTACCGTCGCACTCGGCGGTATTTGGCGGGCAATGTTGGACGATACCGACCGAGTCAGCCAACGTTTTAGCGGACGCAATAAATTTGGTGAGGATAAAGCCTACCGTATTGCCGCCGCCACCAAGCAGGACAATTTCGATGCCATGCTCGCCTATGCCTACCGCAGTAAAGGCAATTATTTTTCCGGTAAAAAAGGGGCGGAACGCTACGGTTATATCGGTCCTTGGACAATGGAGACGGTCAATGAATTAAACAGACAGATTGCAGATGCCGCTGCAAGAGGCGAAAAATTCTACGGAAGCGAGGCAATGTTGGGCGCACCTGATATTGCGAGAATTGGGCTTTTCTACCATCCGGGCGGCGAAGTAACCAATACTTCGCTGGAAAATAAATCATGGCTAGGCAAAACTACCTTCCGCTTGCCCAACCGCCAAACCTTGAAATTCGGGCTGCGTCATACAGACTCCATTTTTGGTGAAATCATGCCCTCCCGCGTCATTGGTCCGCTATTCAGTACGCCGGATAATCTGAATAAAATTGCCGAATGGCCGAGGGCATGGGTCAAACAGCGTTCCTACAATATCGATTATTCATGGAAGCCCGAAGGCAACCGTTGGATAGATTTCGATGCGTCATTGTGGGCGACCCGTACCAAATCCAAAACCAATACCGCAGGCGGTTCGCCCGGTGATGCCATGTATGAAGACAGGACGGATGGTGTCGAACAGCTTCCAAACACCAACGGACGCTTCAATACCATAGAGGGTAATGCCTACTATGCCAACAATACCCGCAACGGTTTCAACTTTTCCAACCGTATGAAATTGCACGATAAGCTGACGCTGACCTTAATGGGAGATTTCCAAAATGAAAAATTGAGATCCCGTAATGAGTTTTCAGAAGAATTAAGTCATGATGGTTTGGATAAATACAGGGAAGAAATAGAGGCATCACAATTGGCTACCAATACCGAACTGACAAGATTCGGCGAGCCGAGGAACGGTAGGCGCAGAGAATGGAATTTTGGTTTCAATTTCCGCTACCAGCCGATGAGCTGGCTGACTCTGACGGCAGGAGCGCGCTATACCAACTTCAAGATACAGGACGACAACGAGCGGCTGAAAACCGGATTTGACAAATACAACAATCCCTTACAAGTCAATCGAGGTGAGGTATTTCAGTTTACTCGTGTAGCAACCGAGCAGGAATATCGTGATTATCTGAATGCGATTAACAATGACGAATTCAATGCGGCAAGAGACAGTATTGAAATAGATGATAGAGGGGTGGCAATATTAAATCCCCAACCTCATAATGACGAAAACAGACCAAGGCTGGACAAGCTGAAATACTATTGGCGTAAAGACGATAGAGGTCGTCTGAATCCTGCTGACAACCCCTGGTTTACCGTTTTCGATTTACACAGCCAAACCGTCAATCCTGCCTACGATCCAAACGATCCGGACAGTCTGCGCACAGTCCAGAAATATATGTTTATGCCTCGTAGCGACAAAATATACAGATCCCCGATTACCCCTGCTGAACTACAACGTGCCCACAAACAGGGTGGCAGCGGATGGGCTCCTGCATTCTCAGCCGCCGTCAATTTTACCGATAATGCCCGAGCTTATCTGCGCTATACCGAATCCCTACGTTTCCCCAGCATATTTGAGGGGACTTATGGCTTCTCGACTGCTGCGGGTTCATTTGCGCGAATGGGATACGGTTGGCAGCCCGAATACGCCAAAAACTGGGAAGTCGGCTACATTCATGATTTAACTGGACTGTTTCCAAAAATGAAAAATGCGGATTTCCGCATCAACTACTTCCGCAACAAAACCAAAAATATCATCGACAGGGACGAGAATTTTGAATTCGAGCAATTCGACAAACAAATCCGTACCGGCGTGGAGTTACAGGCACGCTTCGACAGCGGCAGGTTTTTTGGAGGAGTCGGCGTATTGCGTACGCTCAAAAACAAAGTTTGCGACAAATCTTTTTCCGTTTCCAGTGTACATGATTCCAGTTACTTGACTGGCGGCGGATTTATTCCTGCTCCCGAATGCAATTACGGCGGTTTGACCGATAACGGTTATCTTGCCAGTATGGTTCAGCCGCGCTGGTCGGTTGATGCCGACTTGGGTGGACGCTTCTTCCACAACAAATTGGAAAGCGGTATCCGCTTTCATTACCACAGCCGTGTTTATCAAAACTGCCGTACGGTATGGCAGGCATATTACGATCAATTAAACCGTATCAATGACTATAATCTTCAAGCGGATACAGATACCATGCGTTGGCAGCCTGTCGCCTACCTGCGCTACAAAATCGGCAAAAACCTGACTGCCGAGCTGGTGGGCAGCAATCTGACCAACCGCTACTACCTCGACCCGATGAGCCGCTCCTATCTGCCTGCACCGGGCAGGACAATACGCATTGGGATAACTGGAAAATGGTAATGACCAATTAATCATTTGGGGAGTAAAAAGGCCGTCTGAACATTGGGTTTTAGACGGCTTTTTACATGATGGCTTAGTTATGCCCTACTCTTTCATGTTATATGAAAGTTGAAGCTAACCTGCATAATTTTTATATCTTCTGCTTTGGAATTAAAAAGGCTGCTTGAAAATGAAACGTCAATATTTCAGACGGCCTTTGCTTTATAGCAAACTCGAAATCTATGCCACGAAATCCAAACCTATGTCTAACGAGCGGCTACTGTGGGTCAGATAGCCGAGGGCGATGCCGTCCACGCCGGTTTGCGCCACGCGCTTCAGTCGGTCGAAGCCGATGCCGCCCGATGCTTCGCAATAGATGGTGTGGGGATGGGTGGTTTGCGTGTGGCAGCGGTTTGCTGCTTCTTTCAAGGTTTCATCGTCCATGTTGTCCAGCAAAATCCGTTCCGCGCCCGCTGCGATGGCTTCATCCAGTTGTGCCAACGTGTCCACTTCAATTTCTACACAGGTCAACGGGCCGACCGCCTGTTTTGCCTGCCACACGGCTTGGGCGATGCTGCCGCAATAGGCGAGGTGGTTGTCTTTGATGAGCACGGCGTCGTCCAAACCCATGCGGTGGTTTACGCCGCCACCCGCCCTAACAGCGTATTTTTGCAGGACGCGCAGCAGGGGGATGGTTTTGCGGCTGCACACGATGTCTGTACCGTATTCGGCGACTTCGGCAACGGCACGCGCGGTGGCGGTGGCGATGCCGCTCAAGTGCGTGAGGTAGTTGAGCGCGGTGCGTTCGGCGGCAAGCAGCGCGCGGGCGTTGCCTTCAACGGCGGCAAGCGTCTGACCTGCGCGGACGGCTTGCCCGTCTTGGATTTCGGCTTGGAAGCGGACGGACGGATCCATCGTCTGAAAGGCGAGACGCGCCAAGTCCATGCCGGCGATGACGCCGTCTTCACGGCTGACGAGGAAGAGTTTGGCGGTTTTGTCGGGCGCGATGACGGCGGCGGACGTAATGTCGCCGCGCCTGCCCAAATCTTCGCTCAAGGCTTGTTCCACCATGGGGCGCAACAGGGTGTCGGGCAGGGGGAAGAGGGTGTTTTCAGACGACATGGGGTTTCCTTTGTTGAAAAAGATTGATGTTGCACCGATGGGGAAAAACTTCATTTGAGGTCGTCTGAAAATGGGCTAACGGCTGCCCAGCGGCAGTCCGATATCAGAAATCAACTGATCGGGCAGGACATCGTCGCGGAAGCGGTAAAGCTGAGCAGGACGGCCTTTACTGCCTGATACGCCGGTATCCGACGGCTCGATAAGGTTTTGCTGCTGAATCTGGCGGCGGAAGTTTTGCTTATGCAGCAATCTGCCGCTGATGGCTTCGACGCTGTTTTGCAGTTGCAGCAGTGTAAATTCGGGCGGCATCAGTTCGAAAATCACGGGGCGGTATTTGATTTTGGCGCGTAGGCGGGATAAGGCTGTCGCCAGTACGCGGCGATGGTCGTGGCGCATGGGCTGCCCCGTGAGCGCGAAGTCGAAGTTTGCCTGCGGCTCGGCGGCTTCCGCTATCAGGCCGCTTTCATACAGCATTTCATAGCGTTGCAAAACGTATTCTTCCGACCAGTTTTCAGGTTCTACCCCCCAGCACAAATGAATACGCTTGAGTCGTTTTTGGCGTACTTCCTCCGTATCCGCAGAGTTTGCCCAAATGCGCAGGCGGCTGACGATGGTCTCATGTTGCCTACTGGCGCTACGTAAATCTTCCCACGGAAAATAGCAATAGCAGTCCTGCCATTTCGCGTCGGGATGCAGGATGTTGTCGGCCGCCTCGCGCACCAGTCCTAAATAGCTGACGTATAAGACAGGTAAGCCTTGTTCATTTTGGCGGCTCGTATCTACAAACGTATAAAGCTGTTCTACATAGCCCATAGGCTGTGATGTCTGTTTGGCAACCCACATCCTGACCCCTGCTTGCAGAGAGTGGCGAAGTGGTGCAAGCAAGCCATTGGGTAATAGCTCTCCCTGGGCAACTGTCAAAACCCTCAAGCTGCCGTTTGTAATAGCGATCAATACAGGAACAAGCTCGACGATACTTTGCGGATTGACCGCTGTTTCAGGATAGGCATCCATGCATGGCTTTCATTCAAGAGAAAACCTTATTGTAAACCAAAGCGGTTTTCAGACGACCTTGCATATTATACTCAATTTGAGCATAATATAAAACTATTTCAAAATATAAACGGCAAACCTTCATGCCGTCTGAAAAACCAGCCACAAGGAAACATCATGCAAACCGCCGCCCGCCGCTCGTTCGATTACGACATGCCCCTCATCCAAACGCCGACTTCCGCCTGCCAAATCCGACAGGCTTGGGCGAAGGTTGCCGATACGCCAGACCGCGAGACGGCGGGCTACCTGAAAAACGAAATCAAGGCCTTGCTGAAGGAAAAAAACGCAGTTTTGGTAGCGCATTATTATGTTGATCCGCTGATTCAGGATTTGGCTTTGGAAACGGGCGGGTGCGTGGGCGATTCGCTGGAGATGGCGCGCTTCGGCGCGGAACATGAAGCCGGCACGCTGGTGGTGGCGGGCGTGCGCTTCATGGGCGAGAGCGCGAAAATCCTCTGCCCTGAAAAAACAGTACTGATGCCCGATTTGGAGGCGGAATGTTCTTTGGATTTGGGCTGCCCGGAAGAGGCGTTTTCGGCGTTTTGCGACCAACACCCCGACCGCACGGTGGTGGTGTACGCCAACACTTCCGCCGCCGTGAAAGCGCGTGCCGATTGGGTGGTAACGTCTTCGGTGGCGTTGGAAATCGTGTCGTATTTGAAATCGCGCGGCGAGAAGCTGATTTGGGGGCCCGACCGCCACCTCGGCGACTACATCCGCCGCGAAACGAGCGCGGATATGCTGCTGTGGCAGGGTTCGTGCATCGTCCACAACGAATTCAAAGGGCAGGAGCTGGCGGCCTTGAAGGCGAAGCACCCCGACGCGGCGGTGCTGGTTCACCCCGAATCGCCGCAAAGCGTCATCGAATTAGGCGACGTGGTCGGCTCGACCAGCAAACTGCTGAAGGCCGCCGTATCGCGTCCCGAAAAAAAATTCATCGTGGCAACCGATTTGGGCATCCTGCACGAAATGCAAAAGCAGGCGCCCGACAAAGAATTTATCGCCGCGCCGACGGCGGGCAACGGCGGAAGCTGCAAAAGCTGCGCGTTCTGCCCGTGGATGGCGATGAATTCGCTGGGCGGCATCAAATACGCCCTAACAGGCGGGCGCAACGAAATCCTGTTGGACAGGAAGCTGGGCGAAGCCGCCAAACTGCCTTTGCAGCGTATGCTCGACTTCGCGGCAGGACTCAAGCGCGGGGATGTGTTCAACGGCATGGGGCCCGCCTGATTTGCCGTCAATATTTATAGTGGATTAACAAAAATCAGGACAAGGCGACGAAGCCGCAGACAGTACAGATAGTACGGAACCGATTCACTTGGTGCTTCAGAACCTTAGAGAATCGTTCTCTTTGAGCTAAGGCGAGGCAACGCCGTACTGGTTTAAATTTAATCCACTATACCGTTTCAGACGACCTCTCAAACAAGGACAACACCATGCAAACCGATTGCGACGTATTGATTGCCGGAAACGGGCTGGCGGCACTGACGCTCGCCCTGTCGCTGCCTGAATCGTTCCGCATCGTCATTTTGTGCAAAAACCGGCTGGACGACACCGCCAGCCGTCATGCGCAAGGCGGGATTGCGGCGGCGTGGTCGGGAGAGGACGACATCGAAAAACACGTTGCCGATACCTTGGAGGCGGGCGCGGGTTTGTGCGACGAAGCCGCCGTCCGCACCATCCTGTCGCAGGGCAAACCGGCAATCGAATGGCTGCTGGCGCAGGGCGTGGCGTTCGACCAAAATAATAACGGCCTGCACCTGACGCGCGAAGGCGGGCATACCTGCCGCCGAATCGCCCACGTCGCCGATTACACGGGCGAAGCCGTCATGCAGAGCCTGATTGCCCAAATACGCCGCCGCCCGAACATCCGCGTTTGCGAGCGGCAGATGGCGTTGGACATTCAAACCGAATCAGGCGCAGCGTGCGGACTGACCGTCCTCGACTGCCGAACGCAAGAAACCTACCGCATCCGCGCCCGCCATACCGTACTCGCGGGCGGCGGCCTCGGGCAAATTTACGCCGCCACCACCACGCCGCCCGAATGCACGGGCGACGCCATCGCCATGGCAATACGCGCAGGTTGCGCAGTCGAAAACCTCGAATTTATCCAATTCCACCCCACAGGCTTGGCAAGGTCGTCTGAAAACGGCCGCACCTTCCTGATTTCCGAAGCCGTGCGCGGCGAAGGCGGCATTCTGACCAACCAAGCGGGCGAACGGTTTATGCCGCATTACGACCGCCGCGCCGAACTCGCGCCGCGCGACATCGTTGCCCGCGCCATCGCCGCCGAAATCGCCAAGCAAACGCAAGACTTCGTCTCGCTCGACATCAGCCATCAACCCGCAGAGTTCGTCCGTCAGCATTTCCCGTCCATCCATCGACACTGTTTATCCCAATGCGGTTTGGATATCACGCGCCAAGCCATCCCCGTCCGTCCAGTGCAACACTACACCTGCGGCGGCATCCAAACCGACCCCTGCGGCAGAACTTCCCTGCCACAGCTCTACGCCTTAGGCGAAACCGCCTGCACAGGGCTGCACGGAGCCAACCGCCTCGCCAGCAACTCCCTGCTCGAATGCGTCGTTACCGCCAGGCTTGCCGCCCAAACCATCGCAGACGGACAAGCGTTCCAAACCGCACTGCCCCAAAGGTCGTCTGAAAACCCCTCCGCCGAAGCAGGCATCTTTTCAGACGACCTCCAAAACACATTCAGCCGCCCCGTCCTGCAAGCCTTCAACCAACACCATCTCGGTATCCTCCGCAACGATACCGGCCTGCGCCGCGCCATCGCCCAACTGCGGCTTTGGAAGCAAAACCAAGCCGAGCCGCACACCGCGTCCGAATACGAAAACCGCAACCTGCTCGAATGCAGCCTCGCCGTCACCCAAGCCGCATACAGGCGGAGACAGAACATCGGAGCACATTTTAATAATGATTGTTAAGGCTGATAGTGAAAACATTTCTCCAATAAATAATGTCATTGGAAACTAAAATGCAGGGATTGACAGTAGTAATAAGTGATAATAACTAATCAACAAAGGTCTTTGCATTTTGTAGAGAGAAAAAAAAATAGGATTAATGAAATAAGACTATCTGAACAATTTTGAATAAGTTCAAACAAAGTTAGCACAATTCACTATCTTTTCCCTACCCTATTTTGTCAGGGATAATAGAGTCACAGTAAAATTAAACAGCCGGATTTCTATTAAAATCTATTGATTTTATACTAAAAATTGGAGTACTATACGGAATCTTTTAAAATTAACTAATAGTTAACAAACAGGAATAAACAACGGCGATTGTTAGGTATAGGGAAAAACTACATAATTTATATTATGTTAAATTTATAATGCTAGTATTTTAGCCTGCTAAATTCTGTTTCGCTCAGTAGTACAATCACTTATAGAATCCAAGAATAAAAAAGCCACCTGAAATTTATCAGATGACTTTTTCTCTATTGATGCACACTAAATTCTCATTATAACGACTGGTTTTACGACGGTTTTGTTTCTTTTTTTCATGCTACCTATGTCCCCTAACGGATTTAGGACATCTTTTTGACCAACATCTTCTATTCCACCCAAGGCATTTGCCAATTTTAAAATAGTGGCATCATAGTCCAAGTTCGTTACCGAACCGCGCCTTGGCGTCCATTTCTTTTACGACAAGCTCATACCTCGTGTCTGGGTTTGCGCTATCTGTCTTTGTTGTTCATCATATTCAAATTGCCGTGTAGCTTGTTGAATTTGATTCAAACTTTCTACTGCTGGTATAGAGGCAGATTCATTTATATGCATTCCAACACGATTTAGATGGGGGTTGAGTTCACCAATTAGATATTGACCTCTTTGCACACTGAACAGAGTGGCATTAGTCATTCCTTGTGATGTCCCTAAAGCAGTAAGAGCCATTACGGAATTTTGGAATTTTTCTTTATCAATAGGCAAACCGTTTTTCTCATGGTAAGCGGTCATATGCCCTTTGACAGAATCAAAAAGTTTTTGTGCCTCAAGTGGAAGAGATTGTGGGTTGAATGAAGCAACTGTCTGCATAAAATTGTACTGCTCTTCCTTATCATTCCAAGACATCAGGTTCGGATCTTCATTATTTTTCCGGACCTTATGGTACATTTCTTGGGTTTTGCTTAAACCTTTGCCTATCTTATGTAACGTGTTACGGTAGTCATTAACATCATCCCTATAATCAGTTATCAATTTTTTATTGCGTTCTGCCAATTCCAAAGCAGGCTGATAATTGCGTTCTGAGAGTATTGAATTAATACCGGTAAAATTAGCAATACCGTGTGACCACAACAGAGATCCAGCAGCTGGTGAAACTGTCTCCTTTAAATAAGGTATACCGTTACTGTCATTGCTGTATCCATTAAGTTTCAGCATGATTAATTCTCTTTCTTTAGCTAGGATAACCATTTTACCATAATGAGGCGCTGCAGCTGATACTGCATCTGACGCCAATGAGTAATTGATTACTTTATCCCCCCCTTTGGGAATGCCATTTAAAGCTGCCGCACCATAGGCGTTAAAGGTAACGCCCTCCTGCTTGAAACGATAAGATTGAATTTGAGCTAACGTCCCTCCTAAGGAATGACCAACTTGTGTTATACGAGGTTGACTTTGTTCAGGATGTTTATTGTGAAATTTATCTGCTTCTTTTAATGCCAGCATAGTTAGTTTTGCTGCATCTTCTGCCTGGATATTGGCCTTATGGATAACCATTTTCAGATCAACTTTGGCATCCATCAGGGATGACGTCCCCCTATGTGCGACAACAATCTCATTGGTACGGACATCTTGATAAACCACACCTTGGTAGTCTGTGGTCGGGTTTTTATGGACAGCTAGGACTTTATAATGATTTCCACCAATAAGTAAGGTTTTATTAGCGGGTGTAACCACACGGTTTTCATAGGAATCTTGAGCAAGGTCTGCATACTGTTGTTTACTTAGTCGGGTCATGGTTTAACTTCCTCTAGAGTAACGGTGATACTAAAAAAATCATTGTCATTATGAGGTCCCGCCCCATAGGCAGACAGGCTTTTTTCACCAAAATCCACATCAGGAGAATCTTCGCTTCCATATGGTAAACCATCTTTATTTTTATAATACGGATACCCTCGCTTCCAATAATATTTGGTCAGTGTTTTTTCTTTTTCAAGATTTTCCATTACATCGCTGATATTGAATTCAGTTTCTTCCTTTTTACCTGTTGCCTTAAATGAAGCTCCAAAATTTTCAGGCTTCCATTGGCAGACACCTTCTCCGAAATAATCTTCGTCCAGTACAGCATCAGCATAGAAGAGTACTTCGTATTCGTCATGTCCGACCAAATTCATTTTGATTGGAACATTTTTTTCAGGAGATGCTTTCGCACCTGCCAACCGACTAATGGTATAAGAACAGTTTCTTGCTGCATAACCAATATACATATCATTTATAGGTTTCATCGGCCCCGGTGCATTATTAATCTTAACCTTGATCCTGTATGGCTGTTTCGGATCGGGGTTCAATTTGAAACGTGCTTCTGTTTGTTCTTGGACACTCATATTATTTCTCTCCGTACAAGCATTTAGGCTAAAAGTTGTCAATAAAGCTGCAGATAACAGCAGGATAAAAGGTTTCATCAGTAAAGTCCTTATTCAATATCATGAGCAAATTAAATATTAATTTAGGATAACTTGATCAGGATACATTCATGTTCGTTGATTGTCTGATGCTCCAACGTATTTACCACATTACTCTAAATAGTGGTTATTGAGGTATATTATAACAATATTCAGACATCTTAACTGAGATGATGCTTATCATAAATAGATAGTGATTAACGGGGAAAATGTAGTCTGAATGGTAATATTTAAGAAATATTGGAAACTCTACTTTACCTTATCCTACTCATTGTTCATCGTTTTTTTTCATTGCTTCTTACTTCTTATAAATTACAATAACTTGTTTTAAAGTATTCAAGTCTATAAATATTTTAGGAGTGTTGGCAATTTAAAAGGCCGTCTGAAATCACGTTTCAGACGGCCTTTTAAATTGGATTACAAAACTGATTTATCTAGGCAACAAACAGTTTGATTTAGATGGTATATTTCTTTTCATCTGATTTAGATAACCGACAACATCATGAAGCCTACTTTTTGCCTCCCAATATTGCTTTTACTTTCAGCCTGCCGTCCTGAAGCTGAGACAGTCGACACGGCTGCACCAACGGCGCGTAAACCTTCTTATTACGAGTCTGAAAAGCGTCAAACTGTAGCCACTCCAGTTAAAACACAAATTCCTGCGTTATCTGCAATCAAAAGCCAGGCCAATTTTGACTTGCTTTCGCGTATTTATGAGCAAGGTAGTGAATATGAAATTCCTCATATCCTCTTTCTTATCGATCGTGAAGACGATAACCGTACCGACTACATCAATACTCCCAAATTTCGGCTGCATGAACACTATCTGGCTACTATCTTAAAACCCATGCTGTCAAAAACTGAATTGAATCAACAATACCGTAATCCCAACCGGCGTTATCTGTTTGGTACTATCAGTTGGCAAAATAGTACTCAGGAATATGTTTATGAGTTTTGGGAAGGAGATAAAATCACGCCTGAATTATTGAAATTGGCAGCAGACCGTCTGAAAGACAGTTTCTACGCTCCATTGCGTTATAAAACCAATTCTTTATGGCAGGAAACCGTTGCCGAGCAAAGCAAAGTTCCTTTTATTACCCAAGAAAGTTTGATTAAGAATTTCCCCTACCTGCCTCTAAACCAAGGCAAAGCGATAGGTACATTACGCGTTATTGCCAAAGAAGATGATCTTTATAATGTTGACGCCGACGATATTATTATTTTGAAAGAGGTTCCCCTAGAGCTGCCACCTGTGGCGGGGATCATCAGCGAAAAACCGTCCACCGCGCTGTCGCATGTGAACGTCTTGGCGCGCGGCTGGGGCATTCCCAACATCTACCTCAAAGACGCGGAAAAAATCCTCGCCCCCTATATCGGCCGCCGCATCGAATTGGCAGCCGACGCAAAACAATACCGGGTCGCCCAAACCAACCGAAACGCAGCCGCCAAAACATTTTCAGACGGCCTCTCCCTGCCGCAGCCCGACACTTCCGATTACAACCTGCGGACGCTTGCCAACTTACGCCGTGAAGACAGCTGCTACTGCGGCAGCAAAGCCTCCAACCTCGGCCATATCCGCGCCCATATCGCAGGCAGCAACGTCCCCAACGGATTCTGCATCCCCTTCGCCTACTACCGCACCATGATGGACAAACTCGGCATCAACGCGGCAACACTGGCGCAAATCGAAACGCAAAGCGGCGGCGACAACCGCAAACGCCGTACCGCCTTACTCGCATTGCAGAAAAAAAATCACCGATGCCGAAGTCCCGTCCGAATGGAAACGCACATGGGCGGAACAATGGCGCAGCCAATTAAACAGCAAAGGCGTGTTCGTCCGCAGCTCCTCTAATTCCGAAGACCTGCCCAATTTCAGCGGCGCAGGGCTGTACACCACCGTACCAAATGTTACCGATGAAAACGCGTTAGCCGAAGCGGTGAAAAACAATCTTGGGCTTCCGTCTTCAATTACAGCGCATACGAAGCCCGCCGTATTGCCGGACTACCTCACGATAGCGTGAAAATGAGTGTCTTTGTGCAACAAAGCATCAATGCAGATCTCTCCGGTGTGTTGGTTACCATCAATCCTTATGATACTGCTCAGAAAAACAGCGCCTACATTGCCGCCAAACGCGGGTTGGGTATTCGTGTCGTTGAAGGTAAACGGGTAGCCGAACAGGTAGTCTATAACCGCCGCAATGATTCTGTACAACGTCTCAGCTCCTCTAATGAAACCACAGCATTGCAACTGGATAAAAATGGTGGAGTACGAGAAGTACCTGTAACCAGTGGCAATGTGATGAACCAAGAACAAATACGTCGCCTTGACCAAACCGGCCAACAAATCAAACAGCTATTTGCAAATGGTGAGCAGGACATCGAATGGGCGTTTGACAATGGTAAGCTTGTTATCCTCCAGGCACGACCGTATCTAAACGGCTCACGTTAAAGTAAAAAGGCCGTCTGAAATTATCGTTTCAGACGGCCTTTGCATCATGAGTTAGTTATACCCTATACTTCCCGTTCTCCAAGGAACTATGATGTCAAAACAACTCACTTTTTATTTTATTCGCCATGGCCGTACCCAATGGAATGAACAAGGACTTTTACAGGGATCCGGCAATTCACCACTGACCGAACAAGGAATTGCAGGAGCTCAGGAAACCGGCGTAGCGCTACAACAAGTAGAATTTACCGCTGCTTATTCCAGTATTTTACAACGTGCCATTGATACGGCTAGCCATATTATTGGTCAGCGTCCCATCCCTCTTTTTCAACACTGTGGACTAAATGAGCAATCATTTGGAAGTTGGGAAGGTATGCAGATCGCTGACCTGCGGAAGCTAACATGTAGGAAAACGTTGCGTTGTTTACACCAC
>NZ_KV821576.1:0-441 GCF_001815685.1 Neisseria sp. HMSC056A03
AAGTATGGATTTCCCCAATCGCAGCAATCTGATTCGTCTTCGGCTTCAGGATTTATGTTTTCCCACCATATTTGGCAGGGTAATCCGTTTACAGTTCCTTTTGCTGTGTATGCTGTATCTTTCCAAGTTCCGGTTGCTGAGTTATTAAAATATGCTTGTTCATTCAAAGTTAAATTAAGTTCCATTTTAAATTTCCTTTATTTTGGATTTTACCCATTTTGAAAAGTCCTGTATTTTTTCGGCTTTTTCTAATAGGTCTTTTTCTGTTTCAGTGTTGAAAGAAACGCGTTTTGAGATTCGCTTTGCTTCGTATTTAGTGTTTGCTTTTTTCTTTGGGTCTGTCATTTTGTCCTTCGTTTTGTGTTTCGATGTTGTTATTATACCGTAGCTACGATATAAGTCAATAAAAAAGTTTACTTAATAATCAGTAACTTACGATTT
>NZ_KV821577.1:0-258 GCF_001815685.1 Neisseria sp. HMSC056A03
AGTTCGCATAATTTTTCGTTTCGTCAAATTTTCAAAAAACTACAAATTCTTTTTGCCTTCGGCGACGTTCGCCACGTGGCAGGGGAGCAGGAGATAAAACCCTTCCTGCTCCCCTGACACAAGCGTATTTCTTGAACTTTTGGGAATCAAGGGGGCATTCATAAAGATTGGGCAAAAAGCACGCCCAATCTTTACAAAGCTTCCCCCTTGACACCCAAAATTTCAATTCCTTAAAAATCGTAAGTTACTGATTATTAA
>NZ_KV821578.1:0-753 GCF_001815685.1 Neisseria sp. HMSC056A03
TTGCCTTATCATAGATACGGCAATAACAAGAAGAATTTTTAGACCCTACACCAAGTGTCTTTCCGTTATCGGTTCCATTCAGCCAATCAGATCCAATTTGCGCCACCAGCGGACGCTTACCCCGCTTATCAAATTCGCCATTCTGATAAGATGCCCACGCAGTATCAGGGCTTATTTCTTCGCTATAAAAATCTTTTGCTACGTCACAACGCGTTATGCGTGGACTGTATGCATGTTCATTCAAAAACCGATATAGACGATGTTCCCAACCGTCTTTAGCAGCAGTACACCCTTTGCCTGTCAACTCAATCAGAATCGTGCCATTCTGACCGCCGATATAAGCTTGACCGTACAAGACACCTTCAACCGACATTTCCCATCGTTCGTCATAAAAACGACCTTTCCCGACGGGAGCAGGGGAGCTAATACCAAACCCGAAAATCCATTCTGAAATTTCCGACCAGTTTTTCATCACGTCAAAATCGGTTACAGGTGATGGGATTCCCAGCGCGAGCAATTCAGGCGCGAAGCCAACAACCGATTTTTCCTTGAATGTAAAACTCAGAGTATCGATAAAAGCAGTGTTTCCAAGCCCCCGACGAAGCGGGATTACTTTTAAATTTCCATCAAAATCTATAACTGCCGTTTCATAACGTTCATATTCCTGATTTAAAACAACAGCTTCAGAAGATTCTGACGTTGATTCGCCCGAAGTTTTCAAATCTCGACCCCCCCTGTTAGATAGGGGGGGGG
>NZ_KV821579.1:0-2338 GCF_001815685.1 Neisseria sp. HMSC056A03
CCACCACCGCCGGAGCTACCACCACCGCCACTGTTCCCAGTTGTTCCATTATTTTTATTTTTTTCCCTTTCTTCTTGTTCTCTTCGCCTTTGTTCTTCTTTTTTAACCTTAATTTCTCTAAGTAACTTTTGATATTCGTTCTCATCTTCCAACGCTTTCTTTAGCTTTTCCTTTTCAACTCCAAGCTTTTTTGCGTTTTCATCAACATCCTTATCTCCCATACTTATTTTTTTATTTCCTGCATTTTGTGGAGCGACATCCTCAATATCAAAAACTTGCATTTCTTGCTTTGGCCCTTTTGAACCTTGATACTCGGTGCGATATAGGCACTTATCCAAAACACAAGCAACTTTTGTGATTGTAGTTATATGCGTGATTCCAGTTTTTTTGTCCAAAATACCTATTTGTTTCGGCTCCCATAAACTAGTCATATCGTTGAGCCTTTTATCAGTTCTAAAACCCCAAGTGACATCGCCAACCTTTGCAGTTTCAGCAAAAGACTGAACCGGAAACAAAAAAGCGACCGCCAATAAAACGACCGCTGAAAAATTCATTTTCATAACTAATCCTTTAAAACTAATGCTTTAACAAATATATCAGCGATAAAACCGCGAAAAACCCCATCAAAAAAGGAAAATCAACTACCATCATGCACCCCGAATCCTGATATAAATTTAGCTACCAACTTAAAACAAAACATCAATACAAAAATCGTTAAAAAGGGAGCAGCAACTTGTGAACCATAGGAAAACTGTTCTAAAACCGAACAGTCAGGAAAATTTAAAACTACCTTATCAGATCCGACAAACCAGTCTTTGCCTTGCTTCCTAGGGGCAATCAAATACCCCTCAGGATGCAAAACAGGGACAATCTGAGAAACAACATAGTCAGTTGCTGTTTCAGTCGTCTGAAAGCATTGCAGGCCGACACGAGCTCCCATATTGCCCCCTTTAATTATTTACCGCCCATGAAACTTGTAACGAGGCGGAAAGCTTTCATTACAACATAAACGGACAGCAAAGCCATACCGACAGAAGTTACAACAGGAACGGCTTTTGCAATTTCAGTTGCCATTGTTGTACCAATATCGGCAATACCTTCAGCATGCACAGGAGCAGACAGCCCCAACGCGGAAGAAGCAATGGCAAGACCAATGGCAATTTTTTGTTTCAAATTTTTCATAAAAAACACCTTTTATTAAATTAAACCCCATTTTCAAGGGCAAACGGGCAGCCCAAAAAACTATTTAGCGACCTTTTCAGGATCATTCTTTGCCGCGCGAATAGGCTGAATATCGACAATCACGTTTTGAACGCGGTTACCGTTGGTCTGAACTTCAACATCAATTTCCGCTTCAAACGGCAAGGGAATACCATTGAATTTATCGAAATTTTCAGATGTACCGAATTTCATCGGTTCAGTTGCCGACCCACGCATATCAACGTTATCACGAGAAAACGGGAACTCAACATAAACTGTTGTCGAATCGTAGGGTTTGCCAGTATCTTTCATAACGCCTTTAGAGCGTTTCAAGCCTTGAACTTTAGCGAACATTTTCATATCAAATTACCTTCCTTCCTTATTAGGCTTTTGGACTAAAAATACACACCAAGCGACCATTTTTATCACAATGGTATGCAAAACAATTTAAATTAAGCGCATGCTTAATTCCCAAATGAACCATATAATCAAATTCATCTTTATCTTTATCAGATATGCCTTTAAATTCAGCAAATTGGCTAACTGAAAGACAAATCAAAACACGCCTGAAAACATAAAAATCATGTGATTCATCATCAACTAAAATACAGGGATATATCTTCCTGTTGCACTCAACACCTTTAATCATTTTGAATCCCCTGAAGAATCATTCCGTATTCATCCATCAATTCCAATTCAATAGAATCTTCATATACGTCATGAATAAATTGCATATAATGACGTCTTGCACTCAATGCGTACTCAACCGAATAAGAAGCAGGATTCACACGCTCAGGCAACGCACCGTCTTTACGTCTTAAACGCTCAACAATCTCTTCAGGCGACATACCAAGCTGAATCATCATATTCACAGCACGCCCGGCTTGATTAGATGCAACCTCTTGAACACGATCAATCGAAATCTGAATACGCTTTTCAGAGGACAAATAACGATTAGCCGAACCAAAATTCTGCAAACGCTCACAAATTGGAAAAGCACCGCCCCAAAATTGACCCGGATTAAGCAATATATCGAGCGGAATCAGACAGTTTTTGCCCATAAACTGGAGTTCAAATCTTGTCCAAAACATTCCCGATGTATCTCCCTGTTCCTTTGCCTTATCATAGATACGGCAAT
>NZ_KV821580.1:0-390 GCF_001815685.1 Neisseria sp. HMSC056A03
TGATTTGGTCGATGAGTTCAGATTGTGTTGCCATGATAAGCCCCTTTCCGGGGGCTTATTTTAATTCAATGAGCGAACGCTCTCTATTTGAGCGTTTGCTCCTTATTTTGTAGGTTTATTTCTTCGAGTTTGTCCAGTTCGATAAATTCGACGTTCGGGGAAGAAAAAAGACAGTATAAGTTTAGCTCTGTCGGTTTTTGGGTCTTTAGGCATTTAATTGCCTTTGATTCCCCTTGTGTGAATCCAGTGAAATAACCGATTGAAAAGCCTATTGAAATAAACAATAGATTTTTTAAGGATTTCATTAATTCTTAATCGTGATTTCGCCGTCGTCGCCGATGTAGGCGCGTTTGATGGCTTCGTTTAGTAGGATATGGGCAAGCTCGCTGT
>NZ_KV821581.1:0-221 GCF_001815685.1 Neisseria sp. HMSC056A03
GAAGAAGTATTAAATGCCGCTTGGCACTTCTTCCGCGTGGCAGAGTGTAACAGTTCCGTTCAGCCTGTTAACAGTATCCCTGAATTGCGACAAGACGGCTACAAGGTGCTGGCAGACTTTGACCGGCTGAAAGATTTTATTCAGACGGCCATGCAAAAAATCCTGATTCCGTTTGAGCAAAACACAGGAATCAGCCTGATTAATTACAACCAATTCCGCAA
>NZ_KV821582.1:0-19018 GCF_001815685.1 Neisseria sp. HMSC056A03
CAGACGTTACGATAGACAGGCTTCTCGACAATCTTTTGCACTTGCACATAACGCACCCTTTCCTTTTCTTCACGCACGGCTTTACCGGCTTGATACACAGCAGACGATTCACGGTCTTGCTTCGCTTTTTCAATCGCGGCATCTTTCAGACGGCCTGAAATTTCTGCCGCCATTGATTCACGTCCGCGCTTGTATTGGGCGGCATGGTCGTATTGCCACGCGCTGACAGCAAGCACGACGCAAACCAGAACCGCAATCAGCTTCCAGTTTTTAAGTAGCAGGATATTCATAGGTTTTCAGCATCGCTTTGTAGTTTTTAATCTCGCTTTGGGCAAATTCAAACGCTTTAAAGTCGGCGTTCTCGCTCGCCTCTTTGCTTTTGGCTTCCCATTCTGCGATACGCGCTTTCAGAAACTCGACAGGATTCATCATCACGCCTCGCTTGCACCATGCGCGGCGGTTGCCGTAATAGATGACAAAACATAACGTTCGGGCGCGGGGCTTGATGGCACCGCCTTGCCATCCACCAGCTTAGACGGCCAAAAGTAACCGTCAATATCCGCCGCGTTGAACGGCACGATAGACACGGTATTGCCTTGATTGCCGCCTAAACCAAGAATCTGCCCTTTTGCATTTTTGCCGACCACAAAGAACACATGGCCGCCGCCTTGTCGGGATTTGACCGCAATACAACCATAAGCAGGTTTTGACAGCTTCGTCAGCCCGGCACTTGCCCACGCTTTAGCACGGTACCAATCCTTGATGACTGCGCGGCCACTCTTGCCCAAGCAATGACCGACAAACAAACCGCACCACGGTGTTTCATCCTCAAAGTACCAAGACTTTGCCGCACCGGGGAACGTCCCCATCTCTTTCAGCCACTGCACGATTGTCGGGTTATGCGCTTTCGTGCCGACAACTTCTTTCAAGCCGATGTGTTTTCTTGCTTCTTTAATCCATTCCAACTCTTGCATTTTTACTCTTCCATTAAAAAAGGCCGTCTGATTTCAGACGACCTGTCGTTACTCTTTATCGATAAATTTGTCAGCCGTTTTCTTGACCCACTTCTTCATCAAGCCCGGGGCAAGGGTTTTGACGGTATCCATCGCGTGGCCTGTCAAAATACCGACAAACGCACCGGCAATCGCACAAGTCCATACTTGGTTTACCATCAAAAACCGTTCCACTACCGCCGCCGCTGCTACTGCCGATACAACCGCCTCAAACAAACTTGAGACCATATTGTCGTGGTCTTTAATACTCGACCACGCACTGCCGACAATGCCGCCCCCTATGGCAAACAGGTAGCCGAATTGAAAAAAATCCATTATTCCCCCTTTAGGCTGTCTTTCAATTTTTCGCCCGAAAACAAGAATTTAAGTGAGTTATTACCAGCCAATAGGCATAGGAAAGACAGAATCGGCGGTATTACCATGCCTGTGTGAGCAGGCGGAAACGCTCCCCAAAACGCCTGAGCCGTCAAGAACCAAATAAACGCCGACACCAGCAATAAGTAGCCTGAAAAGACGTTGCCCTTGTACGTCTGCCAGTACATCGCCGCCAACTGCAACAAGCCGATACCGCCGAAAACGGGAATCAGGATAGATTCAGGTATCGTTTTAAACTTGTAGTAAATCGGCCAGTCGTAAATATCGACAGGCGAAAACGCGAAAACTGCGGCATAACCAATCATCGACAGCCCACTGGCAAACTCAACAACGCGCGTTCCGGTGCCAAACAGCCACTTTTGAAAACGTACAGGCAGAAAACGCCAATCCAAAACATATTTAACCCATTTCAATGAGTTACTCATTTTTCAATCTCCAAAGAAAAAGGACTTTTTGACAAAATTATCAAAAAGTCCGTTTATGAAAAAAGCCGCCTGAACCATTCAGACGGCCTGACCGTTAAACAAATTTGAAATCACGTTTCATCTGTTTCAAAAGCTTCGCCAAATCCTTTTTGTGAATAAAGTCGCCGCCTGTTGAGTTGATGATAATCGTGCTGTCGTCGCCTCCTGATTGGCCTGCCATTTCGCGAATTGTTTGGGCATGTTCAGCAGGCAAAACCATCTCATTCTCGTGCAACTGAGTAAGAGGGTTGATACCTGCCGGAATATCCCAACCGCCTGCCGCCGATGGAATCCGTGTTGTGGTCGTGGAGGTTGAAGAACCGCCGCCGCTCATTCCGCTCATCAATCCATAAACTGCCGCCATCGCCGCTGCCGCCGCGCCAACGGCAAGAATCGGGCCGACGTATGGAATACCCGCCATCGCCTTAAATGCCTCGGCCGCCGCTTGAATGGCGTTCATGCCGACGTTTGTCGTCGTTTCAGTCTGTTTAATACCGGTTACGGTAGCCGATGTAGCAGATTGCGTGGCAATTTGGCGTGCGCCGTTAGCCAGCCACATCGCGCCTTCCTTGGCGAAACGCCCCATCAGCGCGGCCAGCGGCTTACTGACCATCTCTTGAACGAAGGTTTGACGCATGGAGGAGAACACGCCGTTCATCGCCTGCCTGAAGCTCTTCGCCCTTGTCAGCATAGCGGTAAACGCCTGCCCCATCTGTTGCTGCGCTTCCTGCCAAACGTTCTTGCCACCGTCCTGAAGCATTTCCATGACATTTGGCGCATCTTTCCGGCGTTGGCTTTCGCGTTTGCCCTCATTCTTCGCCTGCGTCCGTTCATGACCTTGCCCAAGTTCGGCCATCTGCGCTTTAAGCTTGTCAATGGCCGTCTGACTATAAGTCGGGTCTTGTTCAGCAAGTGCGATCCGTTCCTGCAATGCGTCATAGGCAATCTGATAACGGCGATTTTCAAACTCGATTTCCAAATCAAGACGTTCAAGTTGCGAGATACGGCCTTCAGACAGTGCCTGGTCGGCTGCGTCTTTCTCCATTTCCAGCTTGTGCTTGTCCAGCTTCTCCCATTCAGCCACCTGATTCATTTTTGCTTCAGTTGACTGCTTGGATAACTGGTCTTCAAGGGTCAGGATTTTTTCACGCAGTTTCAAACCTGTTTTACTGCCGGCATCAACCGTTGCCAGTTTCTCGCGCCAGTAGGCGGCCTCACGCGCTAAATCCCATTCTTGGTGCGTGAGCGTTTCGCGCTCCATTTCACGGTGTGCAAGTTTTTGGGCTTTGATTTCCTCTTCCCAGCCTTGCATTGGGTCTTGAGCCGCTCCTGAGCCGCCTGCATGACCCTTTCCACCGCCTTTACGTCCGCCGCCTTTACGGCCTGAACCACCGCCACCACCGCCAGCAGGTGCGTGAGCTTTGGCAGAACCACCGCCGCCACCTCGTGCGCCTTTCATCGCCTTGGCTTCGTGAATATCGGCGGCACGTTCTCGAACGGCGTTTACCATTGCTCCGGCGCGGTCTTTCGTCATGCTGTCAGCGATTCGACCGCCAAGCCCGCCATCATCCATCCGTCCCATTTGGACGTTGTTCAGCTTTTCAATGCCCGAAACGCCGACCATTGACGCGGCCTTGTTGGCAAAGTCAATCATGCTGTTAATCATGCCGACCGCTTTGTTTACCATCCACTCAATCGCGGAAATAAACACGTTGCCAATAGCCTTGCCAAGATTGGCAAAGAATTGCGGCATATTGTTGGCGGCTTCTTTAATCAACATCCAGCCGGTTGCAAAGGTGTTGATATAGACGTTGATATACGCCCCGATGGTGCTTGAGATTAAGCTCATCACGCGCTCAAATACCGCCGACCATCCGCCGACACTCTCGTCAACCCATGCCGTCAATTCGCCGAACCATGATTTAACGGTATCGACAGCTTCGCCGATGGTTTCCGTGATGACTTGCCAGACGGCCTGTATCACGTCAGAAAGATTCGACCAGCCGCCGCCGAAAACGTCTATTTCATCGCCGAATTGGGAAATAAGGCCGATGACCGCGCCGATTGCAACGGCCACAATACCAAACGGATTTGCCAGCAAAGCCACATTCAATGCCAGCGTGGGCGCAACAGCGGCCGCAACAGCAACAGCAAAACCTGCAACGATAGGGACAACCAAATTCAGGTTGTCAGCAATCAGTTTAATAATCGCAGCAATCCCCGACATTGCGCCGCTGTCGTTCAACAGCTTAGAAACCATGCTTTGCCAGTTGTTTTGGAAAACCGTCAAAGCCTGACCCATCGTCATGGGCATTTTTGCCGCCTGCTCGCCGAATTTTTCCGACGCGCCCGATATGGCTTTAAAAATCACATCCGCCGTCAACTGTCCCTCGCTGCCCAGCTTTTTGATTTCATCGCGGGATTTGCCCATATATTCCGCAATCGTATCAAGCAGAATCGGCGCGGCTTCGGAAATGGATTTAAACTCGTCGCCCTGCAATACGCCACTACCCAAAGCCTGCGACAACTGCATAAGCGCGGCGGCCTGTTGTTGCGCCTGTACGCCGCCGATAGTCATCGCGTTATTGGTTGCTTCGGTAAAGGTCAAAATCTCCTGTTGCGTGTAGCCGTAGTCTTTCAACGCGCGGCTTGTGGAAACGTACAGATTCGCTGTTGATTCCAATGAGGCGCGGGTATTGTTGGCTACATCCAATAACTGACGTTGTACCGCCAAATACTCGCTTTCAGACGATACAACCTGTCTGACTTGTGCGTTGATTGACTGCATGGCATCGGCAGTGTCAAGCATAGACTTGGCAAATGAAAGTGAGGCAAATCCTGCCAAAACTGCCCCAATTTTGCCCAGCCCACCGGCGGCCGCCGAAGCCTTGCCGTCTGTCTGTTCAAGCTCGCTGTTCAGTTGCTCAACCTTGCGCTCGTAGGTTTCTACGTCAATCGCGCCAAGATTCAGCAGTTGATTAACTTCTGCCAGTTTCGCCTTAAACTGCTCCATCGGCGTGCGCGTTTCTTCGTACACTTTCCGCGCTGAAGAAGAGATTTTGTTAAACATCCCTTCTTGCGCCTCGCCAAGATTTTTAAAAGTTGATGGATTGACGTGAAACGCCTGTTCCATCGACTTTTTCATATCGTCAAAATGCGTTTTCAATCGCGCTTTGACGTTGCCAATGGCGTTTTCAATGACCTTTGAAGCCGATTCAGCAGAGTTTGCCGCTTGGTTAAACCCTGCCGCCGTGCCGTTTTCGACGGTTATTTTGATTTTTGCTTCTAAATCGCTCATACGACCGCCCATAAAAAAAGCCCGTGAATCATCACGGGCGTTGTTTCAAATTTAAATCAGGCTTCAATCAGTTCGGCACCGGAAAAGACGCTTTGTTCATTCCCCTGCTCAACGACTTTGTCGTACAGCCAAGCGCGCGATACTTCCGCGCCGTCAGGCAAACCATTCACGGTAACAGAATGGGAACAAAGAGGATTGCGGCCTGCTTCGTATGTCTTTTTCGACACATAGCCGTTAATCGTTGCCGTAACAGTGTTGAACTTGTAATCAATACTTACATATTCGATTACATGGTAGCTTGCGACTGCCCCTGTTCTTTCGTCTTCGATTTCATGCTTGATTGCGATTACCTGTTTTGCCATAATTTTCCTTTCAATAGGCATTAAAAAACCCGCAAATGCGGGCAAAATAATTTCAATATTTAATTTCCGTAACCCAATGGGATACCGTCTAGGTCAACCATTTAAATAACTAAATTCTTGCGGCTAAAATATAAGGGGTTGATTGAATATCAACCCCATTCCAACTGGTACTTCTATTAACAGTTAACTCATGATCTATTTCAATAACAATGTTAGAAGTAGTATTCCCATGTACAACCTGAAGAAATGGGACGTTGTAGAAGATACCTCTATAAACATCCACATTACCTCTTGCAGTCGAATAGGTATGACTAAATACCGACCAAAATTCTTGTTCGTATATTTGCCGACCATTAATTTTAATTCTAACCCAGTAACTAGACTTGGAATTAGGCGTAATAAAAGAAATATTTTGAAAACTTAATACAATATCCTTTTGCGTGGTGTTTGTATAAGTCATCGCATATCTACCAGTTCCAACCCTTGCAAAAGGGAAAAATTTCAGGACATCGCCCTCAATTTTATCAGCGTAAACAGTGCCTTCAAATCTGCCGTTTTTAGCGTATAAATCGCCATTCCTCGACACGGTAAAAGCACCATTGCCGATGTTGATGTTACCAGCTTTTATATTGCCTAAATCACTACTCACGGCAGATAAGTTTTGTACAGATAACTTGTCAGACGTAACGGAATTGGCCGCCAGCTTATCAGCGGTAATACTACCAGCCGCCAATTTATCAGCGGTTATTGAGCCTGCCGCCAGCTTATCAGCCGTGATACTTCCAGCCGCCATTTCACGCGCTGTAACACTTCCAGCTTTAAGGCGGTTTGCGTTCAGCGTGTTTGTCGTGATTTTGTCGCCGTGAATATCCCCGGCGTTCAATCTATCGACAATCGCCTTACCGTTCACCACCAGTTCGCCATTCACGCCAACGCGGTTTTGCTGTGTATCGACCGTAAAAGGGAAAACGTCAGCTTTGCCCGGTGCGCCGATGCCGAAGCGGTCGGCGTTGACAATAAACTTGCTTTCAGGTGTTCCGTTTTTCGGCGTGGTTGCCAAGCCGTAGCCAGCCACCTTACCGTTAACGTCAACCTTGACCGTGTATTGCGCCTCCAAGCCGTTGATACTGCGTGCATGGGCTTGTACCGTCGCTTTGTTGCCGTCCGCCGTTGACTGGGCTGTCGTGATACGCTCGCCAAGCGATTTGATGTCGCCTGTCGCTTTGGTTAAGGTCGTCTGAACCACCTGAACCGTTGCTTTGGTCTCAGTTACCGACTGTTGCGCGGTATCGAGGCGCGAAGAAAGGGTCTGAATTTCACGCTTTCTGTCCTCGTTCGCATTTTTAATGCGTTCGTTGACGCTGCCTGCTCCATTGCTGTCAATCAGGTTGATTTTGTCGCGCAAAGCCTTGTTTAAATTGCTTTCCGCCAAATCTGTGACTGACACGTCGGCCACGGTAAACGCAATGCTGTTGCTGACGTGCATACCGTCTTTGCCAAAGCTGTCATAACCGGCGGCGCGTAAATAATAGGTCTTACCCTGCTGCAAATCATTTCCGTTGCATTTCGTGATTGAAACAAATGTTTCCGCGCTATCATAGGCTTTATTCGCGTCTGTTGTTGGGACGGCCTGATTTTCAGACACCCAAATAACAATGCCTGCAAAATCCTCTTCAGACGGCATAGCGCATTTGAAAAACGCCTGACGTAAACCGCTGTCAATCTCAATGCCTTGCAATGCTTGCAGTTGCGGATTTTGAGCGGCTACTTGCGCCCAGTTGCCGGTCTTCCCGGTAACAGCGCGTCCACGAACTTTAAAGACAACATCACGCACTTGACCGCCGTCAGCTTTCATATCGGCCTGCGTGTAGGTAAATCCGTTGTCAACAATACCGCTCAAGCTTCGCAGTAGTTTTTGCGTATTGCCTGCATAGACTTCAACGTCATAGGTATCAGCACCGCCCAACTTATCCCAAGCAATAACGGCTTCTTTGCCGTATGCCCAAGATGACGTTAGGCGTAAATTCTGAATTTGCCCAAGTGGTGCGCCCTTGATGGTGTAGGAATATGCCGGCACTTCTGCAAGCTCCTGCACACCACTGCCAAAGACGTTGAAAGACACCAGCTTAACCCAAATCGTGCGCCCTACCCAGTTCGCAGGGACGGCGTATTTGAACAACGCTTCATCGATGCGCACGAACTGGCCGCCTGCATTGTGTCGGTCGATGGTTGAGCCATACGCACCGCGCGTCAGATTGCCCAGCGTGTAACGTCCCACGCCTTTCAGTTCGGCAGTCTCGTAGGCCAAAAACTCGCCGTCAACGTAACACAAGGTCAGCAAATCGCGGCTGTCTTGCTCCGTTCCGCCTGTCATTTGTCCGGCGGAAATTTCAACATTCAAAGTGTTGGCACGGTCGAAAACTGCGCCGCTTGCCAAAGGTGCAGACAGTGATCCGAAACGCGCTTTCTTGTTGGTTGCGCCGATTCGCGTGTAGCTGTCGCCATCGGTCGAAATCCACACTTCAGCACCGCCCCACATATCGCCGCCGGCGGTTGCAAGCCAAATTTGAGGCTCGCCGCCAGTTAATTGTAAAGGCGCTTCAAAAATAACAGGCGCGTGGGCATTACCGGGCGATTTGTTGTAATCGGCGGAATAGCCTAATGACGGCTGTGTTGGGTAAGCCGTAGCCGTTGCCGCGCCCATCGGGAAATCTTCGGCCTTAACGGTCAAAACTCCCTCTTCGTCCTCCTCAATTTCAATGATTCTGACGGGCGTTTTATCAAGCCCCAAACCCTCGTCTGTCAGCGTTACCAAGTCCATAGGCTCAAGCAGGCAGTATTTCCAACCAAGCTTAAACTCATATTCATTGCGGACGTACAAGGCACGCTGTAACAGCAGTTGCGCTACATGGTTTGCGACTTTCGCGTCGCAGATTCCGTGCATCTTCACGGCATCTTTAGGGCGCAGGCCGTATTGCTCAATATTTGCTTGGTCTTTTACTTCGGCCACAGCGATATTGTAGTCATTGGCGCGGTCGAGATACTCAACTTGGATTTGGTTGTAAGCATCAGCATTGGTTTTGCGCTCAACTCTCAAAGGGTCTTCCGCGCCCGAAACGATAAAATCGTCGTCGGTCAAGTCGTAAACAGGTGTCAGGTTCGGCACATAGGCCGCGCCGTTTCCTGACAGCTTTACGTCGCCATAAGGGACAATTTTCAGACGGCCTTGAGAAAACACTGCCGCACTATTGGTCTGTTCCAACAGTTCGGAAATGTTTTGTTGTGCCTCAGTTTGCTCACTGTAAACAGGGCTTAAAAAGATACCGGCCGCGCGGCAATAAACGCCGTAAACGCTCGTATCGCCCAAGTTTTCAGCAGGGAATCCGCAACCGTAGTTCTGATTCGTCAGCATATCGCGGATAATCTCGCTCGGATTTGCATCAGGAATTGAGGACGAATACCCCATTTTCCCGATAACCTCGAAATTATGCTGATAAATCTGCGCGGATTTCGTCAGTTCGTAATTTGGGCTGTAAATATAAGCCGTGCCGGAATAGTTGATTGCCTGCGCTTGGTGCTTAGGCTGTTGCAAATGCGTCCAAGTCGGCTGTTCATCGCCGCCTTTTGCAAGATTCAGGCGCAATTGTGAAAGCGATTCAAACTTTTCTTTATCGCGCCAAATGCGCCCGATACCTTTAATCTCGCCCTCGCACAAGGCCATCATGACGGCGGCTTCGTAAGTGTAGGAAATATCCTCTTGTTTTACGCCACCGCCGCCCTTACCGCCTTGTCGGGTCGTTGTCTTGGTCTCAATAGTGGTAAAGTCGCCGTACCAAATCAAATTACCAGCAACACGCGCCCGACCGTAAACAACAGGCAGGGTCAAGCCTTGAGATGATTGCTGAACTTGCAGGGACAAAATCCGTTGTTCAGAATTTGAAATAGTGGAAGTCTTACCGCCCATGAGTAACCTCTATAAAATCATTTTTTGGGACGTACGCCGCCTGATATTTTTTGCGGGTATCGGTCGCTTGCTCCAAAAGTAAAAAACTTCATCGGACGGCCTGAAAGTTCGGCCTGATCCAATTCGTCCAAAACCACACCGCGCCCGATATAACTGTGAATAATCTTGTTGTCGCCAACATAAACCGCGCCATGCGAAAACGTGCGCCCGAACTTCCAGACGACAACGTCGCCGGGTTGCGGCGTGTCGGTCTCATGACAGACTTTTAAAACCCAGCCAAGATAACGCTCCTCGTCTCGGTGCAAGTGCCAGTCTTGAGGATATGGCCGTGGGTCAAAATCGGCAGGCAGTAAACCAGCCTCCCGATAGATTGCGACAAGAATCATCGCGCAATCAACACCAGCCCCCTTTACCATCGCTTGATGATGGTACGGCGTGCCAAGCCACGAATAAGCCTCTTCGACAATTCGCTTTCTTAAATCCATTTCAGACGGCCTCATTTAAACCACCGTATCAGCAGATGGGATATATGGGAAACCACGGAAATGCACGATATTTTGGAACTTGTCTTTACAGGTGCTTTGTCGCTTGTCGCAGCCCGGGTAGATTTTGAACACATCTCCGGCGCGTGGTGGGTGTGGTAAGCGCAAGGCAAAAGACAGCGTGCCGTCTTTATGTTCTTTGACTGTGCGTGTCAGCCCTGCATTAAGGCCGCTTGTGAACTTGATAACGCCCTGATTAAACCAGCCGTTCGTCTGTGTCAGGTCACAAGCCAGTTCCGTGCCGGTTGTGCTGTTTGCGGTTACACGACCGTTTACCGTGAACTTTTCGCGGTTGACTTTACAGCCTCCGTCATAAAGCGTTCTCATACAGCCGGCCTGATAGATATTGCGTGGGCTTGATACGTTCAGCAGTTCAATATCTGATTTAACGTCAACCTTGACGGACGAACGACTGCCCGACACATCCGACACACGCCCGGAAAAGATGATGACCGTGCCAACAGGTTCAGGATTTGCCGTAAGGAAATCACGGAAAAAGACACGCTCGATAACCACCCTTGCGCCGTCCAAAGCACCGCCAAGCGCGGCCTCTGCCCACTGCAAGCCCTCAAGTCGATAACTTGGCTCTGCGGCGATTTGCAACGTGTTTGAATCAACATCAAGCCCTACCGCCGTTCTTGTTGCGCCGCGCTTGATAATCAGCTTATAAGCCTCGTATTGATTCCCCTGCCATGTAACAGGCTTGTCAAAATTCGTATGACGCAACACTTGCCCATTCGCCAAAGTGATTGTGAACAAATCGGCCATCAGAAACCTGTCTTCGTTATGAAGCAGATCCATTAATTCAGCGCTTGCACTTTTCATAATTTCAAACTCGTAAACTCGATTTTCTTCGCGTTCCACAGATGGCCGATAAAGTTTTCAAAATCCACCGTATCAGACGTGAAGCGGACGCGAAAATAAAAACCACCCGTCCATGTGATAGGGCTGCCAGGCGTTTGCGGCGTGTTCAAAACCAATACGCCGTTATTGTCTATTGAGAAATCACGGCCATGTGTCAAGGCAACGCCACCGACTTTAACCACCGGCACACCTTTGACCGCTAAAACAGGCTCGGTAAAACCGCCGTAATTGCGCACAAGTTGGTATCTTGTGACACCCTGAACGACATTCCCGATAAGCTGGTCTACAACCTTGTTGTCCGCCGGGTCTTCATACAAGAAGCTGTCAAAACTGCCGCGGCGTTCGTTGAAAAAGCCTGCCAGCTTCTCAAGCTCATTGATTGAGGCTTTTGTTCTCAACACTTCAAACGACAGCGAGAATTTCCATTGCGGATAAGTGTAGTAAGCGCTGCGAATCTCACGCCCTGAAGCTGACTTTTGAATATTGGTACTCCAAACAGCCGTTCTTTTACGCCCCCACTTCAAGCCGGGAAACGTTGGGAAAACTGCGTTACTCATATCAAATAATCCCCTTCGCTTTCAGCAATGCGTTAAATTCGTCTTCTGATAGCTCGCCGCCGCCAAGCATACCAATGGCCTCCGCCTCGTCTGTTTCGCTCTGTACAGGGCTGGACGACGGCTTAATGCCCATATATGAGGCTACCAAGATATGCACGGGCGGATGTTCGCGCCAATATTCGTTTAAATACCCGATTCGCGGCAAATCCAAGTTGTCTGCGACGTAGTCCCACGTCCACCCCGTTGAGGCGCAGACGTGGGCAATCATCGCGCCGAAACTTAAACCGCCGCCTGAGCTTCCCCCGCTTGCGCGGCTTCCTGTTCCTTGCGTTTCAAGCCTGAAACGTCCATCACCGCGGCGAATACTTCGTTCATGTTGCCAATATCAATCAAATCAGCCACTTCTTCGCGCGTCATATCAGGGTAATTGCGGCGCATGGCGGCATATGCGCAATCGATAACGGTAGAAATCTGTTTTGCATCTTGCACATTGCCGTCAAATGCACCAATGTCGCTTTGCAACTGCTCCAACGCGCCCAACGCAATCGGCGGGATAACGTAATTCGTACCGTTCAGTTCAACGGTCACGCCTTTAATTCGTACGGTCATTTTGCTTTCCTTTTTGTGGGTAAATGAAAAAAGGCCGTCATTTCAGACGGCCTGCATTATTACTCTTGAATCCACAGCGTACCGACTTTAAAGCCCGCTTCATCGGTTTGCGCCGTGAAGTCGATTTCAGGGACAGAAAAGTCGTCGTTTTTCGTTGAGAACAAGCCCAGTTTGCCGCTGGTTACGCTCTCCAGTTCCAGCAGGGCTTTTTTGCCTTTGAACTGTGTCAGGTATTTCAGCTTAAAGGTCGGCGTGTTACCCATTGCCATGTTGGACAGCTCCATTTTCTTGGCTGACGGCATGGTTTGAGTGTAGGTAAAGCTTGGATAAACAGTCTTGCCCTTTTCCGATTCGTGGAAAGTGTACAAGCCTGACACAGATACCATGTATTGCCCCGCCGCAGGGGCAGAGACGACCTTAATGTATACCGTGCCGTCCGCACCCATCACGCCCGCATCTTCAAAGAACGTACCGCCATTGGGCGCGGTTGCCTGAACGGTATAAGCACCGCTTGCAGGGATAACCTTACCCTTAGTGTCCGCCAAAAGTGCCTTCATCGTTCCGGTCGCAAATTCAGCACCGAAGAACAGGGTATTCAGGGTCAGGCCGTTGATTAACGCGCCCTTGAATTTGCCCGAAACTTTGACCTTACCTTGTGCCACAGCCAGCGCAAAGCGGTTTTGGCCGTAAAACTCTTTCAATTCCGCCGATAAATCGACAGACATTTCCTGCAAGCCCATGATTCGCACGGGCGTTGCGTTTTGCACACGGTTGCCATAGGCATCCGTAATCATCTCGGCGAAAACCTCGCCACTACCAAACGTCAGCTGCATGACATTTCCTTTCTAATTGCCGACTAAGCGGCGCAAATCATAATTGGGATAATACAGACGGCCTGATTGCCAAGCGTTCCCTCGTCTGTTTCTACCGTACCTTCAACGCGGCAATATTCAACATCCGCGCCATCGACCACTAAAACCGTCTTACCCGTGATTGGGTGTACAGCGTTCACGGCATTACACACCGCGTCAATCAGCGGATTCATGATAGGCGCTGGCGGCTCGCCTGCCGTCTGAACATACAGATACACGTCAACGCGCAACAGCCATTTCGTCTCCTGCCCTGTTGTCGTTACCGACTGCATATCGCCTTGAGCCATAAATAACGCCGGCTGGTCGTAGCCCTTTACGTCATTCCAGTGCAACAGTTTGCGGCTTTTAGTCGTAAAACCGTCCAATGCCTCAAGCTTTGCCCACAGCGCGGAATAAATCGCTTCACGATTCATCGTAACGCTCCTTCAATGGATTTTTGCAAATCAGCCTCAATCTCCGGCTTCATATCGCGCAAAGCCGACCGCAAAAACGACCGTTCAGGCAGTTTCACATTGCGAGAATGGGCGCGGATTTGAACATAACGCGGCGATTTCAACGGCCTGCCGAAAGCCTGACGTATCTGCCTCATTGAGGCTTTAACGTTGACTGTTCCGGCAAAGCCATATTCATGCGCCACGCCGTATCGGACATTCGTGTTGACCTCGCCAACAACCAAACCGTCTGAACTGGTCACTTGCTGATGTATTGAGCGGCGAAGATTGCCAGTCCGTACATTCAACACCTGCCCAGACAGGCGGTTTTGCATGACTTCACGTTGCAACTTCAAAACTGACCGACCGATAGACTTTTCAACCGCCGACTGCACGCCGTCAGAATAAGCTTTCAAGACAGCCGCGATTGCATCGCCTCCGATAAACTCAACGTTCAGCATTTCAGACGGCCTTTCGCTTGTATTCCATCAAGATGGCATACGCAGACGGGGGGATACCGCCCGACTGGCCAAAGCTCGAAAAGGATATAGTCTCCCCTGCAAGGCTTTTACTCTGCACGCCCTTGTTCTCGATTTCATTCAAGCGCTGCGTTGCGATAATCAAGATAGCCTCCTGAATATCGGCAGGCATGGCTTCATAGCCTGCACGGTACGACACTTCAACGTTTCGGATTCCCTGCGCAAAACAGGCATGGCGAATCAACAGCCAGTTATCAAAGTCCCAGTCATCTACCGCGCGGCCGTTGATTTTTACGGACGACACGGAAATGACAGGCCATTGTTCCAGCACAAGGCGATTCTTGCCGTTGCCGTTGTATCGCTCGACATAATCCGCCGCTTCGAGTTTGCGCCCGATAAAAGCCTCAACCGCCGCCGACACGCCATCAAGCAGGGTCTGAAAATATCCGTCCTGCTTGTCATGGGCAACGCCCAGCCGTTGCTTGAGCAAATCAAGTGGGACAAGGGCGGTCATCGTTATTCAGCCTGTTCAGTTTCGGCGGTTTGCTCGGCTTCAGCCTGTTCGGCTGGCTGTTCTGCCGGCTGCTCGGCTTTGGCTTTACGGCCGCGCTTACCTTTTTCAGGCTCTTCAGCTTCAACAGGCTGTTCAGTTTCGGCGGTCTCTTCAACCACGTTACCAAAGCCGAACTGATACAGGAATTGCGCCGCTTCCGCAGGCACTTCAACAACACCGTTTTCGTCCACTTCGTAGCTTTGGCTACCAAAGGAAACATCGGTAAAGCCTTCAGGGGCTTGTAATTTAACCATTTCAATCATTTCAAAATCTCCAAAAGAAAGAGGCCGTCCGAAAATTCAGACGGCCTGATTAGGCTTAACCCACGTTGGTAATCATACCAAAGGCAGGCATGAACATACCTTGCAGCAACTCGTCCGCATAGACACCGTATTCATACTCACGGGAGCGCAGCGGCCATTCAATTTGGTAATACTCTTGTCTTGTGAGTACTTGCAGCAGATTACCGATGCCTTGTACGTATCCCGGCAAACGGGACGAATAGAACAGGTAGGTACCGGCAGGCAAGTTCGGATGTACCACGATGTTCAGTTCGTCGCCTGTGATTTTGTTCATGTACGAACCGACCACCACACCCGCGCGGATACTATTGGCGTTTTCGATATCCACTTTCAGCTTAATCAATGGTGCACCGCCGTTGCCGATAATCAGTTTAGTCAACGTAACCAAATCGCGGGCGTTGATATAGATGGTATCGGGCGACAAGCGGTATCGTGTGAAGAAATTCGCGAAAGCTTCTTCAAACTCATACACGCCGCCTGCACCGTCTGAGGTCAGGCCGCTGCCTTTGTTATCCGCCCAATATGCGCCAGAATCAGGCAGTGCGATTTGGGTCAACAGGCCGTCAAATTCCAAGATGGAAGTGGAGTTGTCCTCAGACGGCAAAGAAGCGGCTGTTTGAGTACCCTCAGCATCAGCCAAGATTTCCACTTTTGCAGAAGTAGTGACCGCGCCCAGTTTTTCTGAACCGGCATCGCCCCAGAACCAAGCATAGCCAACCGCGCCGCGAACGGCTGGAATCATAGCAGTTACTTTTTTGCCTGCACCAACACCCGAAACGGAAGCCGCCGCAGATTTTTGGGCAGAACCGCCGCCGAAAGTATCGGTAGAACCATCCGCGTTTGGGCGTGTGATTTTGGCAGGAACTTGGGCAGTCTTGATGTTCAAGCTTTGACCGATTGCGCCGTTGTTTGCGCCTGCTACGTCCCAGTATGCTTGCAAGCCCAAAGCCACACAGACGATGGACAGACTGGAAGTGCTGATTTTGCCCAGCGCGTCATTAGATGAGACTGCGGTCGGGGTAGGGGTAACGCCTGCTTTCAGGCTGGTGTTACCGCCCAGCAAAATCATTTCCTCCTCAATCATAGTTGCTTGCAGAGTCTGGGCAACTGCCAACGCTCTTAAATCCTCAAAACCGCGTGCAGCGTATTGCGATTCAAAAGATACCTTTTTTTCAAGACCGATGCCGCGGAATTGGGCGTTTCGTTCAACCAGTTCGTGATTGATAACCCCGCCGCGTTTACCTTCACTAACCCCCGCGCGTTGATTGCCAACGTTGATATTCGTGATGGCTTTCCAGTTTGAGCCGATGGTGCGACCACCGCCCACGCGTGGGATACGGTTACGCAACGGTGTCAATACCGGATAGAGTTTTTGTGACGGCGCGGAAAGGTCATAGGTTTGCAGACCGGTTGTAAAGCTGGTCGGCTGAGTAAAACTTTTATTCAGCGGCTCGCCGTTTGCTTGTGCTGACTTCATCAGCTCAATTGTTTCTTGTGTGAGTTGATTCACGTTCATTTATTGCTCCTGATAATAAAAAAACCGCCTGTAAGCGGTGTTACAGACGGCCTGTTTGTGCTGCCTTGATGAGTGTTGCCACGTCATCAAGCGAACCGTCATTCTTCACAATCGGCTGAAAACCTTTTAATGGGTCTTCGCCGTTGTCTTCTGCCTTGCTGATAGCTTTGGTGCTACCTTTAGGCGGCGCTGCCTGTTTCTTCAGGCTTTCGATTTCCGCCTGTGCTTTAGCAAGTGCTTCATTCGATTTCTTCAGCGCGTCCTGTGCTTTCGCCAACTCGTTAGCTGATTCGGCTTTGGCAAGGTCGTCTGATTTGTCGGCTTTAGCTGACAAACCATCGACCAGCTTATCGGCTTCGCTCGCCGTTAAGGCTTTCAGCGATTCGGCAAGACTGGCTGCTGACTCTTTGATTTGCGCAGTAATGTCTTTATCCACACTGCCGTAATTGGCATCATCAATCAGCCATTTCAGCGACATCAGCACGTCAGCCAGTGATTTGACTTGCCACATTGATTTAGCGACCGGCTCGTCTTTCGGCTTCTCGGCCTTTGCCAAGACTGCTTTCAGAATGTCGATTTCAGATTCAGACAATTCGACGCTTGCCGATTTCTCGGCTTCATCTTCCTTGTCGTCTTTCTTGTTGCCATCTGCCTTTTCGGCATCATCGGCAGGCGTTTCATCGGTTTTGTCGGCTGTCTTGTCGTCTTCATACTTATCCGCCTCTTCCTCGTCTTTCGGTTTGTCTGCCTTGTAGCAGGTAAATACCGCATCAGGATTGGCAGGGCGGTCAACAAGGCTGATTTCTGTCAGCTTCAAGCCTGTAATTTGCGACTTATTCAACTCGTCGCGGGCGGTAACGCTGCCGCCGATTGAAAAACCTTTGTAAACGCCTGTCTTGACTTTCGTAACCGCAACAGGGTCAACGATATGCGCCCCAAAGAATGTGCGCCCATCGTCTTCTACGTTAATCTCAATAGCCGTTCCCGCCGCGTTTGATCCGTGCATTTCACGCACCGCGCCAAACTTCATGTAATCGGGAATAGCCGCTTTCATTGCTTCTGCCGCGATGATTTCGCCGTCCGAATCGACCGCTTCACTTGAGGCATACCCCCAAACTTTGACAGTGCCGTCGTCCTGCGCCTCCATCTTGGCAATTTCTGCGTATAACTTCGCCATTCGTTGCTCCAAAAAAAAGCCGCCCCACGAAGAGGCGGCAAACACACTCACTTTACCCAAAGGAATCAAGATTTAGGCATATCCTCTGCCAAAACAGGGATAACCGTGCATCTGCAATTCGGGTGACCTGGAATCGTCAGCGACCCATGCGCAAAATGCTCATGCAGCCCGATAACGCCCATATCCCCATTGGTATTGCAAATCTCTGACACTTTATCGTCTTCAGCTGTCAGCCACTGCTTACCGGAAACAAGCCCGGTCTCTTCCCAGCCTATCAGGTTGCCCATGCCGTCAGCCATCGCCGTCTCAGTTCGGGCAATAGTTCGGGCGCGGGCATTGCTGAAAGCGTGAGATTCTTTCAGACGGCCTGCCAATTCCTGCACGCTGTCGCCGTTTCGCATGGCTTCAACCACTTGGGCGCGTATCATTTCGCGCGTCCCTTCTGTGATTTGCCATTCGGCGGCAGGATTTTGGATAAGCTCGCCGCCCACCCACTTCATGCCGACCATTTCGGCGGCGCGGTCATGCGCCCACTTGACGGCACGGCTGCGAATATTCGTAACCATACCGACAGCAGGGTCAGGCATAACATGCAACAAGGCAGCGACCGCCCCATCTTCCGCCGCTCGCCTGATTATCGGCTCGACCACATCAGACAAACCCGACCACTCGCCAAAGTCCAAGCCGTCGGTAATGATTTTGGCCACTCGGTTCAGTTCGGCGGCCAGGTCTTCAGTCTGCCAGTCAACAGCCGCACCACCAATCAGCGCGGCAATCTGTTCAGCCAAGCCGTCAACACGCGTCAGCAAATAAGCCTCAATAAGCGCGGCGGCTTCGTCTTCGCTCATCGGGCTTTCCGACTTTCCCAGCTTTTCAGCCTCTTGATTTGGCTGTTCTTCAGGCTGTTTATCGTCTTGCTGATTCGGTTCAGGCTGCTCCGGCAACGGCTCCTTACCCAGTTCGGCGCGGATTTCGTCAGCGGTCAAGATGCCTGCGTTTTTGTAGATAGCGTAGATTTCAGCCTGTTCTTTCGGATTGAGCGATTCTTCCTCTTTCCAGATAAACTCATAAGCCGCCATATCCATGTATCGGGCAAGCACGTCATCAATCAGGGCTTTTACCCAGTTTTTCAGGCTGCTCATGCCGTCTGAAAGCGATTGCTCACGGCTCGTCTCTGCTACGCTACGGTTTACCTGTGCCACAAACGGCGTAGGCTCAACACTAAACGCAAAGCAGACGACACGCGCCAGCCATTCGTCGTAAACGTCTTTCAGCGGCGGCTGTTTCGTCTCTTTGAAGTTTCTGGCTAATTCGCCCGGTACATAACGCAGCTTACGCCGTTCCGCCGTCTCGCCTGATAACAGCAAATCCCAATACTCTTGGAAGCGTTTAATATCTTCCATCGACCACGTTTCAGGCACGCCGATCAAAGCATCAGGCACGCTGCCAGCCGTATAGTATTCCAGTGCGTGAAGCTGCCGTTTTAAGGCAATGTTTACGGTCATGATGATTTGCTCGACCGGCGAATAACCGTAAACCTTGTAGCTTCGATTGTTGCGTGAGCGATAAATCAATTCGTCAGCAGTGTAGTCAACCGCCGCCATGCCGTGCAAGATTTGCTGATACGCTGTATCAGGCGG
>NZ_KV821583.1:0-9623 GCF_001815685.1 Neisseria sp. HMSC056A03
GGGGATTTCGGGGAATTTTGCAAAGGTCTCAGGCAGCCTTTTTCTTGCCGAATCAGGCGGCAGATGCTTTCCAGAAATCGCGCGGGGGGTCGAGCACGGGTTGGACGATGCCGGTGCGCACGGCATAGTCGCCGAAGCCTTCGCCCGGTTCGCGGCCTGTTGCCCAGCCGGCGATCCATTCGCGCAGGATGGCGAGGATTTCGGGTTCGGTGATATTTTCTTTGTAGAGGCGGGGGATACGCGTGCCTTGGCGGTTGCCGCCGGCGTAGAGGTTGTAGCGACCCACGGCTTTGCCCACGAGGCCGATTTCGGAGAGCATGGTGCGGCCGCAGCCGTTGGGGCAGCCGTTGGCGCGCAAAACGATGTGCTCTTCGGACAGGCCGTTTTCTGCCATGATTTCGTCCACATGGTCGAGGAATTGGGGCAGGAAGCGTTCGGCTTCGGCCATGGCCAGCGGGCAGGTGGGCAGGGCGACGCAGGCCATGCTGTTTTCGCGCTGTTTGCTCACTTTGTCGTTGATGAGACCGTGTTCGCGGGCGATTTTTTCGATTTTGGCCTTGTCGCGGGCGGCCACGCCGGCCACGATGAGGTTTTGGTTGGCGGTGAGGCGGAAGTCGCCTTTGTGGATTTTGGCGATTTCGCGCAGGCCGGTTTTGAGCGGGCGGCCGGGCGCGTCGGTGATGCGGCCGTTTTCGATGAAGAGGGTGAGGTGCCATTTTTTGTCTTCGCCCTGCACCCAGCCGATGCGGTCGCCGCGCGTGGTAAATTCGTAGGGGCGGATGGGCTGGAATTTCGCGCCCATGCGGTTTTCCACTTCGGCGATGAATACTTCCGTGCCCACGCGCTCGAGGGTGTAGCGGGTTTTGGCGGCTTTGCGGTCGCTCCTGTTGCCCCAGTCGCGCTGCACGGAAACGACGGCGGCGGCGCAGTCGAGCACTTTGTCGAGCCCGATGAAGCCGAATTCGCGGGCGGTGTCGGGGTAGGTTTTGGTGTTGCCGTGCTCCATGGAGAGGCCGCCGCCCACGAGTACGTTGAAGCCGGCGAGTTTGCCGTTTTCTTCAATGGCGACGAAGTTTAAGTCGTTGGCGTGCAGGTCTACGTCGTTGTGCGGGGGGATGACGACGGTGGTTTTGAATTTGCGCGGCAGGTAGCTGGCGCCGAGTACGGGTTCGGTGTCGTCGCCGCTTTTCACGCCTTCGGACAGGGGGGCGGTTTCGGTGGTTTCCACTTTTTCGCCGTCGAGCCAGATTTCGGCGTAGGCGCGGGATTTGGGTAGGAGGTGTTCGCTGATTTTCTTCGCCCATTCCCAGGCTTCGCGGTGCAGGCTGCTTTCCACGGGGTTGCTGGTGCACAGGACGTTGCGGTTCACGTCGCCTGCGGTGGCGATGGAGTCGAGGCCGAGTTTGTGCAGCCATTGGTGCACGGCTTTGATGTCGGGCTTGAGGATGCCGTGGTATTGGAAGGTTTGGCGGTTGGTGAGGCGGATGGAGCCGTAGAGGGTGTGGCTGCCGGCGAATTGGTCGATGCCCAGCCATTGCTGCGGGGTGATCACGCCACCGGGCAGGCGGCAGCGCAGCATGACGTTTTTGAGGTTGTCGAGCTTTTGGTCGTGCCGCTCGGCGCGGATGTCGCGGTTGTCCTGTTCGTACATGCCGTGGAAGCGGATGAGCTGGAAGTTGTCGCCGTTGAAGCCGCCGGTGAGGCCGTCGCCGAGGTCTTGGGCGATGGTGCCGCGCAGGTGGCGGCTCTGGCCTTTGAGGCGTTCGTTGTCGGCCAGGGGGGTGGCGGGGAGTTTGGCGCGGGGGTCGGGGGTGGTCATGGTTGGGTTCCTTTGGGTTTGGGTTGTTTTGGGGCTGTCTGAAAGGCGGTTTTCCATTTTCAGGTAGCCTTTTTTTGCCTGGCGGGGCTACCTGAAAAACAGCCGCTGTTTTCAATATACGTCGCGCTGGTAGCGGCCTTCCTGGCGCAGGTTGTCGAGGTATTCGTCTGCGTCGTCGGCGCTCAGGCCGCCTTGTTCGGCGATGGTGTCGAGCAGGGCCTGCTCTACGTCTTTGGCCATGCGCGAGGCGTCGCCGCACACGTAGATGTGCGCGCCCTGCTGCAGCCATTGCCACAGTTCGGCGGCTTCTTCGCGGATTTTGTGCTGCGCGTAGATTTTCTCTTCCTGATCGCGCGACCAGGCGAAGTCGTATTTGTTGAGCAGGCCGTCTTTCGCCCAGCCCTGCCATTCGGTTTGGTAGAGGAAATCTTGGGTGAAGTGCTGGTTGCCGAAAATCAGCCAGTTTTTGCCACTGTCGCCGTTGGCGGCGCGCTGCTGCATGAAGGCGCGGAAAGGGGCGACGCCGGTGCCCGCGCCGATCATGATCACGGGCGTTTCCGGGTTTTCAGGTAGCCTGAAGCGGGGGTTTTCTTCCACGAACACGCGCACGCTGCCTTCTTCTTCCAAACGTTCACCCAGAAAGCTGGAGGCGGCGCCGGTGCGCGGGATGCCGTTGTGTTCGTAGCGCAGCACGCCCACGGTGAGGTGCACTTCCTCGCCCACTTCTTCGGGCGCGGAGGAAATGGAGTAGAGGCGCGGGGCGAGCGGGCGCAGCAGGCCGGCGAGTTGCCCGGTAGTGAGCGCGGCGGGGTATTGCGACACGATGCCGGCAATCGGGTTGGCGGCGGCGTAGGCGGAAGCGTCGGCGGCGGCTTCCTTCAGCGCGGGGTTGCCGGAGATTTCGGCGTAGCCCTGCACGAACTGCGGGGTGTTCAGGCCGATTTCCCAATCGTGCAGCAGGGCTTCGCGCACGGTTTTGCCCTGCCCGCCCGCGTTCACCGGCTCGTCGCCCTTGAGCGAGACGGCGGCGAGGATTTCTTCCACGACGGCGGGGTCGTTTTCAAACCATACGCCCAGCGCATCGCCTGCGCGGTATTGCAGGCCGGAGCCGGAGAGGTCGATTTCGATGTGGCGCACGTCTTTTTCCGAATCGCGGCCAGTGATTTTCTGGCGGACGAGCAGGGTGGCGGGGAAGGGGTTGGCCTTGTTGTAGGCGGATGCGGGCGCGGCGGGGGCGGGGCTGCCAGAAGCGTTGCCCGTACCAGTTGCGGCGGCGGGCGCGGCGGCCAGGCTGCCCACCAGCGGCACGATTTTATCCAGCCAGGCGGCGGCTTCGGCCTGGTATTCCAAGTCGCAGTCCTGCCGCTCCAGCAGGCGTTCGCCGCCGAGTTTGGCTAAAAGTTCGTCGAAACTTTTGCCCGCGCCGCAGAACATGGGGTAGCTGGAGTCGCCCAGCCCGAGCACGGCGAATTTGAGGCCGGAAAGTTTAGGGGCTTTTTTGCCGCTGAGCAGTTTGTAGAGGCTGAGCGCTTCTTCGGGCGGTTCGCCCTCGCCCTGGGTGGAGGTAACGAGCAGCACGAGTTGTTCGCCGGCGATGTTTTTGGGCTTGTAGTCGGCGGCGGCGGCATGGACGGCGTTCACGCCGGCGGCGGCGAGCCTTTGCTGCAGCTCTGCGGCCACTTTGCGGGCGTTGCCGGTTTGCGAGGCGGAAATCACGGCCACGCGCAGGGGTTCGGCGGCGGGCGCGGGGGCTGCGGCGGCAGGCGCACCGATGCCGGGCTGCACGGCCTGCCCGCCGGCCTGCGACCAGCAGTAGCCGGAGAGCCAGGCCAGCTGCAGGGGGTTGAGCGCGGCGATTTGGGCGGCGAGTTCGGGGGGAAGCGGGTTCATGGCGGGTTCCTTGGGATGGTTTGTTATGGGCTGGGGCTACCTGAAAATTAAGGGGCGGATTGTTGGGTTACGGCTTGCAGCCTAACCCGACCTACTCTTGCTCTTGCTACTCTTGCTGGGGCTACCTGAAATTTAGCCGTCGGGTTTTCAGGTAGCCCGTCTTGCGTACGGCGAACGGGGGTGTCCGCGCTCCGGTTGTACGGCGGGTGGTAGGCTGCCGGATTGTGTTTCAGGTAGCCTTCTCTCACGGGAAAAGGCGGCGGTTTCAGACGGCCTTTGTTTGTTCTGTTCGGCATTTATGCCCGATCTGCGGGTTACCTGAAAGTTGGCCGTCGGGTTTTCAGGTAGCCTGTTCTGCCTGCTGCGTTTCGCCTACCGCTTCTGCGTCGGCCAGTATCATGCCGGCGGCGGCGGTGTGGTTGGTGGCTTCGTCTATCAGGATGAAGGCGCCGGTGGCGGGGTTGGCGGCGTAGAGGGTGCAGACGACGGGTTGCGCCAGCGCGAGCTCGACTTCGCCCAGGTCGTTCATTTCCAGCGTGTTGCGCCCGGCGGAGTGGCTGAGGGTGTGCACGTCCCACACGCGGCGTACGGCGGCGATTTTGGCGGGCACGGTGCGGGTGGTGTGTTTGAGCAGGTATTTGCGGGCGGGGTTGAGCGGGCGGCTGTCGAACCAGCACAGGGTGGCGGCAAGGCGGCGCTGCGGCGCGAGCGGGCTGGCGGCGGAAAGGATAGTGTCGCCGCGCGAGATGTCGATGTCGTCGGCGAGGAGGAGGGTGGCGGGTTCGCCTGCGGTTGCCTGATCCACGCTGCCTTTGAGGCCGATGATGCCGCGCACGCTGCTTTCGAGCCCGGCGGGTTCGACGCGGATTTTGTCGCCCACGCGCGCGCTGCCGGCTTCGATGCGGCCTTGGTAGCCGCGGAAGTCGTCTTGTTTGCTGCCGTCGGCGCGCTGTACGAGCTGTACGGGGAAGTGGAAGTCTTGCGGCGCTTCGGACACGCCTTCGCCTGCGGGCAGGCTTTCCAGCACTTGCAGCAGCGAGCCGCCTTGGTACCACGGGGTGTGGGCGCTTTCGTGCACGATATTGTCGCCATTGAGGGCGGAGATGGGGATGAAGCGGGTTTCAGGCAGGCCGAGGGTGTCGGCCAGTTCGCGGTAGGCGGCGGCGACGGCGTTGAATTTTTCTTGGCTGAAGCCGAGCAAGTCCATTTTGTTGACGGCCACGATGATGTGTGGGCAGCGCAGGTGGCGCAGGATGGCGGAGTGGCGCTTGGTTTGCGGCAGCAGTTGCAGCGGCTGTTGGGAAAAGTCGAGCTGGGCGGCGTCGATGAGCAATACGGCGGCGTGGGCGGTGGAGGCGCCGGTTACCATGTTGCGGGTGTATTGTTCGTGGCCGGGGGTGTCGGCGATGATAAATTTGCGGCGGGCGGTGGCGAAGTAACGGTAGGCCACGTCGATGGTGATGCCTTGTTCGCGTTCGGCTTCGAGGCCGTCGGTGAGGGCGGAGAAATCGATCGCGCCTTGGCTGCGGCTGCTTTCGAGGCGGCGTACCTGGTCGCCGAGCAGGGCTTTGCTGTCGTAGAGCAGGCGGCCGATGAGGGTGGATTTGCCGTCGTCCACGCTGCCGGCGGTGATGAAGCGTAGGGGGGCTTGGCGGTGGGAGCTGGTCATGATGTCGGGCTTTCTTTAGGTGGGTTGTTCGGGTTTCAGACGGCCTAGGTGGCGGGTCTGCGCTGTTTCGGGTGCGGCTGCTTCCGTCTGCATGAGACGGGGCGAAGTGCTTTCAGGCTGCCGCTGCCGTTTTGCGGGCTCGGGCGTTCGCGTTCCAAATCCGCTCCGGCTGAGTCGGCTTGCGCCTGCGGCTGACCCGGCCTGCTTTTGCCGTTTGTCTGTTGGCGGGCTACGGCCTGCCTTGCGGCTTTTGGGCTACCTGAAAAACGGCGCGGGGCTTTTTCAGGTAGCCTTCGGGCTAGAAATAGCCTTGTTTCTTGCGCTGCTCCATGGCGGCTTCGCTCACTTGGTCGTCCATGCGGGTGGCGCTGCGTTCGGAGATGTCGGCCAGGGCGGTTTCGGCGATGATTTCGGCGGGGGTGGCGGCGCTGCTGGCCACGGGGCAGGTGCAGGAGATGTCGCCCACGGTGCGGAAGCGCACGGACAGCTCTTCTGTCTGTTCGCCTTCGCGCGGCGGGGTGAGTTCGGTTACGGGCACTAAGAGGCCGTTGCGGCGCACCACTTGGCGGCGGTGGGCGTAGTAGATCGGCGGCAGGGCGAGCTTTTCGCGTTCGATGTATTGCCAGATGTCGAGTTCGGTCCAGTTGGATATGGGGAACACGCGCAGATTTTCGCCGGGGTGCAGGCGGGCGTTGTAGAGTGACCAGAGTTCGGGGCGCTGGTCTTTGGGGTTCCATTGGCCGAATTCGTCGCGGAAGGAGAAGATGCGCTCTTTGGCGCGGGCTTTTTCTTCGTCGCGCCGCGCGCCGCCCATCAGTGCGCCGAAGCCGTGCTCTTCGATGGTTTCGAGCAGGGTGACGGCCTGGGCGGCGTTGCGGGAGTCGGTTTCGCGCCGCAGCACCACCGTGCCTTTGGCGATGGAGTCTTCCACGCTGCCGACGATGAGCCGCGCGCCGGATTCCCGGGCGGTTTGGTCGCGGAAGGCGATGACTTCGGGGTAGTTGTGGCCGGTGTCGATGTGCACCAGCGGGAAGGGCAGCGGGATGCTCCGCCCGGGCACGGCGAAGGCTTTGCGGGCGAGGGCGAGCAGGACGACGGAGTCTTTGCCGCCGGAAAACAGGATGGCGGGGTTGCGGCATTCGGCCAGCACTTCGCGGATGATGTGGACGGATTCGGCTTCGAGCCAGTCGAGGTGGTCGTTTTGCAGGGTGGCGCTCATGGCGGGCTTTCTGTGTCGGGTTGGTTGTTCGGGTTGCGGTTTCAGGTAGCCCGTGGCGGGCTGGGGCTACCTGAAAATATCGGGCTTGCGGCGGGCTGAAGAGTCCCTTACGTTTTTTCAGGTAGCCTTTTGGGTTGCGGCGGCTATTTGTGCAGGCCGCATTCTTTGCTGTCGCGGCTTTCCCACCACCAGCGGCCGGAGCGGATGTCTTCGCCTTCCTTCACGGGCATGGTGCAGGGTTCGCAGCCGATGCTGGGGTAGCCTTGGCGGTAGAGTTCGTTGAAGGGCAGGCGCTGCTGCAGGGTGTAGGCCCACACTTCCTGTTCGCTCCAGTCGAAAATCGGGTTGTATTTGGCGATGCCGCGCGCGTTGTCGTATTCGGCCAGGGCGAGTTCGCTGCGGGTGACCGACTGCCCGCGGCGCTGGCCGGTGAGCCAGGCGTCGGCATCGGCCAGGGCGCGGTTGAGCGGCTCGACTTTGCGGATGTGGCAGCAGCGCTTGCGCAACTCCACGCTGTCGTAGAAGGCGTTCAGGCCGTGGGTTTGCACGTATTCTTCCACCGCTTTTTCTTCGGGGTAGTAGAGGCGGAAGTCGAGCGCGGGGTAGCGGCGGCGCACTTCGTCGGCCAAATCGAGGGTTTCGGCGTTGAGGCAGCCGGTTTGCAGCATGAACACTTCCACGCGCAGGCCTTGCTGCGCCAGCAGGTCGGTAATCAGCATGTCTTCCACCGCCAAACTGCTGGCCAGCTTCACGCGGCTGTGGCGGCGGTAGATTTCCAGCAGGCGGCGGCGCAGCGCGGCGGTTTTTTCAGGTAGCCTTTGGTACACGGCGGAAATGGGACGGGGAATCTGCCACAGCTTGGGGCGGAAGGATACGGCGGAAGCGGTTTCTTCGCGGACAACCGGGATTTCTTGAATATTCACGGTATTCCCCCTCACGCCGCCTGTCCGGCCGCTGCGGCGGGCTGCTGCACATACCGGCCGCCCTGTTCGTCCTGCCGGCCGGGCTGGGCGCCGAACCAGGCCAAATCCTGCCGCAGCGCCACTGTTTCGCCGATCACCAGCAGGGCGGGCTGGGCGGCTTGCGCGGCCAATTCGGGCAGCTCGGCCAGGCTGCCGGAAAACACCTGCTGATGCGGCAGCGTGCCGCAGCTGATAACGGCGGCGGGCGTGGAGGCGGCGCGACCGTGCGCAATCAGCTCGCGCGAAAGTTCGGCGGCCTTAATCGTGCCCATATACACCACCAGCGTTTGCCGGTTCTGCGCCAGAGCAGGCCAGTCGGGCGCTTCGGCGTCGATTTTGCGGTGGCCGGTGATGAACATCGCGCCGTGCGCGTGGTCGCGGTGGGTGAGCGGGATGCCGGCGTAGGCGGCCGCGCCCAGTGCGGCGGTGATGCCGGGCACCACTTCAAACGGAATGCCCGCTTCGCGCAAGGCTTCCAATTCCTCGCCGCCGCGCCCGAACACGAACGGGTCACCGCCCTTGAGCCGCACCACGCGTTTGCCCGCACGGGCATGGCGCACCAGCAGGCGGTTGGTTTCCTCCTGCGGCACGCTGCCGCCGCCGGCGCGCTTGCCCACGCAGATTTTGTCGGCATCGCGCCGCACCAAATCCAGCACCGCATCCGACACCAGAGCGTCGTACAGCACCACGTCGGCTTCCTGAATGCGCTGCAGGCCTTTGAGCGTGAGCAGCCCGGCATCGCCCGGCCCCGCGCCCACCAGCGCCACTTCGCCGCTTTGCGGCTGCTCCCCGGCCAAATGCCGCCACACCAGCTGCCCGGCCTCGCGGCTGCGGCGGCTTTCCGCCAAACGCCGGAAGGCGGCGGAAGCAAACAGCCTTTCCCAGAAGCGGCGGCGCTGCGTCGTGCTGCCGAGCCGCGCCTTCACGCGGCCGCGCCATTGCCCGGCAATCTGCGCCATTACGCCCAAACCCTGCGGCAGCAGGGCTTCCAGCCTCTCGCGCAGCAGCCGCGCCAGCACCGGTGCCTTGCCGCCGCTGGAAATGGCGATTTGGATGGGGTTGCGGTCGATAATCGAGGGGAAGATGAAGTTGCAGCGGGCGGGGTCGTCCACCGTGTTCACCAGCAGGCGGCGGCTCTGCGCGGCTTGGAACACCCGCTCGTTCAAATCGGAATCGTCGGTGGCGGCCACGGCGAGGAAGGCCGTGTCGAGCAGTTCGGGCGAGAACGAGCGCGCCGCCCACTCCACCCTGCCCGCGCCGTGCAGCGCGGCCACTTTCGGATGCAGCCTGCCCGCCGCAATGCGGACAACCGCGCCGCAGCGCAGTAGCAGGCGGATTTTGCGCAAAGCCACATGACCCGCGCCCACCACCAGAACGGGGCGGCCTTTCAAATCGACAAACAGGGGGAAGTAGTCCATTTCCGTTCTCACTCTAAAACCGTGCGCCTATCATAGGCGAAGCGGCGGGGGGAACGGAAAGACTGATTTCGCCATTAGATAGAAGGAAAAATTATATGCGCGGCAACTTATTGTTGCTAAACATTTATTCTAAGCGCGTATCTTGAACGCCGGCCGAGGCCGCCCGCCCGGTTTCGGGTTTGCGCCCGCAAAACAGGCGGGGGCAGCCGTGCGGGCAACAGACTTCCTGCAAAACGGGAAATGCCGGAAGGGCAGGCTGCGGTTTGCCGCCGCGCAGGCAGGGTAAGGATGCCCAGGTTGCCGGAATCCAAATGTTTCAGCCGACCCGCCCGCCTCTTGCGGCCGGTTTGGGTTTCCGCCGGGCTTTTTGCTTTCAACCCCGGTTTGGATTTTCGCAAGAAGCCCGATATACGGAACCGTTTCAAACGCCGGGCGCGGGGCGGGAAATTGCGCCAAGAGACCTTTGCAAAAATCCCCCTCCACCCAACAGCCGAAGCCCAAACCCAAGCTTCCGGCTGTTTTTTGTTCCCAATTTCCCTTTTTTCTCCCCAGATACCTGATAATCAGGCATCCGGACCGCCTTTTAGGCGCAAACAGGCACACTTAGCCTGTTGCCGCTTTCAAAAGGTTCAAACACATCGCCTTC
>NZ_KV821584.1:0-21026 GCF_001815685.1 Neisseria sp. HMSC056A03
TGAGGTCTTGCAGGCTTCATTCTCAACCTGGGTGTAAACAACGCAACGTTTTCCTACACCTGATAAAACTCTCAGGCCGTCTGAAAACACAGCTGTGCGGTTTGAGTTGTCTGCTTGATATATCAGTTTCATAAAAAGCAAGATATTAAGCAAATTACGTTAAAATAATGCCTTCTGAGTTAATGACATCATTTGCTCAAAAGGCATTATTTTTTATAACACGACACGAAATGTAGGAAAACTTATGCACTCATCCATACAAAGCCGGTTTGCCCCAATTTTATACGTCTTGATTTTCTTTGCCGGATTTTTGGCAGCACAAGTTTGGTTTAATCAGCAAGCCTATTTGACCAACCTTCCCCTTTTGGTCACTGCCATTTCTGCCGTTGCATTGGTTTGGTTGATTTGGGCTGTCGTCTCTGCGCAATCCAAAGCAAAAAGCAAGATATTGCATCGTGAGCAGCTGATTCAAAAAGAGAGCATTCATCCTGTTTTGCATGCGACGTTGCAGCGTTCTGACGGTCAAACGGATTTATTGGTTTTGATTGTCCGCAATAGCGGTAAGGGCTTGGCGAAGAATGTGCGTTTTGAGGTAGAGTCTTTGCCGGATCACTTGCCGAGCAAGCTGGTCGCCGATGCGGTTATGCGCTTGGAGATGTTTTCCGGCGGTGTGGATATGCTGGCATCGGGCGAATTGTATGGCGGCGTGTTTGCAAGCATGTTGGCGCTGGCTGCCGAATTGCCGGACCAGACATTTGGCGGCGTGTTGAAACTGAAGGCCACTTATGAAAATGCCTTTGGCGATCAATGCACTTCTGAAAGCATTTTGGATTTGAGCATACTGAATTTCAATTTGTCAGAAATTAAATCCAGTGGCGAGCAAAAGCCCCGCAAGAAATTGTTGTATTGATATTTAAAATATGCAGGCCGTCTGAAACCGAAATACTTGTTTTCAGACGGCCTGTTGTTATTTTTCAAATGATTTTTGAAGAAAAAGAGGCGTATCGGGTATAATAATCAAAGAATTTGAAACGGATTGTCAGGATCGGCAAGCCGTCTCATCATTGTCGTATTTCAAAACCTTACTGATATTTTTTCAATAATCTGTTGCTATGTATCGGAACTTTTTCTGATGTTGGCACTGGCGAAATATTCCTTCAGCCATTTACTCTCAGGAAGCTGCTTATGTTAGTGTGTAATCCTTATGAAGTTGTGATCCATGGTACGACCAGCAAAGGCAAGATTTTCCGACCAAGCGACTGGGCGGAGCGCCTGTGCGGTATTTTGTCTTCCTTTACTAAAGACAACCGCCTTTCCTATTCTAATTGGGTGCGCCCGATTTTGGTGGACAATGTCCGTTGTGTGGCGGTCGATAAAAAGTTGGAAGAAGACAATCCGCAAATGTTCCGTTTCTTGATGGACTTTGCGGCGGATAATGATTTGCGCGTGATTGACTGCAAAGCCTTGCTTAAAGAACAAGAGAGCAAACAGCAGGGCGAAGTGCCGGTCGAGCGCGTTTTGTTGGCGCAGGCGATTGAAGAAAAACATGCCGCCGAGCGTGCGGAAGCGGCCAATGTGCAGCCTGAGCCACAAGCTGCCGCACCTGTGGTCGGCGTATTGCGTGAAATTCAGCCGGAAGAAACTGCAACTGCTTTTGCGGCCTTGAGTGTTCTGCGTTCATCGTTGACCGATATTCACCGTTTTGTCGAACAAATCAACGAGCATCAGCGCAAAACCGGCTACCGTCTGCTGGGTATTTTTGAAGAAGGCAAACAAAATGCCGTAGCCGTATGCGGTTTCCATACTGCACATAACTTGGCCAGCGGTTACCATATCCATATTGATGATCTCGTAACCATGCCGCAATGCCGCCAAAAAGGCTATGCTTCTCGCTTGTTGGAAGAAGTACGTAAAATCGGTGCGGAAACCGGCGCGACCAAAATCCATCTGAATGTCCATGTGAACCATGACCGTGCCAATGCCCATCGTCTCTACTTCAAAAACGGATTTGAAATCTGCGCTTACCATTTCCGTTGCGACCCGAAATAATTTTTGTAGAAAGAGGGAATTCAATGTTGAAGATTTTGACTGCGGCTGTTTTGACACTGAGTTTGGCGGCCTGCGCATCAGGCAGCGGAGGCAGCTCGCAAATGTATGGTGAGATTAAGGCCGGCGTAGAAACCAGCCATCAACGTTGAGATATACAATGACAAGGCCGTCTGAAATAGGTTTTCCTGTTTCAGACGGCCTTTTTGCAGCTTGATTAGAGGGTCGTGGAGGTGTCGTCAGTGGCAACAGTCCGATGCAGGCGATACCAATTGTACAGGCGCAAGATGCACAAGAAAGCGATGATGGGCATACAGGCCGCGGTAACCAGATAACGCGGGTTGCTGAAGTTTAAAACGTTGTGACCAGAAAGCAGCGACAAAGCGGCATGCAACCATTCCCACAAAGACGAAATGCTGAATGCCAAAACAGCCAACAGGCCGAGGGTTCGGAAAATACCGATGGGCAGGATTTGTTGGCGTAATACAGCGCGGTTGAGTTGGAACAAAACAATCAAACCGAAGCCGATGATGCAGACCATGCCGCCGTTGGCGACGATTTGCAGGCTGTTGAAGGCAATGTCGGGTGTGACGGAAATGGTACCAGATTGGTTGGAGGCGGTTTGTTGCAAATTTAAGCCTTGCATGACATTGAGTACGAAACCGTAGATTAGGTCGGCCAAAACGATGCCGATGGGTAGCGGAGTCAAAAAACGTTTCATGGATCAGTTGAGTATTCTATTAGTATGAGGGAGGCCGTCTGAAAATCAAAAATGACGACGTGAGAGTGTATTGTATCCGATAGAAAAGTAGGTTAATGCAAAAATAAATTTAGTTTAAGTCAGAAAATCATGTAATTTTACGCCAACATTATTGCATTAAGCGTACAATCTCCCTCATTATCAAACGTGGAATCAACAGGAAAGGATGTTTACATGAGCGAATTGCAACGTGATTTAACCCGTATCAGTCACAATACCAAAATTGTCGCCACATTGGGTCCGTGCAGCAACAATGTGCAATTGTTGGAAGACATGATCCGTGTCGGCGGTCTTAATGTCATCCGTTTTAATTTCAGCCACGGTACCCCTGAGTTCCATGAAGAAAACGCCCTCATCGTGCGCGAAGCCGCGAAACGTGCAGGTCAGGAAGTGGCTATTCTTGCCGACTTGCAAGGCCCGAAAATCCGTGTCGGCAAAATTGCCGGCGGCAGCATCGAGCTGAATAAAGATGAAACCTTAATTTTGGATGCCGCGCTTGAAGGCGAAGGTACACGCGAAGCGGTGGGTTTGGACTACCGCGATTTGCCGAATGACGTCGTTGCCGGTGATGTTTTGTGGCTGGATGACGGCCTGTTGACCTTGACCGTTGAGGCGGTTGAAGGAAGTAGGATTATTACAAGAGTTGAAAACAGCCATGTGCTGAAAAGTAATAAAGGTATCAATAAACGCGGTGGCGGCCTGTCTGCCGGTGCGTTGACCGAAAAAGACTTCCGTGACCTGAAAACGGCGATTGCCATCGGTTGCGACTACTTGGCCATCAGCTTTGTGAAATCTGCTGAAGATCTGCACATCGCACGCGCCAAAGTCGAGGAAGAAATGAAAGGCAGTACAGCCGTACGTCCCGGTTTGGTTTCCAAAATCGAGCGCGTAGAAGCCATTGAAAATCTAGACGAAATCATCCTCGCCAGCGACGGTATTATGGTTGCCCGCGGCGACTTGGCAGTGGAAGTCGGTCATGCCGCCGTTCCTGCCCTGCAAAAACGCATGATCCGCCGCGCCCGTGAGTTGCGCCGCTTCAGCATTACTGCGACCCAAATGATGGAATCCATGATTACCAATCCCGTACCGACCCGTGCCGAAGTGAGCGACGTGGCCAATGCGGTATTGGACGGTACCGATGCGGTAATGTGTTCCGCTGAAACTGCGGTGGGTGCGTATCCGTTTGAAACGGTCAGCCAAATGGCGGTTATTTGTGCGGCGGCCGAAAAAGAGCAGGACTCCCTCAATGGCGTTATCGAGCCAGTTGAATTCCAAGATCCTCTCAGCACCAACTTGGCGATTGCCCGCGGCGCGGTTACCGTAGCGCGCGCAGTTCACGCCAAAGCGATTGTCGCCCTGACCGAAAGCGGCTCAACCGCCTTCGAAATCAGCCGCCACAACATCACTTTGCCGATTTTCGCCCTGACCCCGAGCATTTCCGCACAACGCCGCATGGCGATGTATCGCGGCGTGCGTCCGATGATTTTGGCGACCAGTACCGACCACGATACTGCGCTGAACGAAGTGGAAGCTGTGTTGGTCGAACACCAAATTCTGTGTTCTGGCGACCAATACATCATTACCAGCGGCTCGAAAATGCGTGAATCCGGTTCGACCAACACATTGGAAGTGCTGCAAGTCAAATAATCGAATCAATGTTTTACTAAGTGGAAAAAGCAGGCTGCCTTCAGCCTGCTTTTTTGTATTTTGGATATTTGTTATGTAAAAAACCGAAAATAATAGGCAAGAATAACGATGTAGTATAGAATTGAGTACCTATACTAAATCAATAAAGGACGTTTCAGACGGCCTTTTTCTTTGTCCGCTACTTTCACGGTAAACCAAAATGATTCATTTCAATCTGAAAAAAACAGCATTTATTTTAAGCACAGCACTTTTATCTACCGCTGTCCAAGCTTCCGGTTACCACTTCGGCACACAATCCGTTAACGCACAAGGCACGGCCAACGCCGCCGCCGCCGAAGCCGCCGATGCCTCAACCATTTTCTACAATCCGGCCGGTTTGACCAAACTCGACAGCAGCCAGATTTCCGTCAACGCTAACATCGTTTTCCCAAGCATTCATTATGAAGCGGAATCTGCGAAACACTTCCGCACAGGTGCCGATGTCAGCGGCTCGACTAGCGGCAAAATTACCGAAACCACTATTGCTCCGCACGTCTATGGCGCGTACAAAGCCAGCGACGATGTGACTTTGGGTTTGGGCGTGTACGTTCCTTTTGGCTCTGCAACCGAATACGAAAAAGATTCCGTATTGCGCCACAACATCAACAAATTGGGTTTGACCACCATCGCCATCGAGCCGGTAGTCGCGTGGAAACTGAATGAGCAACACGCCGTCGGTGCCGGTTTGATTGCCCAATATTCCAAAGCCGAATTGCGCAAATACTCCGACTGGGACGCTTCCGGCGCCATCAGCCAATTGGCCAGCGGCTTGGCTTCTCGTCAAGCAGGCCGTCCCGTTGCTGTCGATGCAACCGGCAAAGCTGACGGTCATGCCGATGTAAAAGGCCACGATTGGGGCTTCGGCTATCAACTGGCGTGGATGTGGGACATTAACGACCGTGCACGCGTGGGTGTGAACTACCGCTCCAAAGTATCGCATACGCTGAAAGGCACTGCCGATTGGGAAGCGGACGGCGCATATGCAAAACGCGCTTGGGATTTGGGTGCAATGGCTGCACGCGGTTATGTGCCGAACGAAAAAGCCAGCGTAAAAATCGTCACGCCTGAGTCTTTGTCTGTTCACGGTATGTACCGCGCCACCGACAAAACCAACCTGTTCGGCGATGTGACTTGGACGCGCCACAGCCGCTTTAACAAAGCCGAGCTGGTGTTTGAAAACACCAAAAACGTTGTCAACGGCAAATCTAACCGTACCGTCATCACGCCTAACTGGCGCAACACTTATAAAGTCGCATTCGGCGGCTCTTACCAAGTTACCGAACCATTGCAACTGCGTGCCGGTATCGCTTTCGACAAATCACCGGTTAAAAGCGCCGAAGACCGCATGAACAGCCTGCCTGACGGCAACCGTATCTGGTTCTCCGTTGGTGCTAAATATCAACTGGGTAAAAACCATGTTATCGATGCGGCGTACAGCCATATCCACATCAATGACACGGTTTACCGCACAGGCAAAGCCAGCGGCAACGACGTAGACAGCCGTGGTACATCCTCTGCCCGCTTCAAAAACAAGGCGGACATCTTGGGCTTGCAATACACTTACAAATTCAAATAATCAGATTTGAGTTGTGGATAAAAAGGCCGTCTGAAATCTTCAGACGGCCTTTTTGTTGGCAGGAACAGATGGAACAATCCACAGGCAATAAATGGCGTGTTGGGCTTTTCATATTTCTGATTGGAATGGCAGAACAGCAAGACGATAAAAAAGGGAATAGCCGATTACCGGCTTGAGAAATAAGATGTTGTTTGCGCTTTAAACAACGCGTTACAGATTTTATTTATTCTGATGGGCAGCAATCAAAAGGCCGTCTGAAAAACAGGTTTTCAGACGGCCTTTATTTGCCGGATGGCGGCTAAGAAAGCTCAATCAGCTGCGGACTTCCAGTTCGATTTCTCTTTCCTGTTCGTCTTCAGCCGGCTTGTCCATGGTTTTTTCATCGGCCATATTGTCCAAATCACGGCCGGGTTCGGAAGCGGTATCGCCGATGGAAATGCTGTTCAGGCTTTCCAAAATAATGGCGGAGGCCAGATGGTCGGATGTGCGGTACACCATTGCCAAGCCGATTTCTTCCGCCGGAATGGAAACCAATTCAACCGTATCTTTGTCTTTCGGCTTGCGAATCAGGTTGTTGGACAGATTGACACGGACTTGGCGGCCGCGTTTGTAGAGGCTGACCACAGTGCCTTTGTCCAAGCCGTCGAGTTCGCCTTTGTCCAAAGTAATGGTTTGGAACTGGCCGGCTTCGCCCACGCCGTCGAAGATGGAAACGACTTTGGCCTGAATCGGACGGGCAGGGGCGTGAGGCATAACATTGAAGCTGTCGAGGCCTTCGGGCAGTTTCAGCAGATAGTCGTCTTTGCGGATTTCGGAAACGGCTTCTTCGATAACCAAAGGTTGCGCGGATTGGGTGCGCAGCTTCATGGCTTTGTTGACTTGGGTGTAAGGCAGCGTGTTGGCGATGCCGCTGAACACAACTTCTTGGCCGAGAAATTTGCCGGTTTCCGGGTCGGTGATGTTTTTATTGACGCGGTAGGTCAGGTAGCGGCCGGGTTCGGTCAGGCCGTATGCGTACACGCGGTTGCCTTGGGTGTAGAGGACGCGGTTGTCGGGGCCGGCAATCAGGCGCGGCGCGTTGGCGGTTTCTTCCGGAGCGATAATCTGCGGATGTTTCATGAACATGCGGTAGAGGTTGACATTGACGGTCGGAATGCCGTAGCCGGAAGTTTCGCGTACGCGCGGATGCAGTTTGATCACGGGAATGCCGTCTGAACGGGTTTGGGCATGTTCAAAACCCAGTCGCGGCTGACCGTTGATGTAGCGTAAAACCAACACCTGACCCGGATAGATCAGATGCGGATTGCGGATGGCGTTGCGGTTAGCGCCCCAAAGGCGGTTCCATTGCCATGGGCTGTACAGATATTTGCCGGAAATACCCCACAAGGTATCGCCGTTTTTAACGACGTAGCGTTGCGGCGCATTGGGGCGGATTTTTAAAGAAGCTGCCTGAGTGTGGGCAGAAATAGCCATACCTGCCATGCAAAGCAGGGTTATAATACGTTGTTGCATAACCGTTCCCCTTGAAATCGATTCGGTTTGTCTTCAGATGATAAACAGAGAAGGCTGGAGTTTGCGAAACTGCCGCCCATTCATCAATACGATAACGAACGGCCTCCGTCGCGCTATCTTAACATTTTTCGGCGTTATTTTAGCATTGAATGTTGCTGTCATGACAGGAGATTGTGGCGGCGGAAACCGAATCTGTATGAAAATCACACATCAGCTTTATAAAACGAGAATATTATGGCTTTACTGAACATCCTCCAATACCCCGACGAGCGTTTGCACACGGTCGCCAAACCTGTTGAAAAAATCGACGAGCGCATCCAGACATTGGTTGCCGATATGTTTGAAACCATGTACGAAGCACGCGGTATCGGCTTGGCGGCCACTCAGGTCGACGTACACGAGCGCATCGTCGTGATGGATTTGACCGAAGACCGCAGCGAGCCGCGCGTGTTCATCAATCCCGTCATTGTCGAAAAAGACGGCGAGACGACTTATGAAGAAGGCTGTCTGTCCGTACCGGGCATTTACGATACTGTAACCCGTGCCGAGCGCGTCAAAGTTGAAGCCTTGAACGAAAAAGGCGAGAAATTCACGCTGGAAGCAGACGGCCTGCTGGCAATCTGCGTGCAGCACGAATTGGATCACCTGATGGGCATCGTGTTTGTCGAACACCTGTCGCAGCTGAAACAAGGCCGCATCAAAACCAAACTGAAAAAACGTCAGAAACACACCATCTGACCTACGCATCGCTTAAAGGCCGTCTGAAAAGACAAAACAGAAGGCAGACTTCGGTTTTCAATCTTTCAGACGGCCTTTTCAGCTGAAACAGTTTGCCTAACGCGCCCATTCAAACCATTTCCACAAGGACACAACATGAAAGTCATCTTTGCCGGTACGCCCGATTTTGCCGCCGCCGCCTTGAAAGCCATCGCCGCCGCAGGTTTTGAAATTCCGCTGGTGTTGACCCAGCCCGACCGCCCCAAAGGCCGCGGCATGCAGTTGACCGCATCGCCGGTCAAACAGGCTGCCTTGGAATTAGGTTTGACCGTGGCGCAGCCGGAAAAGTTGCGCAATAACGCCGAAGCCCTGCAAATACTCAAAGATACAGGCGCAGATGTGATGGTGGTGGCCGCGTATGGCTTGATTTTGCCGCAGGATGTGTTGGATACGCCCAAACACGGCTGCCTCAATATCCACGCTTCGTTGTTGCCCCGTTGGCGTGGCGCGGCACCGATTCAACGTGCGATTGAAGCCGGCGATGCCGAAACCGGCGTGTGCATCATGCAGATGGACATCGGCTTGGATACCGGCGATGTGGTCAGCGAACACCGCTACGCCATCCAACCTACGGATACCGCCAACGAAGTGCATGACGCATTGATGGGTTTGGGTGCGGAAGCGATTGTTGCCGACTTGCAGCGTCTGCAGGCGGAGGGTCGTCTGAACGCGGTTAAGCAGCCAGAAGAGGGCGTGACTTATGCCCAAAAATTAAGCAAAGAAGAAGCGCGTATCGATTGGAACGAGTCCGCGCACATTATCGAACGCAAAATCCGCGCCTTTAACCCTGTTCCTGCCGCGTGGGTCGAGTATCAAGGCAAACCGATGAAAATCTGGCGAGCCGAAGTCGTGGCCAAACAGGGTAAGGCAGGCGAAGTATTGTCCTGCACTTCAGACGGCCTGCTGGTGGCGTGCGGTGAAAATGCGCTGAACATCACCGAATTGCAGCCTTCCGGCAGCAAACGCATGAGCATACAGGCATTTGCGGCAGGCCGGACGATTGAAGTCGGAACAGTTTTGTAACAGGCTGGAAATCAACGTAGAGGAAAGAAAACAATGGCTGTTTTTGAAGTGGTCGAGGGCGATATTACCCGATTGGCAGTCGATGCGATTGTCAATGCCGCCAATTCATCGCTGTTGGGCGGTGGCGGCGTAGACGGTGCGATACACCGCGCCGCGGGCAAAGAGCTGCTGGACGAGTGCCGCACTTTGGGCGGTTGCCGCACAGGCGAAGCCAAAATAACCAAAGGCTATCGTTTGCCTGCGCGTTATGTCATTCATACGGTCGGGCCGGTATGGTTTGGCGGAAAACAAAATGAAGAGGCCAAATTGGCACAATCCTACGCCAATTCCTTGCTGCTTGCCCAGAAACACAATCTCCACAGCATCGCCTTTCCGTGCATCAGCACCGGTGTGTACCGCTTTCCGGCCGAAGCCGCCGCACGTATTGCTTTGGAGAGTTTGAAACAAACCCTGCCGCAATGTCCGGCAGTGGAAAAAATCATCTTTTGCTGTTTTTCCAAAACAGATGCCGAATATTATCGGGCATTGTTGGCAGCCGAACAGGCCGTCTGAAATCCTCCGAACACGTGAAATCAAATATGAATCAGAAAGTAAAAATATGAGTATGTCCCTCGCCCAAAAACTTGCCGCCGACAGCATTGCGGCGGTCGCAGAAGGGCGCAACCTTCAGGATGTGTTGGCGCAAATCCGCGCGGCGCATCCGCAGCTGACGGCGCAGGAAAACGGCGCGTTGCAGGATATTGCCTACGGTTGCCAGCGTTATTTGGGCAGTTTGAAGCACATGCTTGGTCAAATGCTGAAGAAGCCGATTGACAATCCGCAGCTTGAAAGCCTGCTTTTGGCGGCGATGTACCAACTGCATTACACGCGCAATGCGCCTCATGCCGTGGTTAATGAAGCGGTGGAAAGCATTGCCAAAATTGGCCGCGGCCAGTTCCGCTCGTTTGCCAACGCGATTTTGCGCCGCTTTTTGCGTGAACGCGACAAGCTCGCGGCTTCCTGCAAAAAAGACGATGTGGCGAAACATAACCTGCCGCTGTGGTGGGTGGCGTACCTGAAAAACCATTATCCGAAACACTGGCACAACATCGCCACCGCGCTGCAATCGCATCCGCCGATGACGCTGCGGGTCAACCGCCGCCACGGCAATGCTGAATCGTATCTGGAAAAGCTGGCGGCGGAAGGTATCGCGGCAAAGGCGTTGGACGAATATGCGGTTACGTTGGAAGAAGCCGTGCCGGTGAGCCGCCTGCCCGGCTTTTCAGACGGCCTGGTGTCGGTGCAGGATTTCGGCGCGCAGCAGGCGGCGTATCTGTTAAACCCTAAAGACGGCGAACGGATTTTGGATGCCTGCGCCGCGCCGGGCGGGAAAACAGGGCATATGTTGGAACTGGCGGATTGTCATGTTACCGCTTTGGATATCGACGAAGGTCGTCTGAAAAGAGTGAAGGACAATATTGACCGTTTGGGGTTTCAGACGACCGCTCTGACTTGCGCCGATGCGCAGGACTTGGCGGCGTGGTATGATGGAAAGCCTTTCGACGCCATCCTTGCCGACGTGCCGTGTACCGCTTCGGGTGTGGCGCGGCGCAATCCCGACGTGAAATGGCTGCGCCGCCCGACCGATGCCGTCAAAACCGCACGCCAACAGGAAGCATTATTAGACGCGCTGTGGCAGACCCTGACGAAAAACGGCAGGATGTTGCTGGCTACCTGCTCGGTCTTTGTCGAAGAAAACGACGGTCAGTTGCAAAAATTCCTTAACCGCCATGCTGATGCCGAGCTGATCGAATCGCGTGTGCTTTTACCGAACAAACATCAAGATGGCTTTTATTACGCGCTTATTAAAAAGCAGTAAAACGCTGATTGTACCGCTCTTGCTTGCCGTGTCGTTGAATGCGGCGGGCGAGGGCATCAGTGCGACCCGTGCCGAGGCAAAGCTGACCCATGCCGGACAGCTTTCCGTCAGCAGCCGTTTCCGCACCGATCTGCCCGACCAGCTTAAAGAAGCACTCAAACAGGGCGTCCCCCTGCATTTCAATTTGAGTTGGCAGCTGTCAGCGCCGTCTATGTCGTCCTATAAATTCAAGTTCGACCAGCTGCTCAACAACGACAGCACGATTCAATACAAATTGTCCTTCCATCCACTGACCAACCGCTATCGCGTTACCGTTGGTACGTTTTCTACCGAGTACGACACGCTTGAGACTGCCTTGCGTGCAGTGGGCGCGGTCGTGAATTGGAAGGTTTTGTCCAAGGGTGCGCTGAGTGATGTGGCCGCCAAAGACACGAAGGCTGAAATCCGCCTGCTGCTGACAACCGCCAAGCTGCCCAAACCGTTCCAAATCAATGCCCTGACGTCTAAAAACTGGCATTTGGATTCCGGTTGGAAATCCTTGTCGGTCGTGCAGGAGTAAACCATGCGCCGCTTTCTTCTGATTGCCGCCGTATTCGCCGTTGTTTTGTTGTACGGTCTGACTGTTGCAACGGGCAGCAGCAACGTATTGTCTGATTATTTCTGGTGGATTGTCGCCTTGTGCGGCTTGCTGTTGCTGGTGTTGGCGGCGGTGTTGGTGCGCTATGTCGTGCTTTTGATACGCGACAACAGCAAAAGCGTGTTCGGTTCGCAGATTGCGCGTCGGCTGTCGGGGATGTTTACCTTGGTTGCCGTATTGCCGGGCGTGTTTTTGTTCGGTATTTCCGCCCAGTTTATTAACGGTACGATTAATTCTTGGTTTGGCAACGATACCCATGAGGCTCTAGAGCGCAGCTTAAACTTGAGCAAATCCGCGCTGAGCTTGGCGGTGGACAACGCTGTCAGCAACGCCACGCCAGTGCAGATCGACTTAATCAGCGCCGCTTCACTGGACGGCAATTTGGGGCAAACGCTGGCACAATCCGCACTTACTGCCGACTTTGCCCAGCTGGCGCTTTATAACGCGACCACCCATAAAGCCGAGAAAAGCATCAATCCCCTGAAACTAAATCAACCCGAACTCAACAAAGAAGGATGGGAGCAGCTGGAGCAGACCGGTTCGGTGCGCAGCTTGGAAAACATCGGCGGCGTGCTGTATGCTCAAGGCTGGATGCTGATCGGTACGCATAAAAATCAGGATTATGCGTTGTTTTTCCGGCAGCCGATTCCAAAAGATGTTGCCCAAGACGCGACGCTGATTGAAGCGGCCCGAGCCAAATATGCCGAACTGAGTTATACCAAAAAAGGCCTGCAAACCTTTTTCCTGTCCACGCTGTTGGTCGCGACATTATTGGCCATCTTTTTGGCGCTGGTGATGGCTTTGTATTTTGCCCGCCGTTTTGTGGCACCGGTATTGTCTCTGGCAGAGGGTGCGCGGGCGGTGGCTCAGGGTGACTTCAGCCAGACTCGGCCGGTATTTCGCAATGACGAGTTCGGCCGTTTGACCCAGTTATTCAACCACATGACCGAGCAATTAGCGATTGCCAAAGAGGCAGACGAGCGCAACCGTTTGCGCGAAGAAGCAGCACGCCATTATTTGGAATGCGTGTTGGAAAGTTTGACTACAGGCGTGATTACTTTGGATGCCAATGGCCGTCTGAAAACCTTTAACAAGGCCGCCGAACAGATTTTGGGCGTTTCGCTGGTGTCTTTGTGGGGCAGTAACTGGCATCAATGGCACGGCAAATCGCCGCAGCAAACCCTGTTGGCCGATGTGTTTGCCGCCATTAATGAAACCGCCGATAGCAACAAACCCGTCCAAGTCGAATACGCCGCGCCCGATGATGCCCGAATCTTGTTGGGCAAAGCCACCATTTTGCCGGAAGACAATGATAACGGCGTGGTGATGGTGATTGATGACATTACCGTCTTGATGCGGGCGCAAAAAGAGGCCGCATGGGGCGAAGTGGCGAAACGTTTGGCGCACGAAATCCGTAATCCGCTTACGCCTATCCAGCTTTCCGCCGAGAGATTGGCATGGAAATTGCGTGATAAACTAGATGAACAAGACGCCCAAATTCTCAGCCGTTCAACCGATACCATCGTCAAACAGGTGGCCGCGCTGAAAGAAATGGTCGAAGCGTTCCGCAACTATGCGCGTGCGCCGTCGCTGAATTTAGAAAAACAAAATTTAAACGGTTTGGTGTCGGAAGTATTGGTATTATATGAGGCCGGCGTGTGCAAGTTTAATGCGCGGCTCAGCGCCGACACCTTGCCGATTGTTGCCGATACGACGGCGATGCGCCAAGTGTTGCATAACTTATTTAAGAATGCCGCAGAAGCGGCAGAGTCGGACGAAACGCCGCAAGTAAACGTCGAAACAGGGCGCGAAGGCGGACAGGTTTTCCTGACCGTCTGCAACAACGGCAAAAGTTTCAGCAAAGAAATGCTGCACAATGCTTTTGAGCCGTACGTTACCGACAAACCGACAGGAACGGGACTTGGTTTGCCCGTTGTGAAAAAAATTATCGAGGAGCATGGCGGCCGTATCAGCCTGAGCAATCAGAACAGTGGCGGCGCGTGCGTCAAAATAGCTTTACCGGAAATGGCAGAAACTTATGCGAAGCAGTGATATTTTGATTGTAGATGATGAAGTAGGCATCCGCGACCTGCTCTCCGAGATCCTTCAAGACGAAGGCTATACCGTCACTTTGGCCGAAAATGCCGAAGAAGCGCGCCAATTGCGTTATCAAACGCGTCCGGCCATGGTGTTGCTGGATATTTGGATGCCCGATTGCGACGGCATCACTTTGTTGAAAGAGTGGGCGAAAAACGGCCAACTCAATATGCCTGTGGTGATGATGAGCGGCCATGCCAGCATTGACACTGCGGTTGAAGCCACCAAAATCGGCGCACTCGATTTTCTGGAAAAACCGATTGCCCTGCAAAAACTCTTGTCCGCAGTAGAACGCGCCTTGAAACATGGCGAAGTTCAGACGGTCTCCGGTATGACTTTGGACAAATTGGGCAACAGTTCCGTCATTCAAGAAATGAACGGCAGCATTGAAGCGGCTGCCAAACACAACCGCCCGCTGTTGTTGGCCGGTGAGGCAGGTTCGCCGTTTGAGATTGTCGCCCGCTATCTGCACAAAAGCGGTACGCCTTGGGTGGCAACCGACCGTGTCGAACACATTGTCGATACGCCGATGGAGCTGTTGCAAAAGGCATCAGGCGGTATTTTGTATGTCGGCGATATTGCCCGTTACAGCAAAAACATCCAAAACGGCATTGCTTTCTTGCTGGAAAAAGCCGACCGCTACAATGTCCGTGTGATTGCTTCTTGCGGCTTTAAACGCGGTGAGAGCGCCGATGACGTCGTTGCCAGCAGACTGGCGGAGCTGTTGAAAGAGCGCATCGATGTTCCTTCTTTGTGCAGCCAGCCGGACGATATCGTCTTTTTAATCAACCGCATCATGACCGATTTGGCCGAAAGTCAAAAAATCCAGCCGGTAAAATTCAGCGACAGCGCGTTGGTGGTTTTGCGCCAATACGATTGGCCGGGCAATTACGACCAGCTTGCCGAAACGGTGAAAAACATCATGTTGGAATCTGACGGCAAAGAAGTGAATGAGCAGGCCGTTGCCGTGGCTTTAGGTCAGAAGGAAAATGCGACGGCGACAGAAATCATCGGCGGCTTCAATTTCAATATGCCTTTGCGCGAATTGAGGGAAGAAGTCGAGCGCCGCTACTTTGAGTACCATATCGCCCAAGAAGGCCAAAATATGAGCCGCGTGGCGCAAAAGGTCGGTTTGGAGCGTACACACCTTTACCGCAAACTCAAACAACTCGGTATCAGCGTATCGCGCCGCAGCGCCGACAAATCCGAAGAATAAGCGCAATATCGGTTCAAACACAAAAGAGGCCGTCTGAAAGCCATCAGGTTTTTCAGACGGCATCGTCATTTGACGGTGTGTTTAGACAAGCAATACTTTATAAAAATAATGATATGGCTAGGCATGGTTATTTTGCCTTTTAAGCCGACAGAAGTTTTATATCAATGAAATTTTCAGACGGCCTTTATTTACTTCAGGCCGTCTGAACAACCATTACGAAAAGGGAACAGATTGATGACGGAAAACGAGCGTTTTGTTTGGTTGCAACTGGCATTTACGCCCTATATTGGTGCAGAAAGTTTTTTGGTACTGTTGCAGCAATTCGGTAGCGCACAAGCAGCCTTGAGTGCGCCGGCAGACAAAATTGCCGCGTTGGTGCGCCATAAACAGGCGGCCGAGTCGTGGCGCAATGCGGACAAACGGGCTTTGGCGCAGCAGTCAGCCGAAGCCGCTTTAAAATGGGAAATGCAGGATGGTTGCCGTCTGTTGCTGTTGCAAGATGATGATTTCCCCGAAATGCTGACACAAGGCATTACCGCGCCGCCGGTCTTGTTTTTACGCGGTAATGCAGAGTTGTTGCACACACCTTCTGCCGCGATTGTCGGCAGCCGCCATGCCACGCCGCAGGCAATGCGGATTGCTAAAGATTTCGGCAGGGCGTTGAGTGAAAAAGGCATTCCTGTTGTATCGGGTATGGCTTCGGGCATCGACACAGCCGCCCATCAGGGAGCATTGCAGGCAGATGGCGGTACCATTGCCGTCTGGGGAACCGGTATAGACCGCATTTATCCGCCGTCCAATAAAAACCTTGCTTATGAAATTGCTGAAAAAGGATTGATTGTCAGCGAGTTCCCTTTGGACACGCGTCCGTTCGCAGGCAATTTTCCGCGCCGCAACCGTTTGATTGCCGCGTTATCGCAGCTGACATTGGTGGTGGAAGCGGCATTGGAATCCGGCTCATTGATTACTGCCAAGCTGGCGGCGGAGATGGGGCGTGAAGTGATGGCGGTACCCGGTTCAATAGACAATCCGCATAGCAAAGGCTGTCACAAGCTGATTAAAGACGGGGCAAAACTGGTTGAATGTTTGGACGATATTCTCCATGAGTGTCCGCAGCTATTGCAAAATACGCCTGTTCCATCATATTCTATAAATAAGACGGTAAAACCGAAAAACGATCAAACCAAACGTCTGCAACCAAAAACAATAGTGGATGAACCGCAAAGGCCGTCTGAAAACCTATCTGCTGCCCCATCAACAAGCGCTTTATTGGAAGCAATGGGTTACGACCCGATACACCCCGATATTTTGGCGCAACAAACCAATACGGCAGCGGCAGACGTGTACGCACAGCTTTTGGAATACGAACTTGACGGTATCGTTGCTGCCTTGCCGGGCGGCCGTTATCAGCGTGTCAAAGCATAAATTATCTATATTTAAGGAACCAGCATGACCGAAGTCATTGCCTATTTAATCGAACACTTCCAAGATTTCGACAATTGTCCGCCTCCGGAGGACTTGGGTCGCCTTTTGGAAGATGCGGGTTTTGATGCTACGGAAATCGGCAATACATTGATGATGATGGAAGTCTTGTTCAATACGTCCGAATTCTATGCCGAGCCGTTTAACAGCGACTCCCTGCGCGTATTTTGCCGTGAGGAAGCTGAAAACTTGCCGCAGGAAGTCATGGGCTTGATGCAGTATTTGGTTGCCGAACACGCAATTACTTATGAGCAACGCGAAATCGTCATTCACGCCCTGATGCACATTCCATCGGACGAAATTACCCTCGATACCGCCAAAGTGTTGGTATTGCTGGTGCTGTGGATGCACAAGAGCGAGTTGTCCGTCCTGATAGGCGATGACTTGATGAGTGCGTTGACCGGACAAAACGTTATGCACTAAACCTTTTTTCAGACGGCCTAAACAAAATGATAAAAGGCCGTCTGAAACATAAATCCAATACATCCAAAAGAGAACAACAATGGCGAAAAACCTATTAATCGTCGAATCCCCGTCCAAAGCCAAAACCCTGAAGAAATATCTGGGCGGTGATTTTGAAATCTTGGCGTCTTACGGCCACGTCCGCGATTTGGTCCCGAAAAGCGGAGCAGTCGATCCCGACAATGGCTTTGCCATGAAATACCAATTGATCAGCCGCAACAGCAAACACGTCGATGCCATCGTTGCCGGTGCCAAAGAAGCTGAAAACATCTACCTCGCAACCGACCCGGATAGGGAAGGTGAAGCCATTTCTTGGCATCTTTTGGAAATCCTAAAATCCAAACGCGGTCTGAAAAACATCAAGCCGCAGCGTGTCGTGTTCCACGAAATCACCAAAAACGCCGTGCTCGACGCCGTCGCCAATCCGCGCGAAATTGAAATGGACTTGGTCGATGCGCAACAAGCCCGCCGAGCTTTGGACTATTTGGTCGGTTTCAACCTCTCGCCATTGTTGTGGAAAAAAATCCGACGCGGTTTGAGCGCAGGCCGTGTACAAAGTCCCGCTTTGCGCCTGATTTGCGAGCGCGAAAACGAAATCCGCGCGTTTGAAGCGCAGGAATATTGGACGGTGCATCTCGACAGCCACAAAGGCCGCAGCAAGTTCACCGCCAAACTAGCCCAATACAACGGCGCGAAACTCGAACAATTCGACCTGCCGAATGAAGCCGCGCAAGCCGACGTGTTGAAAGAACTCGAAGGCAAAGAGGCCGTCGTTACCGCCATTGAAAAGAAAAAGCGCAGCCGCAATCCCGCCGCGCCGTTTACCACTTCTACCATGCAGCAGGATGCCGTGCGCAAACTCGGTTTCACCACCGACCGCACCATGCGTACCGCCCAACAGCTTTACGAAGGTATAGACGTAGGGCAGGGTGCCATCGGTTTGATTACCTATATGCGTACCGACAGCGTGAATTTGGCAGATGAAGCATTAACCGAAATCCGCCATTACATCGAAAACAAAATCGGCAAAGAATATCTGCCGAGTGCCGCCAAGCAATACAAAACCAAATCCAAAAACGCCCAAGAAGCGCACGAAGCGATCCGTCCGACTTCCGTGTACCGCACGCCCGAAAGCGTCAAACCCTTCCTGAGCGCAGACCAGTTCAAACTCTATCAAATGATTTGGCAGCGTACCGTCGCCTGTCAGATGACGCCCGCCAAATTCGACCAAACCACCGTCGATATTACCGTCGGCAAAGGCGTATTCCGCGTAACCGGACAAGTGCAAACCTTCGCAGGCTTCCTCAGCGTTTACGAAGAAAGCAGCGACGATGAAGAAGGCGAAGACAGCAAAAAACTGCCCGAAATGAGCGAAGGCGACAAATTGCCCGTGGACAAACTCTACGGCGAACAACACTTCACCACCCCGCCGCCGCGCTACAACGAAGCCACGCTGGTTAAAGCCCTCGAAGAATACGGTATCGGCCGTCCTTCAACCTACGCCAGTATTATTTCCACGCTCAAAGACCGCGAATACGTTACCCTTGAGCAAAAACGCTTTATGCCCACCGACACAGGCGACATCGTCAATAAATTCTTGACCGAACACTTCGCCCAATATGTCGATTACCACTTTACCGCCAAACTTGAAGACCAGCTTGACGAAATTGCCAACGGCAAACGCCAATGGATTCCCGTGATGGATAAATTTTGGAAGCCGTTTATCAAGCAAGTGGAAGAAAAAGAGGGCATCGAACGCGCCAAATTTACCACGCAGGAACTCGACGAAATCTGTCCGAAATGCGGCGAACACAAACTGCAAATCAAATTCGGCAAAATGGGTCGTTTTGTCGCGTGTGCCGGTTATCCCGAGTGTAGCTACACGCGCAATGTCAATGAAACTGCCGAAGAAGCCGCCGAGCGCATCGCCAAAGCCGAAGCCGAGCAAGCCGAACTCGACGGGCGCGAGTGCCCCAAATGCGGCGGTCGCCTAGTGTACAAATACAGCCGCACCGGCAGCAAATTCATCGGCTGCGCCAACTATCCGAAATGCAAACACGTTGAACCGCTGGAAAAACCGAAAGACACCGGTGTCCAATGCCCGCAATGTAAAAAAGGCAACCTCGTCGAGCGCAAATCCCGCTACGGCAAACTGTTTTACAGTTGCAGCACTTATCCGGATTGCAACTACGCCACATGGAATCCGCCCATTGCAGAAACTTGTCCGAAATGTGCATGGCCGGTTTTAACCATCAAAACCACCAAACGCTGGGGCGTGGAAAAAGTCTGCCCGCAAAAAGAATGCGGCTGGAAAGAACAGATTGAACCGCCTGCACCGAAGGAATAATTGGTTAAAGCTTGGGTAGAAAAAGGCCGTCTGAAAAATGATTTTCAGACGGCCTTGTTATATCTAAAAGAATAGAGTGAAATACGGCTTGATGGCAGTTTCACTATATAATTGAGGCCGTCTGAAAACTCGGCATCTTTTTAAAAATCATGGCAAACAACAAACATTCCAAACACACCAATCAAGTACGCATTATTGGCGGGCAATGCAGGGGACGAAAGTTAACATTTTTATCTGCAGATGGTCTGCGTCCGACGCCTGACAGCGTGCGTGAAAAACTGTTTAATTGGTTGGGCCAGGATTTAACCGGCAAAACAGTATTGGATTTATTCAGCGGCAGTGGTGCTTTAGGAATGGAGGCTGCTTCTCGTAATGCGACAAAAGTGGTAATGGTCGATAACCACCGCCAAACTGTTCAAACGTTTCAGAAAAATATCCGTGAATTAGGTTTGAAACAGGTGGAAATCGTGTGTTCAGACGGCATAGCTTATCTGGCAAGGCCGTCTGAAAAATTTGATGTTGTGTTCCTTGATCCGCCGTTTGCATGGGAAGATTGGCAAAATCTGTTTATCCGATTGCAAAGCCACTTGAAAAATGGGGCAATGGTCTATATTGAAGCAGGGAAGCTGCCTGAAAAACCGGATTGGCTGGAAATTTATCGGGAAGGAAAGGCGGGAATGAGTAGGTTTGAATTGTTGCTCTATTTGCAAGTTGCTGAATAGTATGGAATTTGAGAATCATTCCCAAGGTGTAAAACATTCTTTCAAATGGATTGTCCCGACGTCATTTGTGCTATAATCCGCGCCCAATCGGTTTTGATAATTTAAGAAAAAAGGAAATAGAAATGTCGCTCTTTATTACAGATGAGTGCATTAACTGCGATGTGTGCGAACCGGAATGCCCTAATGATGCCATTTCGCAAGGTGAAGAAATTTACGAAATCAATCCAAACTTGTGTACGCAATGTGTAGGCCATTACGATGAACCTCAGTGCCAACAGGTATGCCCTGTCGACTGTATCTTGATCGATGAAGAACATCCTGAAACGCACGAAGAGCTGATGGCTAAGTACGAAAAAATCATTCAGTTTAAATAAATAGTGTTTAAAAGCAAAAGCTTGGATATTTTTAAAGAAATAAATAAAAAAAAATCTTGACGGAAATCTGAGTTGCCAATAAACTAGCGTTCTCTTTTGGAGGGATTCCCGAGCGGTCAAAGGGGGCAGACTGTAAATCTGTTGCGTGAGCTTCGAAGGTTCGAATCCTTCTCCCTCCACCAAAAATTCTTACTTGGAGCAAAAAAGTGAGTATGCGGGTGTAGCTCAATGGTAGAGCAGAAGCCTTCCAAGCTTACGGTGAGGGTTCGATTCCCTTCACCCGCTCCAAACAATTTTGCCCATGTAGCTCAGGGGTAGAGCACTCCCTTGGTAAGGGAGAGGTCGGCAGTTCAAATCTGCCCATGGGCACCATCTCATTATTACCCTTTCTTTCAAAAAGCTATAGATTATAGGATATTGCCATGGCTAAGGAAAAATTTGAACGTAGCAA
>NZ_KV821585.1:0-8387 GCF_001815685.1 Neisseria sp. HMSC056A03
GGGGGGATTTTGCAAAGGTCTCGGCCTTTTGTTCTTTAAACTCTTAGTCCAGATTTAACACGGCAGAAGTGTAAACGTCTTGTACGTCGTCCAAATCTTCCAATGCGTCAATCAGTTTTTGCATTTTAACTGCATCTTCGCCGCTCAACTCGGTTTCGTTTTGGGCGCGCATGGTAACGTCGCCGTCAACAGATTTGTAACCTGCCGCTTCCAAAGCCGATTTTACAGCAGCCCAGTCGTTTGGCGCGGTAATCACTTCGATGGAACCGTCGTCGTTGGTGATGACATCTTCCGCACCGGCTTCCAAAGCCGCTTCCATCAGCGCATCTTCATCAACGCCCGGTTCAAACACCAAATAGCCTTGATGAACGAAGTTGAACGCTACGCAGCCGTCGGTACCCAAATTACCGCCGTTTTTAGTGAACGCATGGCGCACATCGGCAACGGTACGGGTTTTGTTGTCGGTCAAACAATCCACCATCAAAGCCGCACCGCCGATGCCGTAGCCTTCGTAACGCAACTCGATGTATTCCACGCCTTCCAGATTGCCCGTACCTTTGTCGATGGCACGTTGCACGTTGTCTTTAGGCATATTGTTTTCAGCGGCTTTTTCCAAAGCCAGGCGCAGGCGCGGGTTTGCGCCGGGGTCGCCGCCGCCCATACGGGCAGCAACGGTAATTTCTTTAATCAGACGGGTGAAGATTTTGCCGCGTTTGGCATCTTGTCGGGCTTTTTTGTGTTGGATATTTGCCCACTTACTATGGCCTGCCATATTGATTCCTTTCGTTTTTTCACGCGTTGAGGCGGAATTTGCTTCATTTGTAAGGCGTGCATTTTATCATAAGTTGCCTTTAGCCAAAATATTCAGACAGCCCGAATATTTGCAAAAACAGGCCGTCTGAAAACAAAGAAACCTTTTTTAAATAAAGAAGCACATTGGCGGCAAACCTTTGTCAGTTTTTCGTTTTAATTCACGAAGGTTTACGGTATGATGACAAAATCGGTCAAAATTGTTAACAACTTAACCGGTATCGAATGGCAAAACGGCCTGCTCGCCGATATTGCCAAACGCGAAAAATGAGTGGGAGTAGTTACCCGTATCATTTTATTTTTATTGTTTTTATTAAAGGTTTTATTATGGAAGAAATATTGTCTGCTCTGGTGGGTGCAGTCAATCTGGTTCTTTGGGACTACCTGCTGATTTATGCCTTAATCGGCATCGGCCTGTTTTTTACCCTGTACTTGGGTGCGCCGCAAATAACCAAATTGGGGACGGGTTTCAAATCCGTTTTCGGTGGCTTGTTCAGCAAAAAAGACAAAGACCACGAAGGCAAATCTCTGTCTCAATTTCAAGCCCTTGCCGTGGCGATTTCCGCGCAAATCGGTACCGGTAACGTAGCCGGTGTCGCCACTGCGATTACCGCTGGCGGCCCGGGTGCCATTTTTTGGATGTGGTTGTCTGCCATTTTGGGCATGTCTACCATTTTTGCAGAAGCCGTTTTGGCGCAAAAATACCGCGTGGTCAGCCATGGCAAATACATCGGCGGCCCTGCGTTTTACATTACGCACGGCCTGACTCCGAAAATCGGCCGTGGCGCGGCGCGTTTTCTGTCCGGCTTTTTCTCCATCGCCTTGATTATCGCGCTGGGTTTCATCGGTAACGCGACCCAATCCAACTCTATTGCCTCTGCCATGAATTTGGCTTTCGATGTTCCTCCGATGGCTGTCGGTATTACTTTGGCGGTATTCGCCGGCCTGATCATCATCGGCGGCATCAACCGCATTGCCGGTATCGCGCAATTTGTCGTGCCGTTTATGGCGGTAATTTACATCTTGTGTGCCGTGATTATTTTGTTCAAATTCTCCGACCACATCATCCCGATGTTCCACAATATTTTTGTCGCCGCCTTCAATCCGGAAGCGGTATTGGGTGGTGCGGCCGGTATCGGTATGCGCGAGGCAGTCCGCTTCGGTGTGGCACGCGGCCTGTTTTCCAATGAAGCCGGTATGGGTTCGACCCCGCACGCTCATGCGACCGCCAACGTCAAACACCCTGTGCAACAAGGTATGGCTGCATTTATCGGTATCTTTATCGATACGCTGATGGTCTGCACGGCAACCGCGCTGATTATCCTGCTGACCGACGCCGACCTTTCCGGCGAAACCGGCGCTGCGGTTACCCAACTGGCGTTTAACAAAGCCTTCCCGGGTTTCGGCTCGCAACTGCTCGCCGTCTGTCTGACCTTCTTCGCCTTTACCACCATCATCGGCTGGTACTACTTCGGCGAATCCAATATCCGCTTCCTGTTCCGCGGCAAACATTTGGGCATCTACCGCGCGCTGGTTTTGGTGGCCATCGTATTGGGTACATTGGGCAAAGTGGATTTGGTTTGGAGTATGTCCGATATGTTCAACGGCTTTATGGTCTTACCAAACTTAATCGCCCTCTTCCTGCTGCGTAAGGAAATCCGTGCTGTTTACGACGATTATCTGGCGCAAACCAAAGCTGGCAAAGAGTTGACCTACAACTATGAATTCCACGAATTCCACGACAAAAACCCAGGTTGACGACAAACAAAAACCTCTCAGTCAAACTGAGAGGTTTTTTATTCCAGGCCGTCTGAAACTACAACACATAAAAATAAATGCTGATAAATTGCGTCAAACTGCCTGCTAAGACAAACAAGTGCCAAATACCGTGGCCATGGCGGATTTTCGTATCGTTGATAAACCAATAAATCCCCGCGCTATACAATACGCCGCCCAACACCAGCCAAAATAATCCACCGGCCGAAAGCGACTGTATCAGCGGCCATACCGCCACCACAATCAGCCAGCCCATCAACACATAAATCACCATCGACAGCAGCCGCTTCTCGCTTTTGCGCCCAATTGTCAGCTCTTGAACAATGCCCAACAAAGCCAGCCCCCATGACACGCCGAAAAGCGACCAGCCCCAACCGCCCTGCAGGGTAATCAGCGTAAACGGCGTATAACTGCCTGCAATTAAAAGATAAATCATGCAATGATCGACCTTTTGCAAAATCGCCTTGGCCTTCGGCTGCGGAATACTGTGGTATAAGGTTGAGCCCAAATACAGAAGCAGCAGGCAGACTCCGTAAGTCAGTGCACCGGCAATCCGATAGCCGTCCGCCGATTCTACCGCTTTCACCAGCATCAGCACCAAGGCCGCCACTGCCAACAAGAAACCGGCCAAATGGCTGTACGCATTAAATCTCTCGCCGTGATACATAAACCATTCTCATTTATAAAAGACCAAAGTGTACGCCAAGACAGGCGCTTCGTCAGAGAAATCGGGTTAAAAATAAGTTAAAGCGTAAAGGCCGTCTGAAAAACACGGCCTTGCAATATAACAAAAACATCTTTGCAACAAACAAACCATTCTTTCCCTTTTTCAGACGGCCCCTATATATTTCAAACCCGAACAACACGGCAACGCCATCCGCCCCTGCCGTGTTGTTTGCTTTATTATTCTTGCAAATATCATTTAACAACAAAAGCTTAATCAACCATCCTTACAAAGCGGCAAACAATAAAACATAAACAAACATGGTATAATAAACGCTTACAGGCAGAGATTTAGACAAAATCTCAGGCCGTCTGAAGGAGGAGAAACATGAATCGACGCGTTTATATCGTACATGGCTTTGAAGGCAATCCGCACGGCAACTGGTTTGACTGGCTTTGCGCCCAAGTCAAAAGCACCGGCGCACAAGCAATCTCCCTCGCCATGCCCAATCCCGACAAACCAAGCACGACCGCGTGGCAGTTTACCCTTGACCAGCACATCGGCAAGCCTGATGCCCATACCTTCCTAGTCGGCCACAGCCTCGGTTGCATTACCCTCCTTCACTTCCTCAGCCGCCAACAGCCGCAAAAAATCGGCGGTCTGTTGCTTGCCGCCGGTTTTGCCGATATGCTACCGCCCCTGCCCACGCTCGATGCCTACATTAAAGCAGCGTCCCCCGATTTCGACATCCTGCGCAAAATCGATATGCCCAAACACTGCCTGGTTTCCGACAATGACACCCATGTTCCACCCGAACTGACTTTGGACATGGCGGCCAAACTCAAAAGCCCTGTTACCCATATTCCAGAAGGCGGCCATTTGATGGCTTCGGACGGTTTTACCCAACTGCCGCAGGCTTGGGAAGCACTGAAACCCATGTTGACCGAATAAATACACACTCTAATCCTATTTTCAGACGGCCTTGACTGTCTTCCCTCCCCATAACAGGCCGTCTGAACGACAATAAAAACAACCTGCCCTTTCAAGCAGGTTGTTTCTTTTTATGCCTAATTGGCGGCAAATTTAATATTGTACCGTCCATTCAATCTCGCCGCCGGCCCTCATCGGTACAAGCTCGCCATCGCCGTAAGGCACACTGGCAGGTACAGTTTGCGTTTGTTTGACCAATGTAATGGTATCGGTATTTTCAGGCAGACCGTAGAAACATGGGCCGTTTTTAGAAGCAAAGGCTTCCAGTTTATCCAACGCGCCTGCTTTCTCAAACACTTCGGCATAAAGCTCGATAGCAGTCATTGCGCTGAACATACCGGCGCAACCGCAAGCATTTTCTTTGGCAGTTTTAGCATGTGGCGCAGAGTCCGTGCCGAGGAAGAATTTGTGCGCCTTATCGCCGGTAACGGCGGCAACCAAAGCCTGACGGTGGGTTTCGCGTTTGAGTACAGGCAAGCAGAAATGATGAGGGCGCACACCGCCGACCAAAAGGTCGTTGCGGTTGAGCAGCAAGTGTTGCGGCGTCACAGACGCGGCCACATTATCGCCTGCTTCCAATACCAGTCGTGCAGCCTCGGCAGTGGTGATGTGTTCAAACACAACCTTGAGGTTTGGCACTTGCGCCAAAACCGGCTTCATCACGCGCTCGATAAAGGCGGCTTCGCGGTCGAAAATATCGATTTCAGGATCGGTTACTTCGCCGTGAACCAAGAACAAAATGCCCTGTTTCGCCATTTCTTCCAACACGGGGATCAGCTTAAACAAGTCGGTCACGCCGGAATCGGAATTGGTGGTCGCGCCTGCAGGATAAAGTTTGAAAGCCACAATACCGGCAGCCTTGGCTTCACGTACGAGTTCGGGAGTGGCGTTATCGGTCAAATAAAGCGTCATCAACGGCTGGAAGCTACTGCCTTCTGGCAGGGCGGCCATAATGCGCTCTTTGTATGCTTGGGCGTCGGCAACACTGACGACGGGCGGCTTCAGGTTGGGCATGATAACCGCGCGGCCCATTTGTCGGGCGGTGTACGGGACAACGGCTTTGAGCGCGTCGCCGTCGCGCAGGTGTAAGTGCATATCGTCGGGGCGGATGATGGTCAGGGTTTGCATAGCTTACTTTCGAGTGGTTTGGTGTGATAATGTTTCAGACGGCCTTTATTCGGCGGTAACAGTTTCTATTAATTTGGTGTTTCAATCGTCAACCGGCCTAAGGCAAAACGGCGGCCTTATTGTCGTAAGAATGATGGGTCAAATAAAAAACAGCCTGTACCGGAAAATGCTCGGACGACGTTGTTTTAACAGTCAGCAAGGTTTCTTTCGGACTGCCGGACGCGCGCCATGCGTAGGAAATCTGACGCATAGGCAACGGAGTTTCCACCAAATTATCGGCACGCAATTCAGCGTTCAAACCTTGCGGCGGATTTTCTGCCAAAGCCAAAAATTGTTTGAAAATCAGATGGTCGTCGGCTTTAGCCGTGCGCACGCTGCAACTGTCTTCAGTCAGGCTCAAATAATAATCTGCGCCGTTTACCGTTTTCTTCCAAATACTTAATGCCTCCAAATCCATCATTCCGGCAGGCAAATCGGCAATATCCTTTTTCGACAATAAAACCAGTTTGTTGGCATTGGCAAACTCGCCGACAAGGGCGGCATTGCCGTCTGCGGCCACGCAGCTTTGGCGGAACAAGTCGGTTACATTTTGGGCATAATCGACAGCGTTCTGCGGCGAAACGCCTTCATTGCCGCATGCACTCAGGCAGACAGCCAATACGGCGGCAGACAACGCAACGGCTTTAGACATTTCAGACGGCCTTTATTTGTGCTTCAACACCAGCTTGAACACGCCGTCGGCTTCGCTCGATTCCAACAAAACATGTCCGGTCTGACGGCAAAACGCTTCAAAATCGCCGGGCGCGCCGCCATCGGTGGCCAATACGGTCAGCACTTCGCCTTCCTGCATTTGCGCCAAAGCTTTTTTGGCACGCAAAATCGGCAGCGGGCATTTCAAACCAATGACATCCAGAGTTTGTGTATTCATGATGAAAACTCGTCATATTAATCAGAATTAACGTCAATTATACCGCACTTACTTGCACCCCACCCTGCAAGCCCATAAAATAAAGCCGTTTTTCACTTTGGAGCTGTCTATGCGCCGTTTTGCCCTTCTTGCCCTCAGCCTTGCCGCGACTCAAGCATTTGCTTTGGGTTTCAGCCAAAAGGATACGCTGACCAACACGCGTTATCAGGAAAGCCCTGAAGAAGTTGCCGCACGCGAGTTTAAAGAACACAAAGCCGAGTTGCCGCCCCTGCCCGATACCCAATCGGGCGATTGGTTCGACCTCTATGTCAACGAAACCTACGGCAAGCAGCCTAAAATCCTGCTCAGCAGCCTGCAAATCATGCCTGCGCCTGACAACAGCATCCGCTACGTCTTGAACGTGCGCTCCGACAAAGGCTACGACAACCTCTCCGTCGAAGGCCTCTATTGCGCCCGCACATCCTTTACTTACAGCAACGATAAGCGTTCGTCTTACAAAGTATTCGCTTACGGCGACACAGTAAACCACCGCTGGATCGAGCCGCGTAAAGGCGATTGGAAGCTGATCGGCAATGCGTTCAGCCGCAACGATGCCCTGCATACCGCCCTGTATCAGGCATTCTGTGTCGACGGCATGCCGACAACGGTCGAAGGTTTGGTACAACGTTTGAAAGAACGCGGTGGCCGTCACGGCACAACGCTGACCAACCACGACAAATAAACCGCTTTAATCAACAAAAAGGCCGTCTGAAATTTTTCAGACGGCCTTGTCTTTCAAGACGGCTTAGAATTTGTGATACAGGCCCACAGAAGCGGCTTTTTGTTCAACGCCGCCTTTGTTGGCTGCAGTCAGACGGGTTTTGTTGCCGACTTTCAGATACGCCAGTTGGGCAACTACGCCGGTGCGTTTACTGAAGGTGTATTGGCCGCCGACAACGACTTGGTCGAATTTATCCACCAATTTCTCGCCGCTGTTCACGCCCTTGGCAGGCCAGCCGTGTGCATAAGTAATGCGTGGGGTGACATTGCCCAATTTGTAGCCGACAGTTACTGCTGCATCAACCACTTTCACGGCTTCAGATTTGCCTGAATCGGCAGTGATGTCACTACCCTTGTACTCATTAAAACCATCGGTGAAATAGCCTAAATATTCGTTGGCTGTCTCATGGCCTTTGGCATAGTGTACGCCGCCGCCGACAAAGAGATTGTCTTTGTCGTAATAAGTTTCAACTTTGGCGATTTGTGCCGCTTTGACTTTGCCGGAATTGTCGGTGTACGCGCCGTTGTAATGGCCGTAAGCCGCATTGGCAGTAAAGCCGTTTTTAGAGAAGCTCACGCCGCCGGTGTATTGGTCTTTGGCCGCTTGGGTGTGCGTGTATTTGTCTGAAGGATTGCGGTTGTCGCGCGGTGCGTAAGACACGTTGAATTTGAATCCGCCAAAATCCGGGCTGTCGTAGCGTACAGCGGCATTACGGTTGCCGGTACGGGTAAATATGCCCAAGCCTGCGGCATTGGTTTTGTACATCCACGGATCGATGGTGTCCATTTCGTTCAGCATATTGCTGAGTTTACCGGCACGGACTTTACCGAATTTACCTTGCAAACCGATGAAGGAATCGCGATTGGCAAAACCTTGTGAACCGCCGGTAATGGCTGTTTTTTGTTCAACTTGCCAGATGGCTTTCAAATCGCCGCCCAAGTTCTCGCTACCTTTAAAACCGATACGGGAGGTATTGTCATTGATGCTGGTTGCGGTAGAGCTGGTTTCAGAACCTGCGTCACCTTTGATTTTTACTTGACCAACGGTCACGCTGCTTTTGATTTGACCATAAAGAATCACTTCTGCAGAGGCAGCCAGCGGCAAACCGGCAATAACCAAAGCGATAATCGATTTTTTCATTATTCTCTCCAAAACAAAGTTAAAATCTCGTGAAAACACGTTTAGCAATATTAATGTTTTCCAACGCTACAAACAACTACTTTCATCTTGATAGACACTTTTATTCATTAGAGTTTAGACTTTTTACAACATTTTTAAATAAAACAGGCCGTCTGAAAACAATTGAACTGGCCCCCAAATCTTGGACACTC
>NZ_KV821586.1:0-277 GCF_001815685.1 Neisseria sp. HMSC056A03
TCTCCGGGGTAGGATTTATTGTAGCGTTTGGCCTGCCTTTTGAGTTTTTCCTGAATGCCGCGTTCTACCTTGGCCAGGCGTTTCATTCCGTACTTTGCCTGTTTGAAACGGTTGTTGGTACTGGTTTGGGGTTTGAGCAGTCTGCCCCTTGCGGCTTTAAGTGCGCGGTAAATGGTGACGCGGCTGACTTGGTAGCGGCGTGCCAGGGAGGTTGCGCTTTCCTTCCCCTGCGTGTAGGCCAACCAAATGGCTTGGCGGTGGTGCGGGGTGAGGCGGG
>NZ_KV821587.1:0-66240 GCF_001815685.1 Neisseria sp. HMSC056A03
AATTTGACGAAACGAAAAATTATGCGAACTTAGACTAGTGTGATGTAATAGTCTTTTCTACAGATTATGGCCACAACCAAGCCCATGTGCTTCGTTCTTCTCCTTGCAGTAAAACCAAAGTTCGGCAAGCTGAGGCTGTGTTCATGCATTCGAAGCCGATTCCGTAGGCTGATAAGGCTACGGTAATTTTTGGATGTAGGAATTGTTGTTTTGCTCCTGTACCTATAATAATGACTTCTGGACGGTTTTCTGCTGTTTCAATTGCTGATATAAAAATTTGTTCGTTTAATTCTTCGATGGTTGCTTGAGGAATGATGCTAATTTTGCCATCTTGCCAGCAAATGGGTTCTGAGTATGTTTGTTCACCGATTTGCAATATGCCTTGTGAGGATGAAAAAAATGATGCGGTTTCATCAATATGGTTTTCTGTGATTTTCATGGCAATTCCTGTTTTTATGGTAGAACGATTTTCAGACGGCCTTGGGAAACCTTGCAAAAAAAGGTGCAAAATCAAGCAATATCAGGTAGGATTCAACGTTTGACCTTGTGCATTGATGCTTTGCTCTGAATTTACGATTGCAAGCGATTATAACAAGCCTTGGTTTTTCGTGAATATTTTAAAGTATCGGCTCAAAAGGAGACACAATGAAGCCAGTAAATATCGGTCTTTTAGGTTTGGGTACAGTTGGTGGCGGTACGGCCACTGTATTGCAGGACAACGCTGCGGAAATCAGCCGTCGCTTGGGACGTGAAGTCCGTATTTCTGCTGTTTGTGATTTGAGCGAAGAAAAAGCCAAACAAATTTGCCCGAATGCTGCTTTTATCAAAGATCCGTTTGAGCTGGTTCAACATCAAGATGTTGATGTCGTTGTTGAATTGTTTGGCGGTACCGGTATTGCCAAAGATGCGGTATTAAAAGCGATTGAAAACGGCAAACACATTGTTACTGCCAATAAAAAACTGTTAGCTGAATACGGCAATGAAATTTTCCCTTTGGCAGAAGAAAAAAATGTCATGGTGCAATTTGAAGCTGCTGTTGCCGGCGGTATCCCTATCATCAAGGCTTTGCGTGAAGGATTGGCTGCAAACCAAATCCGCAGTATCGCCGGTATTATTAATGGTACCAGCAACTTCATTCTTACTGAAATGCGTGAAAAAGGCAGCGCGTTTGCAGACATATTGAAAGAAGCTCAGGCTTTAGGCTATGCAGAAGCTGACCCTACTTTTGATATTGAAGGTCATGATGCCGGCCATAAAATCACCATCATGAGCGCATTGGCATTTGGCACGCCGATGAACTTTTCTGCCTGCTATTTGGAAGGTATCAGTAAACTCGACAGCCGCGATATCAAATACGCTGAAGAGTTTGGCTATCGCATCAAATTGTTGGGTATTACCCGTAAAACCGACAAAGGCATCGAGTTGCGTGTACACCCTACTCTGATTCCTGAAAGCCGTCTGCTGGCTAACGTTAACGGCGTGATGAATGCTGTCCGCGTCAATGCTGATATGGTTGGTGAAACCTTGTATTATGGTGCGGGCGCCGGTGCATTACCAACCGCCTCTGCCGTGGTTGCCGACATCATTGATATTGCCCGCCTGATTGAAGCGGAAACCGATCATCGTGTCCCTCACTTGGCATTCCAGCCTTCGCAAGTTCAAGCGCAAAATATTCTGCCTATGGATGAAATCACCAGCAGCTACTATCTGCGCGTTCAAGCAACTGACGAACCGGGCACTTTGGGTCAAATTGCCGCACTCTTGGCCAAAGAAAATGTTTCTATCGAGGCTCTGATTCAAAAAGGCGTGATTAATCAAAGTACTGCCGAAATTGTGATTCTGACCCACACCACAGTGGAACACAATATCAAACGCGCTATCGCAGCGATTGAAGCTCTGAGCTGCGTGGATGCTCCGATCACCATGATCCGCATGGAAAGCCTGCATGACTGAGCAACAACCGGAAAGGCCGTCTGAAGAGCAACTGGCGGCCAGAAAGAAAGCCAAGGCAAAAATCCGCACCATCCGCATTTGGGCATGGATTATTTTGTCTTTGCTGACTCTGACCGCCCTGCTCTCACAATGCGCCATGAACAAGCCGCAGATGAAGCAAAATGTGGTGGAGTCTTGCGTGAAAAACATTCCTTTTGCTGAAAAATGGCAGACTGATTTGAAAGCAAAAGGTTTGGATGCGCAAAACGAGAAATTGGCTCAAGACTATTGTGTCTGCATGTGGAATCAGCCCTTAAGCAAACTCTCTGACGAGCAAATCCGTAACTTCGGCAAAATCAGCCCTGAGGAGCAACTCAAACTCTTGGGTGGCGCGGAAGCTTTTGAGGCACGCGATAAGCAGTGCGTGGCTGATTTAAAGGCTGAGTAAACCAAAATATCGGTTTAAGCCAAAGCTACAAGGCCGTCTGAATTTCAGACGGCCTTTCTTATACTGAATAAATAGTAATAAGAATTGATTTCATTATATTTTAAGTTTAAGATAGCTAGGTGAATTGCTTTTCTATGGTTATTGCCATGCGTTACCACTTTCCTATTGCCGTTGATATTTATGATTTTTTGTATACCGGCCGATTTGACTATCTGGAAATCGGACAATCGGCGGAGTCTATTTTGCAGATGTTTCCTGCGCCTGATTGCGTCCCTAAAGGCTTGTTGGTGCAAAATGGCTGGAATATTTGGCTTTATGGCGATATCGAACTGCATTTCTCCGACAATCGGCTGACTCAGATTCGCGCTGATTTTCAGCCTGATGCTGCATTAAGCGGTGGCCGTTGGGTAAAGTTGAATCCGTGGTTTTTTGCAAATGGCTGCCTTGATGTTTATGCTGTTATTCAGCGATTGGTGCAACGCAATATTGACTTTATTAAAACAGAAACGCATACCAATTTAATTTTGCAGCTGCAAAGCGGGGTTGAATTAATTTTTGAAAAATGTCGTGGTATGAAACTTGCCTCGTTCCGCAAACAAAAAGCCTCCCTGCCCCATTGGGCGCGAGAAACAGCTTCTTAAATAAACAATGCCGTCTGAAAACATCATTTCAGACGGCATTATCAGTTACAAACCATTCAATAATTGTCGGATTTTCGTCATCGTCATAGAAGTCTGTTCATTACAGCCCTCAGTCCCTATTCCACTATCAAAGCAATCAATGCTGCTGACGCTGCAAAAGTGGGCATAGGCCATTTTTAACTCCCTAGCCAAAACGGCTTCGGGCATGCCGGTCATACCGAGTACATCTACGCCGTCACGTCGATAACGGACGATTTCTGCGCGGGTTGGACGGCGCGGGCCTTGCAGACAGCCATAAACGGCGGAGTCGTAAATCGGCACATTGTGCGCTTTCGTGATATTCAACAATTCTTGTCGTAATTCATCGCAATAAGGGTTGAAAAAATCGGTATGGACAACCGGACATTCTTGGCCTTCAAAAAAAGTATCTTTACGGCCATAGGTATAGTCGATCAAATCGTCCGGCAACACCAAACTGCCGTTTTCAAAATCGGGATTGATACCGACGACTGAAGAAATGGCAATGATGTTTTCGACGCCTAAAGAGTGTAACGCCCAGATATTGGCGCGGTAGTTGATTTCATGCGGCGCGATGGTATGGCTAAAGCCGTGTCGGGCGAGGAAAACAATATCCAAGCGCCCCAACCTGCCGAACAAAATAGGGCTGCTGGTTAAGCCGTATGGAGTGCGTACAATTTTTCGTTCAGTAATTTCAAGTTCCGGCAGTTTGGTCAAACCGCTGCCACCGATAATGGCTAACATATAGACTTCCTTTGTTATCAATGGCCGTCTGAAACTTGGATTTCAGACGGCCTTAATATTATTGATTTATTTATGTTTGTAGAAATGGCTGCCGAAATAGGCAGATGCGCCTTCACGCAATAAAACCAATGTTACGGCGGCAAGCGGCAGGCCGGCAAGCATACCGACAAAACCCATCAGTTGTCCGAAAGCCATCAACGAGAAAATTACCCAGAAAGGCGACAAACCGATGCGGTCGCCGACGATTTTAGGTGTAATGAAGAAGCTTTCCAAGAATTGGCCGACACCGAATACAGCCCAGACCATCAACAAGCCCTGCCATGAGCCATATTGCAAAAGCGCGGCGATTGTTGCCAGCAAAAGGCCGGTAAATGCGCCCAAATACGGAATAAATACCAAAATACCGGCAATCATACCGATGGCAAAGCCGGAATCCAAACCGACCAGCATCAAGCCCAAGCCATAAACCAAGCCCATAATCATCATAACCATCAGCTGGCCGCGCAGAAACTCGCCCAAAACTTCATCCATATTGCCGCTGATACGCGTGTAGGTCTCGATAAAACGGCGTGGAACCAGTTTGCTGATTCCGGAAGACCAGCGTTTCCAATCCAACAAGAAGTAATATAGCAACAAAGGCAACAACACCAAATTGCTGACGCCGCTGATCACGTTGCCGCTTTGACGCATCAAGGTAGGAATCCATTCTTTGAGCGTATTGCTCAACTCATCCGTATGCGACTGCAACCATGCAATAATCGATTCTTGATCGATTTGAATATAATCCCCGCTGACGCTGTTGAGCCACGGCAGCAGTTTGTTTTGAACAAAGCCCACGATTTGTGGCAGGCGTTCGGCCAGATTGTTAAACTGGTTCAACAACATAGGTACGATAATCAAAACCAACGACAGCAATATCAGCAAAGCCAGTGCCATAATAATCATAGAGGCCGGCGCGCGACGGATACGCTTCAATTGCAGCCACTCAACCAAGGGATTCAAAACATAGGCCAAAACGGCGGCCACAATAAACGGCGTCAAAACATCGCCCAAGGCATATAAAAGCCAAATAAAGGCTGCGATGACGCAAGCCATAATAATCCACGGTTTTGCGCCGCGCGTTTTCTTTTGATACATAAAAAGGTATTCCCCAGTTGATGCTTAAGGTTTTCAAAATAAATAAGCAGTATAACAGATTCACAAAGGCCGTCTGAAAGTGAGACGGCTATTAAGATAAAATAAAAATTGTTGACAATAATGCCAAAAAATTCAGCCTGAATCCTCCAATTTAAGATAAAATACGCTCCGACAATCTACCCCCATACCCGAATAAGGAAATCCAATGAGCACTTCTTTGAGCTATCGTGACGCAGGCGTGGATATCGACGCAGGCGATCAACTGGTCGAAAACATCAAACCTTTTGCCAAGCGTACAATGCGCCCTGAAGTGTTGGGTGATTTGGGCGGTTTCGGCGCTTTGGTCGAAATCGGCAAAAAATACAAAAATCCGGTATTGGTTTCCGGTACGGACGGCGTCGGCACCAAGCTGAAACTGGCATTCGACTGGGACAAACACGATACCGTCGGCATCGATTTGGTTGCCATGAGCGTCAACGACATTTTGGTTCAAGGTGCAGAACCTTTGTTCTTCTTGGACTATTTCGCTTGCGGCAAACTGGATGTTGCCCGCGCGACTGATGTGATTAAAGGCATCGCCCAAGGCTGCGAAGAATCCGGTTGCGCTTTGATTGGCGGTGAAACTGCCGAAATGCCGGGCATGTATCCCGAAGGCGAATACGACTTGGCCGGTTTTGCCGTCGGCGTGGTTGAAAAAGAACGCGTCATCAACGGCCGCAGCATTCAGGCCGGAGACGTTGTTTTGGGCTTGGCTTCCAACGGCGCACACTCCAACGGCTACTCTCTGGTACGCAAAATCATCGAGCGCGACGACCCCGATTTGGATGCGGAATTCGACAACGGCAAAACCTTGCGCGAAGCTATCATCGCCCCTACCCGCCTGTATGTGAAACCTATCCTTGCCGCTTTGGAAAAATTCACCATTAAAGGCATGGCCCATATTACCGGCGGCGGCATTACTGAAAACGTACCTCGCGTTTTGCCTGAAAATACCGTCGCACAAATCGATGCCAAAGCGTGGGAATTGCCTAAACTGTTCCAATGGCTGCAAAAAGCAGGCAATGTGGAAACCCAAGAAATGTACCGTACATTTAACTGCGGTATCGGCATGGTCGTTATCATTGCCAAAGAAGATGCCGATGCGGTACAGGCATTCTTGAGCGAACAAGGCGAAACCGTTTACCGATTGGGCGCAGTTCGTGAGCGCAACGGCGACGAACATCAAACCCAAGTGGCTTGATTAAGATGTAATTAAAAAAGTGCGGATGATGAATCCGCACTTTTTATTGTTTATGGTCTAAGAAAATCTCCGCTCTAGCCTGCTTCTTCCATAAAGCCGGCCAATTGAGCCGTATCATGGGCAATCATCAGCTCTTCATTGGTTGGAACGACCAAAACAGCCGGCATAGAACCTGTCGGGCTGATGATACCGGAGTTGCCGTAGCGTTTGTCCATATTGGCTTTGGTGTCGATGTGCAGACCTAAGAAATCCAAGTAGGAAACGGTTTTGGCGCGGATATTACGCGAGTTTTCGCCGATACCGCCGGTAAACACGAGCGCGTCAACGCCGCCACAAGCTACTGCCATCGAAGCAATGTATTTGGCAAGGCGGTAAGTCATTACTTCCAGAGCCAAGCGTGCGCCTTCATGGCCTTCATCTGCAGCGATTTCCAAAGAACGACAGTCGTTGGAGAGTTCGGAAATACCGAGCAAGCCTGATTTTTTGTTCAGCATTTCATCAACTTGTGCAACATCCAAACCGGCGTGTGAAGTCAGATAGCTGTATACGCCCGGGTCGATGTCTCCGCAGCGCGTACCCATTACCAAGCCTTCGATCGGCGTGAAGCCCATACTGGTGTCAACGGATTTGCCGTTTCTAATGGCGGTAATGGATGCGCCGTTGCCTAAGTGGGCAATAATCATGCGGATATCTTCCAACGGTTTGCCCAAGATGCGTGCAGCTTCAGGGGCGACGTAACGCATACTGGTACCGTGGAAACCGTAGCGGCGGAAAGCGTATTTTTTACGCAATTCGCGCGGAACGGCATAAGTGTAGGCACGCTCGGGCATGGTTTGGTGGAATGAAGTATCCATCACGCCGACATTGGGCAGGCCTGGGAAATGCTCTTGTGCAGCCAAAATGCCGTTGATATTGGCAGGGTTGTGTAGCGGAGCGAGCGGAATGCAGGCATTGAGCTCGTCCATTACCGCTTGGTCGATCAAAACAGACTCGCTGTATTTTTCGCCGCCGTGGGCAATACGGTGACCAATGGCTTTAATACGGTCGTGCAGGCCGTGTTTTTCAAGCTCTTTCAACAGCATACCTACGGCACCGGCATGATCGTTACGGCTGGTCAAAGCTGTTTGGCATTTTTTGCCGTCTTTGCTGAACGTAATGACTGCTTCGGGCGTACCCAAACGTTCGCCGAGACAGCTTAAGAGAACTTTACCGTTTTTACGGTCGATAACGGCACCTTTGAGTGAAGAGCTGCCGCAGTTCAGAACAAGAATGAGTTGGTTGGACATGGTGTTTCTCCTTTGAATTTTTGATTGTTTTTTTGGTTTCAGGCCGTCTGAAAAGAGCAAAAACATTTGAGAGCTTTCCAGATTGCCTTTGGTTTGGTGTTTAGTCAGGCTTCATGCCCAATCCTAATCTCCATTGCAGGTATCGCTACCTGACTAAAATCTGCTTATTTGGTTTTCAGACGGCCTTGTTTAATGGCTTGGCCGTCTGAAAACTTAAAAGCAATCTTCCGGCACTCGGACTTGTCCTTCCATAATCACGCGTGCGCTACGGCTCATGACCGCTTTGGTGGCCGTCCATTGTCCGTCCTGACATTCGGCGGCGGCACCGACACGCAGTGTGCCTGACGGATGACCGAAACGGACTTCTTTACGCGCTCCGCCTCCGGCTGCAAGGTTGACCAGCGTTCCGGGCACGGCGGCGGCGGTAGCGATGGCAACTGAAGCGGTGCCCATCATGGCGTGGTGCAATTTGCCCATGCTCAGCGCGCGTACCAATAAGTCGATGTCGGCAGCTTTGACGTTTTTACCGCTTGAAGCGGTGTAATCGGCCGCAGGGGCGACAAAAGCGACTTTCGGAGTATGGGCACGAGTGGCAGCTTCGGATACGTCGCTGATCAAACCCATTTTCAGCGCGCCATATGCGCGGATGGTTTCAAATTTTTCCAGGGCTGCGGCATCGTTGTTGATGTCGTCTTGCAACTCTTTGCCTGTATAGCCCAAATCTGCGGCATTCAGGAAAATGGTTGGAATACCGGCATTGATAAGCGTGGCTTTCAGACGGCCTATATTCGGCACATCAATTTCATCGACCAAATTGCCGGTTGGGAACATACTGCCTTCGCCATCGGCCGGATCTAAAAATTCGATTTGTACTTCGGCAGCCGGAAACGTTACGCCGTCAAGCTCGAAATCGCCTGTTTCCAAAACTGCGCCGTTTTGCATCGGTACATGGGCAATAATGGTTTTTTCGATGTTTTTCTGCCAGATTTTGACGGTACACAGGCCGTCTGAAGGGATTTTGGATTTATCGACCAAGCCTTGCTCGATGGCAAATGCGCCCACGGCGGCGGTCAGATTGCCGCAGTTGCCGCTCCAATCGACAAAAGGTTTGTCGATGGAAACTTGTCCGAACAAATAATCGACATCGTGATCGGTGCGTTCGGATTTGTCCAAAATCACGGCCTTGCTGGTGGACGAACTGGCATTGCCCAAACCGTCAATCTGTTTGCCGTAAGGGTCGGGGCTGCCGAGTACGCGCAAGAGGATTTTGTCGCGTGCCTCGCCTGCTTCCTGCGCTGCGGCCGGCAGATCGGTACGTTTGAAGAAAATGCCTTTAGATGTACCGCCGCGGTAGTAAACGGCTGGAATTTTAATTTGCGGCATTTCGAGTTCTCCTTTGTATTTCTAGTATGGTTTTTTCAGACGACCCCTCAAACATTCGAGGCCGTCTGAAAACCTTTTTGAGCGTAGCCCGGGCATTTTGACGATACCCGATTTACCTTACGCTGCATTTCCTTCTAAGAAGTCTTGTGCGAAACGTTGCAACACGCCACCGGCTTCATATACCAACACTTCTTCTGCGGTATCGAGGCGGCAGGTAACCGGAACTTCGACGGTTTCGCCGTTTTTACGGTGAATCACGAGGGTCAGGTCGCAGCGCGGTCTGCGTTCGCCGACAACGTCGTAGGTTTCCGTACCGTCCAGTTGCAGGGTGCGGCGGTTGGTACCCGGTTTGAATTGCAGCGGCAATACGCCCATACCGATCAAGTTGGTGCGGTGGATACGCTCGAAGCCTTCGGCAACAATCGCTTCCACACCGGCGAGGCGTACGCCTTTTGCAGCCCAGTCGCGGCTTGAGCCTTGACCGTAGTCCGCACCGGCAATGATGATGAGCGGCTGTTTACGGTTCATATAGGTTTCGATGGCTTCCCACATACGCATCACTTGACCTTCGGGTTCAACGCGTGCCAGCGAGCCTTGGCGTACGCTGCCGTCTTCATTTCTCACCATTTCGTTAAACAGTTTCGGATTGGCGAAGGTTGCGCGTTGGGCGGTCAAGTGGTCGCCGCGGTGGGTTGCGTAAGAGTTGAAGTCTTCTTCAGGCAAACCCATTTTTGCCAAATATTCGCCTGCAGCACTGCTGGCCAAAATCGCATTGGATGGCGAGAGATGGTCAGTGGTGATGTTGTCGGGCAAAATCGCCAGCGGGCGCATACCGCTCAATGTGCGTTCCCCTGCCAGTGCGCCTTCCCAGTAAGGTGGGCGGCGGATATAGGTGGACATAGGACGCCAGTCGTACAGCGGGCTTGGTGCTTTTTGCGCCGTGCCGGTGTCAAACATCGGGATATAAACGTCGCGGAATTGTTGCGGTTTCACATATTCGGCAACGATGGCATCAATTTCTTCATCGGTAGGCCAAATATCTTTCAGGCGGATTTCTTTGCCGTCTGCAACGCCGAGTACGTCGTTTTCAATATCGAAACGGATGCTGCCTGCCAGCGCGTAGGCAACGACCAACGGAGGCGAAGCGAGGAAAGCCTGTTTCGCATACGGATGGATACGGCCGTCGAAGTTGCGGTTGCCTGACAATACGGCGGTGGCGTACAAATCGCGGTCGATGATTTCTTTTTGGATTTTCGGATCCAGCGCGCCGCTCATGCCGTTACAGGTGGTACATGCGAAGGCAACAATACCGAAGCCGAGTTTTTCCATTTCAGGCAGCAGGCCTGCTTCTTTCAAATAGATTTCGGCTACTTTTGAGCCCGGGGCAAACGAAGATTTCACCCAAGGTTTGCGTTGCAAGCCAAGACGGTTGGCATTACGTGCCAACAGCGCGGCGGCGACAACGTTGCGCGGATTGGAAGTATTGGTACATGAAGTAATCGCGGCAATAATCACTGCACCGTCAGGCATTTGGCCGTCTGAAGGCTCTTCGTAAGGTTTTGCCAAGCCTTTGCTGGCCAAATCAGCAGTCGCAAAACGGGCATGTGGGTTACTTGGGCCTGCCATGTTGCGAGTTACGCTGCTCAAATCAAATTTCAAAACGCGAGGATAAACGGCGGTTTTCAAGGCATCTGCCCACAAGCCTGCGGTTTTGGCGTAGATTTCTACCAATTTCACTTGCGCGTCGTCACGACCGGTCAGTTTCAAATAATCAATGGTTTGCTCATCAATAGCGAACATCGCGGCAGTCGCGCCGAACTCAGGGGTCATGTTGGAAATAGTGGCACGGTCGCCGATGGACAGGCTTCTTGCGCCTTCGCCGAAGAATTCGACAAATGCGCCAACCACGCGCTCTTTACGCAAGAATTCGGTCAGTGCCAACACAATGTCAGTGGCAGTAATGCCCGGCTGGCGTTTGCCGGTCAGCTCAACGCCGACAATATCAGGCAGACGCATCATGGATGCACGGCCCAACATTACGGTTTCGGCTTCCAGACCGCCCACGCCTACGGAAATCACGCCCAATGAATCGACGTGCGGCGTATGTGAGTCAGTACCGACACAGGTATCAGGGAACGCTACGCCGTTTTTAACTTGGACAACCGGCGACATTTTTTCCAAGTTGATTTGGTGCATAATGCCGTTGCCCGCCGGAATCACGTCCACATTTTCAAATGCGGTTTTTGTCCAGTTAATGAAGTGGAAACGGTCTTCGTTGCGTCTGTCTTCGATTTCGCGGTTTTTGCGGAAGGCATCAGGATCGTAACCGCCGCATTCAACGGCCAAAGAGTGGTCAACGATAAGCTGGGTTTGCACCACCGGATTCACTTTGGAAGGATCGCCGCCTTTTTCGGCAATCGCATCGCGCAGGCCTGCCAAATCCACCAACGCTGTCTGACCCAGAATATCATGACACACCACGCGTGCCGGATACCAAGGGAAGTCGATTTCCTGTTTTCCCTCAATCAGCTGGCCCAGCCAGCTTTGCAGCGTAGGCAGGTCGACTTTGTCTGCGCGGTTGACCAAGTTCTCAGCCAAGATGCGGCTTGTGTACGGCAGCTTGTCGTAAGAGCCTGGTTTGATGTCTTCACACGCCTGACGCGCGTCGTAATATTCCAAATCCGTACCGGGCAAAGCTTTGCGGTAGCGTTGGTTGGCAGTCATGTCGGTTCTCCTAAATCTATTATTTTTTTGGTTTGAGGTTTCAGACAGCCTGTTGATTCGGACCTTCAGGCCGTCTGAAATCATAAATTCTGTTTTATTGCTTGTTGTCTGAAATCTATTCACGGTATGAAAAAAAATTGCTGCTCCGCTACCATCATTCCCGTATAGACGGAAATCCAAACTTAAATCTTTCAGTACTCTTTACAGCAGAACATTTCACCTTTTGAATTTCTGCCTGTATGGGAATGACGACAGCAGAGCAGCATGTTTTCCAAACGGCCGGCTCTCTCTCTCGCATACTGCACTAGGCCGTCGAAAAACGAAAACATCATTTATTCATTGTTTTCAAACGGCATTTCGAGATGGGGCGGGCAGGCGGCCCACCCTGCTGTTACGCATATTAGCGGTTTTCAATCTCCACGAATGCCAAATCTTCAGGGCCTGTGTAGTTTGCGCTCGGACGGATGATTTTGCCGTCTTTGCGTTGCTCGAGAACGTGTGCGCTCCAACCGGTTGTACGGGAAATCACGAACAGCGGTGTGAACATAGCGGTCGGTACGCCCAATTTTTGGTAGGAAACGGCAGAGAACCAGTCCAGATTCGGGAACATTTTTTTCTCTTCCCACATCACGCTTTCCAAGCGTTCGGCAATGTCAAAGAGGCGCATATCGCCGGTTTCGTTACTCAAACCGCGTGCCACTTCTTTAATGACGACGTTGCGCGGGTCGGAAATGGTGTACACCGGATGACCGAAACCGATCACGATTTCTTTGCGGCCGATGCGTTCGCGGATGTCGGCTTCGGCTTCGTCGGCATTGCGGTATCGTTTTTGAATATCGTAAGCCACTTCGTTCGCGCCGCCGTGTTTCGGACCTTTCAACGCACCGATTGCACCGGTAATGCAGGAGTACATATCAGAGCCTGTACCGGCAATTACGCGGGCGGTAAAGGTAGAAGCGTTGAACTCGTGTTCTGCATACAGAATCAGTGAAACGTGCATGGCTTTGATGTGTGATTCGCTTGGGCGTTTGCCGTGCAACAGATGCAGGAAATGACCGCCGATGGTCTCTTCGTCGCTTTCAACTTCAATGCGTTTGCCGTTGTGCGAATATTGATACCAGTACAAGAGGATGCTGCCGAGGCTGGCGATCAGTTTGTCGGCGATGTCGCGCGCTTCGCTTTCCGGATGGCTTTCGCGTTCAGGATGAACGCAGCCCAGCATGGATACGCCGGTACGCATCACGTCCATCGGATGGGTATGTGCAGGCAGGCTTTCCAAAACTTTAATCACACGGATAGGCAGGCCGCGCATGGATTTGAGCTTGGCTTTATAAGCGGCCAGCTCGAATTTGTTGGGCAAATGACCGTGAATCAGCAGGTGGGCGACTTCTTCAAACTCGCATTTTTGTGCCAAGTCCAAAATGTCGTAACCGCGATAGCTCAAATCGTTACCGGTACGGCCAACGGTACACAATGCGGTATTACCGGCCGCAACGCCAGAAAGCGCAACGGATTTTTTAGGTTTGAACGTTGGGGTTTGAGTAGTTTCAGTCATGGTATTTCTCCTTTGTATTTTTATGGGTTTTATTTTTCAGACGGCCGATGCGGATTTGTTGAAAGGCCGTCTGAAAGCGGTTACTTATTTTTGAAACAATTTATCCAGTTTTTGCTCGAAGGCATGATAGTTCAGATGCTCATACAATTCGGCACGAGTTTGCATAGTGTCAACCACTGCGGCTTGAGTGCCATCGCGCATAATCGCTTCATAAACATTCAGAGCGGCTTTGCTTGCTGCGCGGAACGATGACAGCGGATACAGAACCAGCGACACGCCGTTTTCAGCCAGCTCGCTTTGGGTATAAAGCGGAGTAGAACCAAACTCGGTAATGTTGGCCAATACAGGCACTTTCACTGCATCTGCAAATTGGCGGTACATTTTCAAATCGGTCATGGCTTCAGGGAAAATCATGTCCGCACCGGCTTCGACACAAGCCTGAGCGCGTTCGATAGCGGCATCCAAACCTTCTACCGCCAGCGCATCGGTACGCGCCATAATCACGAAGTTCTCATCAACACGCGCATCTACGGCAGCTTTGATACGGTCGACCATTTCATCTTTAGAAACGATGGCTTTGTTCGGACGGTGGCCGCAGCGTTTTTGCGCTACCTGATCTTCGATGTGAACCGCTGCAACACCAGCGCGTTCAAAGTTACGAATAGTACGGGCAATATTGAATGCACCGCCCCAACCTACATCGATGTCCACCAGCAAAGGCGTATCTACGTTGTCCGTAATGCGTCGCGCGTCAATCAGCACGTCTTCCATTGTGGTAATGCCCAAATCAGGGATACCGCAAGAGCAGGCTGCCACTCCGCCGCCGGACAGGTAAATCGCTTTGAAACCGCTTTGAGTAGCCAATCGTGCAAAATAAGCATTGACGCAACCGACTACGGCAAGTGGATTTGATTCTTTCACAGCTTGACGGAAACGCGCTCCGGCAGAGTGTTGGCTCATCATAATTTCTCCTTTATAGACTTTTTTCAGTATTAATCGGACGGCTCGGTTTTTCACAACTTAAAACGAACCGTTTAAAAAGAAATAATCGTTTTAAAAACTGTTTTCAGACGGCCTATAAAATTTCAATCATCAACCATCCAAAAAATTTAAAACCAATAAATACAAATAGTTATCAAGACCAATAAATACAATAAGGCTGAAGCGGGGGGTATACGTTTTTTAATTTTTATTAATCAATATATGAATGACTGTTGGGGATACAGATATTTTAAAACCCGAAGCGTTCGTAGGAATGCGGAAACTGGATTCGGGTTGAGAGCCTTCAGACCGTCGGGACTGCCAATAAACTGGCGGCGACGGGAGTGGCAGAGACGGGAGAAAATCTATAACAAGAGAGAGTGGTTTGATACAGATTCATGATGATGTTCCTTTGTAGTGCGATGTAGTTTTTATTTATGGAAACAAATTTAAAAAATAAAACCGGTCTTGTCAAACACTTTTTTCAAAAAAATTATAAAAAATTCAGTTATTAATAAACGATTTTTTTGCAACAAATGTAAAAAACGGACAGGCTGTACCACATCAAATCCTTATGTGGCCTAGCTTCTGTCCGTTTTGTACTTTTGACTGATAGTCAGAATGATTGTAAACAATCTATCTAAAAATAATTTATAATTAATTCATTTATAAAGAACTTTTAAATATGCCGTCTGAAAAAAATTAAAATTTTTGCCTTTAAATTTTCAGACGGCCTTTGCCTGATGACTACTCTGCACTAAATGCCGTCTGAAAAGTCTGTTTGCCAATGGTAATGTCGACAGTGTAATCATGGCGGCCTTCGACGCAAAACGGCAAGCGGACTTGCACAGCCTGCCAACTTTGCGGCGATTGTTGCGTCAGGTTGTAGCGATTGAAGCCCATGTCCATGTTTTTCATACTGAAACTGATACTGACCGCGCCCGTATTCTTCGGCACATTCTCAACCACAATATCAAAAGGCTCGTGTGTATTGATGGAGGTCGCTCGTACTTTTGAACCGTCAGGCAGGACGCAGCCTTGTGTCAGACTACATTCGACTACATTCGCTTTTGACTGTTGCCGTTGCCACCAATCCAGGAGCAGCAGTTTGGCCGCCGCAAACACAATCAGTAAAACAGCGGCAATCAGTAGTTTTTGATTTTTACTCATTTCAGACGGCCTCAATGTCATTATTGGTCAAAACGGCATGCACACCCATGCTCTGCCACTGTTCACGATAAATGGAAACCATACTCTCGGGAGCTGCCGCAATCAACGGCGTAGCCACACCTTGCGCCAAAATATCGACAACTTGCTTGGCTGCCGCTTCATTCGCTACTTTCCATACGACAGCATCGGCATTTTGCACCTGCTGCCATTGTTCGGCATTTTCAATGATTGGCCATACGCTGGGTGCTTCTATCGGCTTGCCTTGTTGCCAATCGGCAAAATCCAGCAATACGGCAGATGCGGTTTGATGCTGAGCCGACAGATACGGTGCAACATGATATTCGCCCATGCTGTTTTGACCGCAGAATCCGCTTTTCAGACGGCCTTGAAGCTGGCGCGGAATAGAGAGGGAACGTAATAATGCGCTATTGGCAGGCAACATCGGCGCAACGGTAAAATCCCCTGCCTTTTGCCATGCCCATTTCTGCCCTTCCCTCGATTGGATTTCGCCCGTCCATTGGTTGGCTTCCACCCATAAAAAATGCAGGCGTACATGTGCGTGTTCGTAGGAATGGACTTTGGTCAGCCACGGCGTAGCGGCAAGGATACGGATGCCGAGTTCTTCTTCAAACTCGCGCTGCAAGGCTTGAAAATCGCTTTCGCCTGCCTCAACCTTGCCTCCGGCAAATTCCCAATAACCGGCATACGGTTTACCCTCTGGGCGGGAACTGAGCAGGTAGCGGCCGTTTTGGTCGAGTAAAATTCCGGCTACCACTTGCACCAATGGACGTGTGTCTTCAGTCATCATGAGCTTATTCTTATATGCGGCAGGCAGCGACACCTGCCGATTTATGCGTAAAAAAACGATGTCGGGCCTATACGCCCGACCTTCAACAAATACCTAACCCTTCAGGCCGTCTGAAAAGAATTTTCTATTTCAGAATACTTAAATCCGGCCTTATTTTTCCGCAATGACAAAAGCCATAACGGTATCCTCTTCATCGCTCATACTGAGATGGCAGCTTCGGATACCCTGTTCTTCCAGCCATTTGGTCAAAGCAGGTGCAAAAAACAACTCTGGTTTGCCCAATGCGTCATGTCCGACACCGATATTGCGGAAAGACACCACGCCGCGTATACCCGTACCGACGGCTTTGGCAAAAGCCTCTTTGGCGGCAAAGCGTTTGGCAAGATAGTTGACCGGTTTGCCTGCCTGCGGAAATTCCAACAGCTCTTCCGGGCTGAGAATGCGTTGCGCAAATACCAGTCCGAATTTTTTGTTCAGGCGGATAATGCGTTTGAGGGAAACAATGTCTGTACCGATTCCGTAAATCATGGGTCTGCTCCTTGTTTAAATAGTCAGGCCGTCTGAAAGTGTGAATACCGGCCAAAGCCAATTGCCTTAGCCGGTATGGCTGATGCCGTTAAGGCAGCATTCTGGCTCTGAACATGACTTCCTTCATCTGGCGGACAGCTTCTGGCAGGCCGAGGAAGAGTGCTTGGGAAATCAGTGAATGTCCGATGTTCAGTTCGCGGATGGCGAGGATTTGAGCGATCGGCGTAACGTTGTGAATGGTCAGGCCGTGTCCGGCGTTGACGACCAAACCCAAATCGCTGGCGTAATGCGCGCCGTTTTGAATGCGCTCGAATTGTTTCATTTGCTCGGCGTGGCCGTGCGCATCGGCATACGCGCCGGTGTGCAACTCAATAACGGGCGCGCCGACATCATAAGCGGCTTGGATTTGCGCGTTGTCGGCATCGATAAACAAGGACACGCGGATGCCTGCATCGGTCAGGATTTTGGTGAACTCGGCCACTTTATCCTGTTGCGCCAATACGTCCAAACCGCCTTCGGTGGTCACTTCTTGGCGTTTTTCAGGAACGAGGCACACATCCTCCGGCATGACGTTGAGCGCGTTTTCCAGCATTTCTTCCGTCAGCGCCATTTCCAAATTCAGGCGCGTGCGGATGGCGTTTTTAACGGCGAACACGTCCGCATCTTTAATATGGCGGCGGTCTTCACGCAAGTGCATGGTAATCAAATCTGCGCCGTGGGTTTCCGCAATCAGCGCCGCTTCGACAGGGCTGGGATAAATCGTACCGCGCGCATTGCGGACGGTGGCAATATGGTCGATGTTTACGCCTAACAACATAATAATGTCCTTTCTTTAAGGTTTCAGACGGCCTGAATCTTCACCTACCAAAGGCCGTCTGAAAAAATTCAACTGCCCAAACCAAACTGCTGCAACTGCTGCAAAACCTGCCGAGATTTGATGCCCTCGGGGAGAAGGTTGTCAATCAAAAGCCGCGTTACTTTCAAAGCCTGACCGAGGCTTTCCTGATGAACAAAACTGCCTTCCCTCAAATCGATTAAAGTCGCGCCCAATACGGCCACGCCCTTATTGAGCGCATGGAAACGGTCGGCCTCGGCCAGGGGAACCACAGCTTCTTCAGGCGTGAGCCAATAAGTTTCATCGCTGTTGATTTCATTGCCGTTGCCGTCATGGAACAAATCGGGGGCAAATCCCAAGCGTGTCAACAGCGACCACTCAAAACGGCGCAAAGCGGCAATATGGTTGGCCTCGCAGCAGATGGTTTTCATGGTTTCCGCCAAAACATCGTAAAGCTCGGGCAACGGATCTTCGCGGACGGTCAATTTCAGCATCAACTCGTTCACATACAATCCGCTGAACAAAGCCCTGCCCTGTGGCTGCGGCCACCCGCCTATCCATTCGGCGCGATGCAAAGTCTTCAACTCTTGCGAGCCATACCAAGACGCGCTCACCGGCACAAACGGCACCAACACGCCGCGCAATTCACTCTGCCGTTTGCGCGCGCTTCTGGCCAACAAAGCCACCCGCCCATAACGGCGGCTGAAAGCCTCCACCCACAAGCTGCTCTCGCGCCACGGGGCGGAAGCAAGCAGAAAGATAGGTTCGTGGTTGATGCGGTTTGGTTGCGCCATAAGGGTTTGGAAAGATAAAGATTGTGTCGATTATAACGGAAAATCGACGCAAAAAGGCCGTCTGAAAATCCGCCTTCTATAAAGGCCATCTAAAAACCTTTATAATCCGTTTTGAATGAACAACCGACTTTCCTGTGTTTATGCCGAAATTCCCTTTTAAATCCGCTCTTTCCCTGCTCTCCGCAGCCCTATTATCCGCCTGCTCGCTGGTGAAATATCAGCCTGTCACCGGTATTGATACGGTCGACCTGCAACGCGGCTACCGCTTTGAAACCAGCCGGCTTCAGCGCAACGACGAAGACGATACGCTTATTGTATTGATGTTCTCCGGAGGCGGCACGCGCGCGGCGGCATTGGGTTATGGCGTGTTGGAGCAGCTTCATAAGCAACAGATTACCATCGGCGGCAAAAAACAATCTTTGATGTCGCATGTCGATGTGGTGGTCGGCGTATCCGGCGGTTCGGTTTTGGCGGCTTATTTTGCACTCAAGGGCGAAGAAACCATTCCCTTGTTTTATAAACGTTTCCTACACCAAAACTTCCAACGCCAAGTCGTCAAACAAGCCTTTTCCATGTCCAACCTGCCCCGACTGGCCTCGCCTGAATACGGACGCGGCGATCTGTTACAGGAGCAATTTGAAAACTACCTTTTCGGCAAAACCACTTTCCGTGATTTGGAAAAAAATGCCAAAGGCCCGTTTGCCATCATTTCCGCCACCGATATGGGCATAGGCGAGCGTTTTAATTTCACGCAGGAATATTTCGACCCGATGTGTATCGACTTGGCCGACTTGCGACTTGCCCGCGCCGTTGCCGCTTCAAGCTCCGTGCCTATGGTGTTTGCACCGATTACGCTCAATAACAACGGCGGCCATTGCCAATACACGCCGCCGCTGCAAATTGTCTCCGACAGCGAAGCCGGTAAAAAACAACTGCAAACCCGAAAAGAATTTCTCGAGCGTTTCCAAAAATACAGCGACAGCAAAAACCGTCCCTACATCCACCTTATCGACGGCGGCTTGACCGACAATCTGGGTATGCGCAGCCTTTTGGACATGACGGAAATGTATCCGGAAAAACTCCTGACGCATAAAATCAAACAAAACAAAATCCGCCATATTGTCGTCATCAACGTCAATGCCCAAAACGAAGTCAGCAGCGATTTGGATAAAAGCGCGGCCGTACCCGGTTTCCGCGATGTTGTTTCCGCCATCGTGAATATCCCGATCGACCAACATTCGCAAGAATCTTTGCGTCGCTTCAGGGCTTTTGTCGACCAATGGAACAAAGACAAACAGAACGAAGACATCTATTTCTCTTTCGTCAGCCTGAATCTCAAAAACCTTCCGCCATCCCAGCTGAGGGACAAGGTGTTGAATATCCCGACCAGTTTCTATCTGCCGCCGGAAGACGTGAACAATCTGCGTACCGCCGCTGCCGAACTGATGAAGCAGTCGCTGGACTATCGCAACCTGCTGGCAGAATTTGCGGCACACCCCAATCCAGACACCATCTTCGCAGCCCCGCCTCTAGATGCGCAAGAGTTCAAGCCATTGAACGAAAAAGAAAAGCAGTAGTAAACTGTTCCATAAAGTGTAGCTCTGTTAAAATATATGCTTCATCTTATATTTCAGACGGCCTCAATACCCAAGGCCGTCTGAAACACTTAACAATAAATAGAATCCAACCATGACCGAATTAAACACTCCCATCGTTACCGATATTGACCGCCCTATCCTCGTTCCACCGGGCGGCCATAAAAAAGTCTTACTGCATTCCTGCTGCGCTCCATGTTCCGGCGAAGTGATGGAAGCCATGCTTGCCAGCGGCATCGACTACACCATTTATTTTTACAACCCCAATATCCATCCGCACAAAGAATATATGTTGCGCAAAGAAGAAAATATGCGCTTTGCGGACAAATTCGGCATCCCCTTTGTCGATAAAGACGACGACTACGAAAACGACCGTAAAGAATGGTTCGCCAAAGCCAAAGGCATGGAATTTGAACCCGAACGCGGTATCCGCTGCACCATGTGTTTCGACATGCGTTTTGAAAAAGCGGCGCAATACGCCCATGAAAACGGCTTCCATGTTTTCACCAGCTCACTGGGCATTTCACGCTGGAAAGACATGAAACAGATCAACGGCTGCGGCCATCGCGCCGCCGAGCCGTACGATGACTTGGTTTATTGGGATTTCAACTGGCGCAAAGGCGGCGGCAGCGCACGCATGATTGAAATCAGCAAACGCGAGCATTTCTACCAACAAGAATATTGCGGTTGCGCCTACTCCCTGCGCGATTCCAATGCCCACCGCAAATCGCAAGGCCGCATCCCCATTAAGCTGGGCGTGTTGTATTACGGTGATGAATCCACCCAATACGAGCCTCAAGCCGAAAACAAAATCATTGTTGAGAAATAAATATCAAAGGCCGTCTGAATGTTTCAGACGGCCTTTGTTTAAATCAGATGATTAACGGCGGCGGAATTTACCGTGATCAAAATCATCAAATGCCTGATAAGCAGCTTGGCATTGAATTTTTTGCTCGGCATAAGGCAAACCGCGGAATGCTTTTGCCGCTTTACGGTTTTCCCTCAATTCGGCCTTGTTGCCTTTGTAGCGATACCAAGCGGCACGGCGCTCAAGGTATCTCTTACAAGCAGGATGCAATTTGTTTTTCTTCGCCTGTTGGTGTTTGCTCACATGATGGCCATGCGGTTTGGCCGCCGCTTCGGCAGAATAAGTACCCAAGCTCAATAGGGCAAACACAGCCAGTGCAGAACCTAAAGTTTTAAATGCCAACATGATTCGCTCCCGGTTTAGGTCGGATAGTTCTTCCATTATATGCCTCGCCTGATACATTAACAAACCGCCTAATGCGTTGCATGACAGACGATTGTCAGTAATTACGACATTATCCTTCTTGCTTTGCAAAATTTAACACTCCTTCCATTTAGACAGACGCCGAATATAAATTTCTTTATTTCATAAGCCTCTAGCCAATGTCTGACCAAATGTGATGCAAACTCAAAATAATGCCAAATCGCCACAAAGCCACATGAAACCTAGCCCGAGCCTTCCCCCTCCTTAATCAGCCCCCGAAAAAAGCGCATTGTCAAGTCTAGTTAAACAAAGAAAAATACATTATATTGTGCCGTTCAAAGCAATCACATACCGTATCTTGTGTTTTTTAATGGGGAGACTGAACAATGAATGCAGCAACGAATATTAAAGTAACCAAACGCGACGGACGCTTGGAAGATATCAATTTAGACAAAATCCACCGCGTTGTTACTTGGGCGGCGGAAGGCTTAAAAAACGTCTCCGTATCGCAAGTCGAGCTCAAATCACATATTCAGTTTTACAACGGTATCCGTACCGACGATATCCATGAGACCATCATCAAGGCCGCGGCCGACCTGATCTCACAAGATACGCCCGATTATCAATATCTGGCCGCCCGCCTCGCCATTTTCCATCTGCGCAAAATCGCTTATGGCGAATTCGAACCGCCTCATCTCTACGATCACGTTAAAAAACTGACCGAAGCAGGCAAATCCGACCGCCACATCATCGCAGATTACAGCCGTGAAGAATTCGACGAGCTGAATGCCTATATCGACCACAGCCGCGATATGACCTTCTCTTATGCTGCCGTGAAGCAGCTCGAAGGCAAATATCTGGTTCAAAACCGCGTTACCCGCCAAATTTATGAAACGCCGCAGTTTTTATACATTTTGGTGGCCATGTGTCTCTTCAGCAAATACCCGAAAGAGACCCGTTTGGATTACGTCAAACGCTTTTACGACGCCGTTTCCACATTCAAAGTATCGCTGCCGACCCCGATTATGAGCGGCGTGCGTACGCCTACCCGTCAATTCTCAAGCTGCGTACTGATTGAGTGTGACGACAGCCTCGACTCCATCAATGCTACCACGAGCGCGATTGTGAAATACGTTTCCCAACGCGCAGGCATCGGCATCAACGCCGGACGTATCCGCGGCTTGGGCAGCGAAATCCGCGGCGGCGAAGCGCAACACACCGGCTGTATCCCATTCTTCAAAATGTTCCAAGCAGCGGTTAAGTCCTGCTCGCAAGGCGGCGTACGCGGCGGCGCGGCAACCTTGTTCTACCCCTTGTGGCACATCGAAGCCGAAAGCCTGTTGGTATTGAAAAACAACCGCGGCGTGGAAGATAACCGCATCCGCCAGCTTGATTACGGCGTACAAATCAACCGCCTGCTGTACACACGCCTGATTAAAGGCGGCAACATCACGCTGTTCTCGCCCAATGAAGTCCCCGGCCTGTACGACGCGTTCTTTGCCGACCAAGACGAATTCGAGCGTCTTTACACGAAATACGAGCAAGACCCGAACATCCGCAAACGTACCTTGTCGGCTACCGATTTGTTCTCCACGCTGATGCAGGAACGTGCTGGAACGGGACGTATCTACATCCAAAACGTTGATCATTGCAACACGCACAGCCCGTTTGACCCGCGCGTCGCGCCCGTGCACCAGTCCAACTTGTGCATGGAAATCGCCCTGCCAACCAAACCGCTGGACAACATCAACGACCCGAACGGCGAAATTGCCCTGTGTACCCTGTCTGCCTTCAACTTGGGTGCATTAAACAGCTTAGACGAGCTGGAAGGGCTTGCTGATTTGACCGTGCGCGCTCTCGATGCCTTGCTGGATTATCAAGACTATCCGGTTGAAGCCGCCCGCACCGCGACCATGAACCGCCGCACGCTCGGCATCGGTGTCATCAACTACGCCTACTATCTGGCGAAAAACGGCGTCCGTTACAGCGATGATTCCGCACTCGGCCTGACCCACCGTACCTTTGAAGCCATGCAGTATTACCTGCTCAAAGCATCGGTGAACCTTGCCAAAGAATACGGCGCGTGCCCGCTGTTCAACCAAACCGTTTATTCGCAAGGCAAACTGCCCATTGATACTTACAAAAAAGACTTGGATGCCGTGTGCAGCGAACCGCTGTTGTGCGACTGGGAAAGCCTGCGCGCCGACATCGTCAAATACGGCCTGCGCAACTCCACCCTGACCGCACTCATGCCGTCTGAAACCAGCTCGCAAATCGCCAACGCCACCAACGGCATCGAGCCGCCGCGCGGGTTGGTAACGGTCAAAGCATCGAAAGACGGCATCCTGAAACAAGTCGTGCCGGAGTTTGAAGCCCTGAAAGACGCATACGAAACCCTGTGGCAGCTTCCAGGCAACGAAGGCTACCTGAAACTCGTCGGCGTAATGCAAAAATTCGTCGATCAGGCAATTTCCGCCAATACCGCCTACGACCCGGGTAAATTTGAAGGCAACAAAGTTTCCATGAAACAAATGCTCAAAGATCTGCTGACCGCCTACAAATACGGCGTCAAAACTCTGTACTACCACAACACCCGAGACGGCGCGGATGATACGCAGACCGATATTCAGGATGACGGCTGTGCTGGGGGGGCTTGTAAGATTTGATAAGAGGGATTTCAGACGACCTCACGAGGTCGTCTGAAATAATAAATAACATAGGGGGAAAACAAATTGAAGAATATACCTGAACAATCTATTGTCGCTCTTTTTATAGATGCAGATAACGCACCTTTTGGGAAAATTGATTTTATTCTTAATGAGCTTGCAAATTATGGTTCAGTAATGATAAGAAAAATTTATGGGAATTGGAAAAGTGAACAATTAAAAGGTTGGGAAGCTGTCTTATTGGATTATGCTCTAGCACCTGTTCAACAGTTTGATTATACAAAGGGTAAAAATGCAACGGATATGGCGATGACCATAGATGTAATGGATTTATTATTTCAAGATAAAATAGACGTTTTTTGCATTGTTTCTTCCGATTGTGATTTCACACCGTTAGCAATGAGAATAAAAATGGAGGGGAAACAAGTCATTGGTTTTGGCGAACATAAAACACCTAAGTCGTTGGTTGCTGCATGTAGCAAATTTTTATTTTTAGATGCAAGTTTTGATAAAAGCAGTGGGACAAATGCTCAACCAGCTGAAATTCGGAAGAGAGCTGCTAATGAACTTAAATGTGATACTACATTAATGAATTTATTAAGAGAAGCCATTGCCAATAGTTGTGATGAAGACGGTTGGGCATCATTAAGTAATGTTGGGAAGATTATCAATAACCAATCATCTTTTGATAGTAAAAATTATGGTTATACGAAGTTGGGAGATTTAGTGCGTGTAATTGATATTTTTGAAACTAGGTTGTCAGAAAATCGTTCACAAATGTATATCCGAAATAAAAGAGCAAAGTAAAAAATGAAAGTTATTTAAATAATGGCTTATGATTGAGGTTTGTGAATAATTTTTAGATGGTCTTGTTTTGAATATCAAAAGGCACTCTGAAAACTAAATATTATTTTTTAAAAAGAGAAACACCATGTCCTGCGAACACCTAGTCATGTCATACAGCACCTTTTCCAAAACCAAAAACGATGCGCTTAAAGAGCCGATGTTTTTCGGTCAGCCGGTAAATGTTGCCCGTTATGACCAGCAGAAATACGAAGTATTTGAAAAACTGATTGAAAAACAACTGTCTTTCTTTTGGCGGCCGGAAGAAATCGACGTGTCGCGCGACCGTATCGACTATGCCAACCTGCCCGAACATGAAAAACATATTTTCATCAGCAATCTGAAATACCAAACCTTGCTCGATTCGATCCAAGGCCGCAGCCCGAATGTTGCGTTCTTGCCTTTGGTGTCTATTCCCGAGCTGGAAACGTGGATTGAAACGTGGAGCTTCAGCGAAACCATCCACTCGCGCAGCTACACTCATATCATCCGTAATATCGTGAATGATCCTTCAGTCGTGTTTGATGATATTGTGCAAAACAAATACATTATCGCCCGAGCTGAAGACATTGCCTGCTATTACGATGATTTGATTGAATACACTCAGTATTACAATCTGTTGGGTGAAGGCACGCACAATGTCGGCGGCAAGCTCGTTAACGTGTCTTTGCGCGAGTTGAAGAAAAAACTCTATCTCTGCCTGATGTGCGTCAACGTATTGGAAGCCATCCGCTTCTACGTTTCATTCGCCTGCTCGTTCGCCTTTGCCGAGCGTGAATTGATGGAAGGCAACGCCAAAATCATCAAACTGATTGCCCGTGACGAAGCCCTGCACCTGACCAGCACCCAGCATATGCTCAACCTGATGCGTGCAGGTGCCGATGATCCTGAAATGGCTGAAATTGCGAATGAATTGCAGGACGAGTGTTTCAACCTCTTCAAAAAAGCAGCCGAGCAGGAAAAAGAATGGGCTGCCTATCTGTTTAAAGACGGCTCAATGATTGGCCTGAACAAGGAAATTCTGGCTCAATACGTTGAATACATTACCAATCTGCGTATGCAGGCGGTTGGCCTTCCTGCCGGATTTGAAGGTGCGACCCAAAATCCTATTCCTTGGATCAACGCATGGCTGTCTTCTGACAATGTACAGGTTGCGCCGCAGGAAGTGGAAATTTCTTCTTACTTAATCGGTCAGATTGATTCGGAAGTCGGCGCGGACGATTTGGGCGATTTCGAGCTGTAAACCGCGTTTCAGACGGCCTTTGGGCGTAACCGGCCGTCTGAAAATCTCTTTTCAATCCTCAAGGTATAACCAAAAATGAAGATTTATGGCGACATTGCGGTAAAAGCAGCTGAATCATATTCTAAATATGAAGATATGGAACAAGCTTGGACAGAGATTGCGGCATCATTTCCCATCAAGGAGTCAATTAGAAAAAAAGGATGCCCAAAGAATGCATTTTTGGGATTGTGTCGTGCGGGGTTGGTTAAAGGAATCAACCCGGAAAAAGTCAAAACCAAACATTCCAAAAACGGAGAATATGCCGTTGTAGCGGTCAGCCTTTTAAAAAATGATCCCGAATGGGCAAATCAGAAAAAATCCGTTTTCTGGCGCGAAATTGTGGGTAATGAAAAAAAAATATAACAGCCAGCTTCATGTCGTTTTGGCCTTGTGGGAAAAAGGCTTGATTATTTGAATTTATATATTTAAGGCCGTCTGAAACATTGTTCAGACGGCCTCTATGCCCTAAAACACACATGGCACTCATTAGCACACACGACAAAACCTTCCAACTCCAACAAGGCGAAACCTTATTGGAGGGCTTGGAGCGCACTGGACACGAAGTTGAATACCAATGTCGCAGCGGTTATTGCGGTTCATGCCGGGTCAAAATCTTGGATGGGAAAGTCTCTTATGATAATTTTCCACTCGCTTTTGTCGCGCCCGGAGAAATTTTGCCGTGCTGCTGCCGGGTTACTGAAGACATCAAGCTTGATTGTTGTGAGCGCATCAAAGAGCCGGATTTATTTGATGTCGATTTATTTGAAGACAAATAAAAAATGCCGTCTGAACATTGTGGCCGAAATCTTTGATTTCATTTCCACCGTTCAGACGGCATTTTGTTTAAGCAACCTTATTTACGTTCGCCAACCGGCAAAACCGTCTTGCCGAAAGATTCGTTGATAACCTCTGCCGCTGCCAAGTAGAACGCACCAAGTGCAGTTACCAAGCCTAAGTAACCGCCGATATGGACGATGCTATGATTTTCCATGCCATCGCCAATACCCAGGGCAAAGAACGTCAGTGTCAAGAAAAAGAAAATACCGCTCAATACTTTAGGCTTGGTCAAGGTGGCCACAAACATCATCAGCGAAAACATACCCCATACGCAGAGATACCAACCGATAAATGCCGGGGCTGTTTCACCTTTGAAAAAGATGGTAAACAAAGCCCATGTCCACCAGAAGGCACCATAGCTGATAAAAGCGGTAAAGCCAAACGTATTGCCTTTCTTGAACTCAAACATACCGGCAATAACTTGGGCGATACCACCAAAGGCGAGAGCCATGCCCAAAACTAAGCCGACACCCTCTTGAGCAGTAAAAAAGCCGCCGTTAATCAGACTGAGCAACCAAGTTGTCAATGCAAAGCCACACAGGCCTACTGGACCTGGATTCGCCAGGTTTTCTTTAGTAGTAGTCATTTTATTTCTCCTCTAATTATTAAAATAGGAAGCCTATTGTTACAGGTTTTATTTAAAATTAAAAGAAATAAATTTAAAAAAATCAGGCCGTCTGAAAAATATTTTTCAGACGGCCTTAAATGTTAATAATTAAACTATCCTAAAATAGCCAGGATTTTCCTCAATTCATTGGCATCAATTTGACCGGGAGCTGACGTTTTTCCTGCTGCACCAAAGGTTACGGCTGAGCCGAAAGCCGAGCCGGCCAGACGACTGATCGCACCGATTTTATTCATAGACATAGTAATAATCGGGCAGTTTATACTTTGTGAAACATCATATGTTGCCTGTAATAAGGTCAATACATCTTGCGGCGATTGCGGCATCACGGCAATTTTGCAGATATCCGCGCCCCACTCGGCCATTGTTTTCAGACGGCCTGTAATGTCTGCCAAAGACGGCGTGGCTTGGAAATCGTGATTACAAAGTAAGGCGGCAGTTTGATACTCATGCGCCAAAGCAATGGTTTGTTTTACGCCGCTTTCCTCGGCACAAAGCTCGATGTCGATAATATCGGCTTGTTTGGAACGGATGATTTTTTCCAATAATTCAAAATAATAGTCGTCAGCACAAGGCGTATTGCCTCCCTCTTGCGCCCTTCTAAACGTAAACAGCAAAGGCTTGTCAGGAAAAGCCTGTCGGACAATGCCTAATTGCTCGGCAATAAAATCGGCATCAAGCGCTTCTTGAAAAAAATCCGCACGAAATTCAATAATTTCAAAAGCCGTATCTTTCAATACACGCAAAGCCTGATCCAATTCCTGCGTATTAGCGGCCACCAGCGGCACGGCAATTTTAGGCAGACCTTTGCCGATCTCGATATTTTTGATGATGACAGATTTCATATTGTTCCTTTTTGCTGTTCAAACCAATCAGTGCAGATGCTCGTAAATGGTTTCCGCCAAGGCTTTGCTGATGCCTTCAACTTTTTCCAAGTCCTCGCGGCTGGCGGCAATCACGCCGCGTAAACCGCCGAATCGGGTGAGCAATGCTTGGCGGCGTTTGCTGCCGATACCGGGGATTTCGCTGAGTGAGGAAGTAACGCGTGCTTTGTCGCGTTTTTTGCGGTGGCCTGTGATGGCAAAGCGGTGCGACTCATCGCGTACGGTTTGCAATAAATGCAAAGCCGGGCTATTGGGCGGCAGGCGGAAGACTTCGCCGGTAAAAGGCAGTATGAGTTCTTCCATGCCGGCTTTGCGCTCGGGGCCTTTGGCGATACCGACCAAAGGTATGTGCAGCCCGAGCTCTTCCCATACCGATACGGCTACGCCGATTTGCCCTTTGCCGCCGTCAATCAACACGACATCAGGCCATTTGACGCTTTCGCCGTTGGCTTCGGCTTCCTGCATTTTGCCGTAACGGCGCGTCAACACTTCGCGCATGGCGGCGTAGTCGTCGCCGGGCTTGGCGGTTGTGATGTTGTAGCGGCGGTATTGCGAAGGCTGGATGTTTTGCTCATCGTACACAACGCAGGACGCAATAGTGGCCTCGCCTTGCGTGTGGCTGATATCGAAACATTCAAGGCGGTTGAGGCCGTCTGAATCCATGCCGAGGATTTTTGCCAGTTCATCAATACGGTGTTGCTGGCTGCTTTGTTGCAGGCGGCGTTGGGCAATTGCCATTTGTGCATTTTGTTCCGCCATTTTCAACCAGACTTTGCGTTCGCCTATGGTTTTGGTGACAAACTGCATTTGCTTGTCGTGTTCGCCTTCCAAAGCCTCTTTCAGCGCATCGGGAACGGGAAAGTTGCTGATGATAATGTCGGGTTTGCTTTTGCCCAAATAATGTTGGGCGACGAAGGCTTCGGCGTAATCTTGTCCGTTTGGCTCGGGATCGTTTTTGGTGTCGGGGAAAAAGCTTTTATCGCCTACATGCCGTCCGCCGCGTATGCTGACCCAGTGTACGCAAACCAGGCCGTCTGAAACCGCCAGCGCGAGTAAATCAATATCGTTTGGATTGTTTGTATTTTTACTGTCGATAAACTGATTACTCTGCATGATGCCGAGCGCTTGGATTTGGTCACGGTAACGGGCTGCTTCCTCAAATTGCAGATTAGCGGCGGCAGTTTGCATTTTGTGTTGCAAGGTGCGCGTCAGTTCGTCGGTTTTGCCATTGAGGAAAGTTACTGCTTCACGCACGCTGTCGCGGTAATCTTCTTCGCTGATGTGGCCGACACAAGGCGCGGTGCAGCGTTTGATTTGGTAAAGCAGACAAGGACGGTCGCGGTGCTCGAATACGCTGTCTTCACAGGTACGCAGCATAAAGACTTTTTGCAACACTTGAATGCTGTCGCGCACGGCATTGCTGTTGGGATACGGGCCGAAATATTGATTTGGCTTTTTCAGCGTGCCGCGGTAATACGCCATTTGCGGATATTGATGGCCGCTGAGCATCAAATAAGGATAGCTTTTGTCATCACGGAAAAGAATATTGTATTTCGGCGACAAGGCTTTGATGAAGTTGTTTTCGAGAATCAGCGCTTCGGCTTCGGAACGCGTGATGGTGGTTTCAATATGGTGAACCTGTTTTACCATCAATGCGATGCGCGGCGAATGGTCGTTTTTTTGGAAATAACTGGAAACGCGCCGCTTGAGATTGACCGCTTTGCCGACATACAAAACATTGTTGTCTTCGTCAAAAAAACGGTACACGCCCGGCAGATTGGGCAGATTTTTCAGAAAAAGAGGTAAATCGAACGGTTCGGTTGCGCTCACGGGATTTTCTTTTGGAATAAGCAGGCCGTCTGAAAACTTTTCAGACGGCCTTTTTCATTGACGTTTAAGATTCTTGAGACGGAGTATCTTCAGCTTCTACTGCTTGGTTTTCAGCTGCATCGCTTTCCAAAGCGGCTTCATCTTCAGCCTCTTCGGCCACGCGTTCCAAGCTGACCAAGGTTTCGCCTTCATCCAGATTAATCAGGCGGACACCTGCGGCAGCACGGCCGGTCTCGCGGATTTGCTCAACTTTGGTACGAATCAGGACGCCGCCGCTGGTAATCAGCATCAGGTCGTCGGTTTCGCTGACCAAAGTCGCGGCAACCAAATCGCCGTTGCGCTCGCCGGTATTGATGGCGATATTGCCTTGGCCACCTTTATTTTTACGGCTGTAATCGGCAATCGGCGTACGTTTGCCATAGCCGTTGGCGGTAGCGGTCAATACTTGCAAATCGCTTTGCTCGGCTTCAGGGGCGAAGGTAATCAGGCTGACAATCTTGCCATCGGCTGGCAGGCGCATACCGCGCAAACCGCCGCTACCACGACCGGACGGACGGACACCGTGTTTGCCGCTTGGCAATGCGTTTTCGGCATTTTCATCATCCAGGCCGTCTGAATCTTCGTTTTCGATTTCAATATCGGCATCTTCTGCTTCATCGTTACCGGATTTTTCCCAATATTCGTTAAAGCGGATGGCTTTGCCCAAGTTGGAGAACAACATAATGTCGTCCGCACCGCCGGTTTGTGCTGCGCCGACCAAGTAATCGCCTTCTTTAAGCGCAATGGCTTTGATGCCTTGGCTGCGGACGTTTTTAAACGCAGACAGCTGGACTTTTTTCACCATGCCTTGTGCAGTGGCAAAGAAGACGTATTGGTCTTCCGGAAACTCGCGGACGGCCAAGATGGCGCTGACTTTTTCGCCTTCTTCCAATTGGATAACATTGTTAATCGGACGGCCTCGGCTGTTGCGGCCGCCTTCCGGCAGTTTGTACACTTTAATCCAATGGCACTTGCCAAAATTGGTGAAGCACATCAAATAATCATGCGTGTTTGCAACAAACAGGGTTTCGATAAAGTCTTCGTCTTTGGTTGCCGCCGCCTGTTTGCCACGGCCACCCCGACGTTGCGCCTGATAATCGGTCGTCGGCTGGGTTTTGATGTAGCCGCCATGAGTCAGGGTAACGACCATTTCGCGTTGCGGAATCAGATCTTCATCGGCGATATCGCCGCCAAACGGATTGATTTCGCTGCGACGTTCATCGCCAAAGTTGGCTTTAATGTCTGCCAATTCTTCGCGGATGATTTGGGTAACGCGCTCTGGTTTGGAAAGAATATCCACGAAATCAATGATTTTGCTCATCAGGTTTTTATATTCGCCGACAATTTCTTCCTGATCGAGGCCGGTCAGATTACGCAGGCTCATACGCAAAATGGCATCGGCTTGCAATTCGCTCAGATAATAGCCTTGGCTGTGCAGCCCCAAATTCTCCGGCAAGCCTTCAGGGCGCATCATTTGCAGATCTAAATCCGTACGGCTGAGCATGTCTTCAACCAAGCTGCTGCGCCATGGGCGGGACAGCAGTTTTTCTTTGGCTTCCGGCGCATTGGCAGATTCTTTGATCAGACGGATGATTTCGTCGATATTGGACAATGCAACTGCCTTACCTTCGGCAATATGGCCTTCATGACGCGCCTTTTTCAGGCGGAATAAAGTACGACGGGTAACGACTTCACGACGGTGGCGCAGGAACTCGGACAGGATTTGTTTCAGGTTTAGCAAGCGCGGCTGACCATCAACCAAGGCTACCATGTTGATACCGAAACTGTCTTGCAGCTGGGTCATTTTGTAGAGTTGGTTCAAAACGACTTCGGCATTTTCATTGCGTTTCAATTCGATCACGACACGCATACCGGATTTATCGGACTCGTCGCGCAGGTCGGATACGCCTTCCAACGTTTTTTCGCGTACCAACTCGCCGATTTTCTCAACCAGCTTGGCTTTGTTGACTTGATATGGAATTTCATCGATAACGATGGCTTCGCGTTCGCCGTTTTTACCGATAGGCTCGATATGGGTTTTACCGCGCATCACCACGCGGCCGCGGCCGGTTTTATAGCCTTCGCGCACGCCGCTTAAGCCGTAAATAGTTGCGCCGGTCGGGAAATCGGGCGCTTGGATGATGTTGATCAGCTCGTCGATTTCAGTTTCAGGCTCGTCCAACAAACACAGGCAGGCATTGATGGTATCGCCTAAATTGTGTGGCGGAATATTGGTTGCCATACCGACGGCAATACCGGACGAGCCATTGACTAACAGCGCAGGGAAACGGGTCGGCAATACCAGCGGCTCATGTTCGCTGCCGTCATAGTTGGGGCCGAAATTAACGGTTTCTTCTTCAATATCCGCCAGCATTTCATGAGAAATTTTTTCCATGCGGATTTCGGTATAACGCATGGCTGCTGCGGCCAAGCCGTCGACAGAACCGAAGTTGCCCTGACCGTCGATCAGTACATAACGCATGGAGAAGTCTTGCGCCATGCGGACGATGGTGTCGTAAACGGCTGTATCGCCGTGGGGGTGGTATTTACCGATAACGTCGCCGACGATACGCGCCGATTTTTTATAGGCGGAATTCCAGTTGTTTTTCAACTCGTGCATCGCGTACAAAACGCGGCGGTGTACCGGCTTGAGACCGTCGCGGACATCCGGCAGGGCTCGTCCCACAATTACGCTCATGGCGTAATCGAGGTAGCTCTTGCGCATTTCGTCTTCAAGGCTGACAGGCAGGGTTTCAAGTGCAAATTTATGGTCGTTGCGGATGGTTGCGTCGGTCATGATTATCTGTAATTTCGTATGGCAAAAATCTTGTTGATTCTACCACAAAACAAGCGGTTTATGGCTTTTGCGTGAAGGCCGTCTGAAACAGAATTTCAGACGGCCTTCGTTATTTAATAAATTGAATTTAGTTGCAGCCAGAATCTTGGTTCGCAGCCTGCAAACTCAACTCTTTGCGCTTCTTAGCCCTTTCATAACGGCAGCGTTGGCGCGGTGTATTGATTTCCAAAGGCGGTACAGGAACCGGCTTACCGTCCTCAACGGCAACCATGGTGAAGTAGCAGCTGTTGGTATGACGCACTTCGCCGGTGTGGATGTTTTGCGCCTCTACACGGATGCCGACTTCCATAGAAGTACGGCCGGTGTAGTTGATGCTGGCGTAAAAGGTTACCAGTTCGCCGACATGAATAGGCTCTTTAAACAATACTTTATCAACAGACAGAGTAACGCAATAGGTACCGCTGTAACGGCAGGCGCAGGAATATGCCACTTGGTCAAGCAGGCGCAGAAGATCGCCGCCGTGAACATTGCCGCTGAAGTTTGCCGTATAAGGCATCATCAGCTCGGACATGATCAGTTCATGGGAAGGTAGTTGGCGTTCTGGTTTCATAGTTTCTTATCCTTTTGATATTTATTTTTTAATTGTCTGAAAACTTCAGACTGCACGTGTGCAAAATCATTCTACCGTTTTTAAACGTTGACTTTCAACTCCTTGCCTACCCATTTACAGCCATTTTCTACGCGAAAAGAAAATCAGCAGTCCGATGATGATGCACAGCATCACACCCAAAACCATGAAATAGCCGTAATGCCAATGCAGCTCGGGCATGTTGTCGAAGTTCATGCCGTAGATGCCGGTGATGACGGTCAGCGGCATAAAGATGATGGTAATAACCGTCAACACGCGCATTTGCTGGTTCATGCAGTTGGATTGGAAGGAAAGATAAATGTCCATCATACTCAACACCATATCACGCGAGGCATCAAGCGACTCGATAAGCTGCATATTGTGGTCGTACACATCGCGCAGATAGACGGTCGATTCGCCTTTGAAAATAGCAAAATCACCGCGCACGGCCAGTTGGTAGAACACATCGCGCAATGGCAAAAGCGTGCGCCGCAGACGGACGGCATCGCGCTTGAGGCGGTGAATCTTACTGAGAATATCGCTGTTTTCATTTTTAAACAGGGACTTGTCTATTACTTCTACACGGTTGTTGTACGACTCCAAAACAATGAAATAGTCGTCCACAATACGGTCAAGCAGGCAATAAGCAAGAAACGCTGTATTTTTGTTCAAAATATTGTGCGGATTTTCGTGCATCTGCCGGCGGAGATGGCTGAACAAACCCAGCGGTTTTTGTTGGAAAGACAACACAAAATCTTTGCCGATAATCACATACACTTGGTCGGAATGGAGCTTGCCTGTGGAGGTATAGTGGTAAACCTGTGCGGCAGTAAAAACATAGCTGCCGTAGTCTTCGATTTTCGGACGCTGTTTGCGGCTAAGAATATCTTCAATAACCAGCTCATGGATACCATAAGGCTCAAGCGCGTGTTTAAGTAAGGTGACATCATTGATGCCGACAAAATGCAGCCAATTGATTTGACCTTCTTGCGGACGGACAATATCGGGCAAGTTTTTTCCAGCAAGATAATCATGCTGAACAAAGGTATCGACGGAATACAGGGTTTGATGGATAGCAGATCGCGGCGCATTGTCGGTATTGCTGCGCTGCATGGCTTGGTCTTGCAGAGTATCGATTGTCTCAACTGGATTGGCTGCTTTGCTCATAAAAATAAATCATGTTTTTTAGTTAGAATGAATTGTACAGACAGAAAAGGCCGTCTGAAAACTGATTTTCAGACGGCCTGACAATATCGATCAATACTTTAATTAGGCTTGAGGCGCGGTTTTCTCCAGCTCCACTGCGGCGGCAAGCAAGGACAGGCGCGCCATTACGCCGTAAACGTAGAGGCGGTTGTGTTCGTTGTCCACGTCGCAGTCTTTTTCGGAGCGTGGCATGCCGAGCGAGTCCCATTGTTCAAATACGCGCTTGCAGGCTTCGGGGGCTTCTTGGGAATTGTCGCCGCTACCGGTGGGAATGCTGTTGGACAGTGGGACGAACACCATACCGCCGGCGTTGAGGTTTTCGTCTGCACCACGCCCTTCGTGTACGCGGAAGAAGCCGCCGATAACGAAACGGTCCATCATATAAACGACGGGTTCGCACACGGCGCCGTTCATGGTTTCGTAGGTATAAATACCTTCTTGGACAATGACTTCGCTAACTTCCAAGCCTTCTTTGACTTTCGCCATTTTGTTGCGGTTTTTACGGTTCAAGCCGCGTACTTCATCCGCAGATTTAACACTCATCACGCCCATGCCGTAAGTACCTGCATCGGCTTTGACGATAACGAAAGGCTGGTCGGTAATACCCAATTCGTCGTATTTGGCTTGAGTTTTCGCCAATACGCGCTCTACTGCGCCTGCCAACGCATCCTCGCCTTCACGCTCTTGGAAATCCAAACCACTGATTTTTTCAAAATAAGGATTGATTTGCCATTCGTCGATGTCAATCAACTTGGCAAAGTCGGCAGCAACTTGGTTGTACGCGCCGAAATGTTCGGTTTTACGGCGAGTCGTCCAGCCGCCGTGCAATGGAGGCAATACGGTTTGGCTGATGTCTTTGAGAATTTCAGGGATACCCGCAGACAAGTCGTTGTTCAACAGGACGACGCAAGGTGAGAATCCGTCTGCAAGATGGACGCGCTCACGGGTACGCAATAAAGGCTCAAGCAAAATTTTATCGCCCAACGCAGTTTCAAACTCAGTTGGCTCAGTCACTTCAGGATTCAAGCTACCCAAGCGCACTTCATATCCTGCCGAACGCAAAATCTCGCTGAGTGCGTAAACGTTTTGCAGATAGAATGTGTTTCGTGTGTGGTTTTCAGGAATAATCAATACGGATTTGGCCGTTTCACAGGCGCGCTGTACTGCATCCTGCGCGGCAACCGCCGCCAGCGGGATAAAGTTGGGATTCAAATTATTGAAGCCGCCCGGAAACAGGTTCATATCGATAGATGAAATTTTGTAACCGGCATTACGGATGTCAACCGAACCATAAAACGGCGGACGGTGTTCGTTCCATTGCGAACGGAACCATGCTTCGATTTTGGCGTGGTTGCACAAGATTTTCGCTTCAAACGCCTGAAGTTGCGACAGATGTTCGGCAGCCATTACCGGTAATTTCATTCTCTATACCTCTTTGTTAAGTGTGGATATTGAGTGAGAATGATAGAACTTTTTAGTGCATTTCGACAAGTATTCTTTCAGATAAGATGCATCTTTTTGTCAACAATTCTACAATTTGTCTAATTTTTAATAAGGTTTTTTGAAACTTTGCAACAAATTTTAAAAATTGGACAAATTTCTATTGCACAGCCCCTATAAAAAGCCTAAAATCCGCCCATAAACGCAAACCATCATTCATACCTAACAATAGCAAAGAATACTCATCATGAGCGCACAAACCCTTTACGATAAACTTTGGAACAGCCACGTCGTCCGCGAAGAAGAAGACGGCACTGTCCTGCTTTACATCGACCGCCACCTGGTTCACGAAGTAACCAGCCCGCAAGCATTTGAAGGCTTGAAAATGGCCGGCCGCAAACTCTGGCGTATCGACAGCGTGGTCTCTACAGCCGACCACAACACCCCGACCGGCGACTGGGACAAAGGTATCCAAGATCCGATTTCCAAACTGCAAGTCGATACTTTGGACAAAAACATTAAAGAGTTTGGCGCACTCGCCTACTTTCCGTTTATGGATAAAGGCCAAGGCATCGTACACGTTATGGGCCCGGAGCAAGGCGCTACCCTGCCCGGCATGACCGTTGTCTGCGGCGACTCGCACACTTCCACCCACGGCGCATTCGGCGCATTGGCGCACGGTATCGGCACTTCCGAAGTCGAGCACACCATGGCGACCCAATGTATTACCGCAAAAAAATCCAAATCCATGCTGATTGCCGTTGAAGGCCGTCTGAAACCCGGCGTTACCGCCAAAGACGTAGCACTTTATATCATCGGCCAAATCGGTACGGCCGGCGGTACGGGCTACGCCATCGAGTTTGGCGGCGAAGCCATCCGCAGCCTTTCTATGGAAGGCCGCATGACCCTGTGCAATATGGCGATCGAAGCCGGTGCGCGCTCAGGCATGGTTGCCGTAGACCAAACCACCATCGACTATGTAAAAGGCAAACCTTTCGCACCTAAAGGCGAAGCGTGGGACAAAGCCGTCGAATACTGGCGCACGCTGGTGTCTGACGAAGGCGCCGTATTCGATAAAGAATACCACTTCAACGCCGAAGACATCGAGCCTCAAGTAACTTGGGGCACCTCGCCTGAAATGGTTTTGGACATCAACGGCAAAGTGCCTAATCCTGTCGAAGAAGCCGATCCGGTCAAACGCAGCGGCATGGAACGCGCCCTTGAATACATGGGCTTGGAAGCCGGTACGCCATTAAACGAAATCCCTGTCGATATCGTCTTTATCGGCTCTTGCACCAATAGCCGTATCGAAGACTTGCGCGAAGCCGCCGCTATCGCCAAAGGCCGTAAAAAAGCGGACAATGTACAACGCGTGTTGATTGTTCCCGGCTCTGGTTTGGTTAAAGAACAGGCGGAAAAAGAAGGCTTGCACAAAGTATTTATTGAAGCCGGTTTTGAATGGCGCGAGCCAGGTTGCTCTATGTGCCTCGCCATGAATGCCGACCGCCTGACCCCGGGACAACGTTGCGCCTCCACTTCCAACCGTAACTTTGAAGGCCGTCAAGGCAACGGCGGACGCACCCACCTCGTCAGCCCTGCCATGGCAGCCGCAGCCGCGGTTACCGGCCACTTTACCGACATCCGCACTATGGCTTAAAGTATTTTCAGACGGCCTTTATTGATCAGGCCGTCTGAAACAATACCTTGCCCAAGTAAGTTTTCCTATTGCGAAAAACGTCCGAAAACCTTCTCAATCATTGATAACTCGAAAGGAATCTAGTATGAAAAAACTGTTTGCATTGGCTGCCGCAGCCCTCATCCTGTCAGCTTGTTCCAGCACTTGGTCCGGCGCAAAAAACGATGCCAACCGCAATTGGGACAAAACCAAAGAGACTGCCGAACGCGTAGCCGATAAAACCAAAGAAACTGCTGAACACGTTGCCGAAAAAACCGGCGAAGCCGTTAAAAAAGGCGGCAATGCAGTGGGTCGCGGCATGAGTCATGTTGGAGAAAAAATCGAAGCCGCTACCGAATAATTCGGTAAATCAGGCCGTCTGAACCTCCTGACTCCGTTTCAGACGGCCTGATACTTTATTATTTGTTCAGACATTTTCACGATTCCAAGCAAAAGGAAGAAACAATGAGTAATCCGTCAAGCTGGTTTGGTATTCACGCTCATGATTTGGATCGCGCCAAAGCCTTTTACGAATCCGTATTCGACAAGCCCCTGCAAGACGTTGGCGGCAACGGATTCCGTTTCATCATTTTTCCGGCCGATTACACCCAACACGGTACGGCCGGAATGATTTGGCACGACAGCAACGCCCAGCCCGGCCACGGTGGTACAACCATTTTCTTCAATTGCCCGGATTGTGCCGAAACAGCAGAAAAAGCCGTCGCAGCAGGCGGCAAACTGTTACAAGAGAAATTCCGCATTGCCAACGGCTTTGCAGCATTTATCGAAGATACAGAAGGCAACCGAATCGGTTTGCACAGCACACGCTAACCCGAATAGCCATATAATTTCCCATTATTACTATAAGAATCTGACATGAAAGCCTTTACCAAAATTACCGCCATCGTTGCCCCGCTCGACCGCAGCAACGTCGATACCGACGCCATCATCCCCAAACAATTTCTGAAATCCATCAAACGCAGCGGCTTCGGTCCCAATGCCTTTGACGAATGGCGTTACCTCGACCACGGCGAACCGGGCATGGACAACAGCAAACGCCCATTGAATCCGGATTTCTCTCTGAACCAGCCACGCTATCAAGGCGCACAAATCCTGTTGACGCGTAAAAACTTCGGTTGCGGCTCTTCACGCGAACACGCCCCTTGGGCATTGGACGACTACGGCTTCCGCGCCGTCATCGCCCCCAGCTTTGCCGACATCTTCTTCAACAACTGCTACAAAAACGGCCTTTTACCTATCGTTTTGACAGAAGAACAGGTTGACCAGCTTTTCAAAGAAGTTGAAGCCAACGAAGGCTATCAGCTCTCCATCGACCTTGCCGAACAAACCCTGACCACCCCTAGCGGCGAAACATTTACATTCGATATTACCGAACACCGCAAACACTGCCTCTTAAACGGCTTGGACGAAATCGGCCTGACCCTGCAACACGCTGACGAAATTCACGCCTTCGAAGAAAAACGCCGTCAAAGCCAGCCTTGGCTGTTTAACGGTTGATATACAAAAGGCCGTCTGAAAAATGTAAGTGTTTCAGACGGCCTTTACTGAATGCTTTGGGATAGTCCATGAGATCATTCGACGAATTAATCCAAACCCAAGACCCTGCGTGGCCATTGATTCAAGAGTGGATTGCAGAAGCGACAAACAGTATTGAAGTTCTGCCACGTACGCTTGAAAAGGCAAAGGAAGAACTTGTCAAAACCCAAGTAACGATACGTTCGTTTATGGGTGCTGTCGTTTATGAAACCGGCGGTATCCTTATCGATGACGGCTGGTTACGGATACTTGGTTCTGGCAGCGCGAAGCTACCTCGTGGTTTGGGAAGTTGGAATCTAAGCCGTACACAATCCGAGCCAGCAGGCCCTGCTCCCTATTATCTGTTTGCCGATGATGTTGCTGGAGGCTATTTTGCGATTAATGGCGGGGGATTGAATGGCAAAGTAGGTAATGTTTTCTACCTACCACCGGATACACTGGAATGGGAAGATTGCGGTAAAGGTTATGGCGACTTCTTAAATTGGGCATTGACCGGCGATTTACGGTTGTTTTACGAAAACCTGCGTTGGGAAAATTGGCGCGAAGAAATCCATGATTTGAATGGCAACAGCGTTTACACGTTCTTTCCGTTTTTATGGACTGAAGAAGGCAGCGATATAAACCAAGTCAGCCGCAAGCATATTCCTATCGCTGAACATTATGCCTCCACTTTGGATCTGCAAAACACAACTCCATAAAAAGCCCTTTCAGACGGCCTTGTTGTCAGAATCCCAATAAAGCGTCCTTAAAACGTCTTCTTCACATCCTGAAGTTTAATTTCTACCTAACCACACCATGATTACCGACACCATAAGCAATGCCACCCGCTACGCTGCCTTGCATCCCGACTTTGCCGAAGCCTTCCATCTGTTGCAGACCTTGGATTTTGCCAAGCTGCCGGATGGCCAAGTGCCATGCGAGAATCCCAATATCCGTATTTTTATCGGCAGCGAACCGATGAGGACGCAGGGAGAAGCCCAGCCTGAAGCGCACTTAAAACACATTGATATTCAAACGCCGATTGATGGCAGCGAAACATATGGCTGGATAGATAGAGGCCGTCTGAAAAACGGTTTAGGCTACAACGAAAAGCGCGATATCGAGTTTTTCGACTGTGAGCCGGAAACTTGGCTGATCTTGGAGCCTGGCGAATTTGCGCTATTTTTCCCGAATGATGCGCATGCCCCATTGGTCGGCGACAGACCGAACATACGCAAAGTTGTTTTTAAAATCCGTGTTGAGACCGAACGTCTATAATTTTTCAGACGGCCTTATCCCCTTATTCAGGACAAAATATGTCTTTTTTCAACAGGTTGTTCCGCTCCAAACCTAAATTAATGACTTGGCAGGAATTTGTCGAATACTTTGCCCGTCGCATTCAAGAAGAATTGCATCTTGAGGCAAAAATCGACTGGGGTGAAAATATTGCGTCTTCGCCGATCATCGTCCATTTTTCCGAAGACGATGAAGCATCATTCAGCACATATTTGAGCAACCATTACACAAGTTATCTGCAAAATCCCGAGGCCTTGGAGGCTATTGTTGCAGCCAATTTAGCGGTTATCTATAAGATTCAAGACACTGATGCCAGTGTTTCAGCACAACAAATTCTTCCGACGATTAAAAATACGATTTATTTGGAAAACGCCAGACTGATTACAAATACGGATGAAGCCGAACCTGCCGATTACCTGGTATATAAACCGATTGCAGGCGATATCATGTTGCTTTATATGGTGGATACGGAAGAATCCATGCATACGCTCAATCGTGAGCATATGGAAGAGACCGGTATTGAAGATGAAGACGCCTTGTATCGTACCGCAATGGATAATTTGCGCCAACGGATGAATGGACGTGTCCAAATTCATCATGCCGAAGGTTGGTCATTGGCCCAAATCCATTTGGACAACGACTATGATGCTTCCCTGATTTTGCTTTTGGACGAAGTACTTAGAGACGATCCTATGCTGCCTGCCAATCCTGTTTTTGCAGTCCCGGCACGCAACGCCCTGCTCGTTTGCAGCCCGTCCGATGAAGAAGCTTTGCAGGCGATGGCGAATATCGCCCTGCAGGCATTTGAAGAATCTGCCTACGCAATTTCTACCCAGCTTTACCAGTACCATAATGGTACAATCAGCGTTTTCAGAGCAAATTGATTTAAGGCCGTCTGAAAAACTGACAGCCTGCCCTTTACCTAAAACCTTCCCATAAGGAAACCCGAAATGACCAAACATATCGCTATCTTGCGCGGCGACGGCATCGGCCCTGAAATCGTTGCAGAAACCGTCCGTGTACTCGACAAACTTATCGAACAAGGTTTGGATGTCAGCTACGAATACGCGCCTTTGGGCGGTGAAGCCTATGACGAATACGGCCATCCTTATCCAGAATTCACGCAAAACCTTTGCCGTAAAGCTGATGCGGTCTTGCTTGGTGCAGTTGGTTCTCCTCAATACGACAATCTCGACCGTCCGCTGCGCCCTGAACGCGGCTTGTTGGCTATTCGTAAAGACTTGAATCTTTTTGCCAATTTGCGCCCTGCCATTTTGTATAAAGAGCTGGCCAATGCTTCCACTCTGAAACCGGAAATCGTAGCCGGCCTCGACATCCTTATTGTACGCGAACTGACCGGCGATATTTACTTTGGCGAACCGCGCGGCATCCGTGTTTTGGAAAACGGCGAACGCGAAGGCTACAACACCATGAAATACAGCGAAAGCGAAATCCGCCGTATTGCCCACGTTGCCTTCCAATCCGCCCAAAAACGCAGCAAAAAAGTCTGCTCCGTAGGCAAAGCCAACGTTTTGGAAACCACCGAACTGTGGCGCGAAATCTTTGAAGAAATCGGCAAAGAATACCCTGATGTAGAGCTTTCCCATATGTACGTCGACAACGCTGCCATGCAGTTGGTACGCGCGCCGAAACAGTTTGACGTGATTGCCACCGGCAACATCTTCGGCGACATTCTGTCTGATGAAGCCTCCATGCTGACCGGCTCCATCGGTATGCTGCCTTCCGCTTCTTTGGACGAAAACGGCAAAGGCCTGTACGAACCGTCGCACGGCTCAGCTCCCGACATTGCCGGTCAAAACAAGGCCAATCCGCTGGCAACCGTATTGTCTCTTGCCATGCTGTTGCGTTACAGCCTGAACGACGAAGCACGCGCGCAACAAGTTGAAAACGCTGTACAAAAAGTACTGCAACAAGGCTTGCGTACCGGCGACATTTACGAAGAAGGCACCAAACTGGTTTCCTGCTCGGAAATGGGCGATGCCGTATTGGCCGCTTTGTAAGAAGGCCGTCTGAAAAAAAGCGTGGGGCTAATCCCACGCTTTTTTATATGCAAAAACTTTTAACCATAAAAAAGGGCGTGTTTTCACACGCCCTTATATCTTTTTCAGACGGCCTTCAGATTGAAAAAATCAACCTCTTTTGTGTTTGCCGCCAAAGCTGTCGTTAGACTTGCGCTTGCCTTTAAAGCCTTCGCCACCTTTTTTAAAACCGTCAGCTTTTTTGAAACCGTCTTTCTTAAAGCCATCTTTCTTGAAACCGTCTTTTTTATGGCCTTCGCCGCGAGCTTTACCGCCGAAACCTTCTTTAGCCGGTTTCTTATCGCCACGCCAGCCACCTGATTTACGATCGCCCCAACTGCCTTTACCTTTCGGTTTGCCACTGGCAGGTTTGCGTTTGCGTGTCGGTTCCATGCCTTCGATGGTCAGCTCAGGCAATTTACGGCCGATGTATTTTTCAATTTTGTGTACTTTGACGTATTCGTTCACTTCGGCAAAAGTAATCGCAATACCGGTACGGCCTGCGCGGCCGGTACGGCCGATGCGGTGAACGTAGTCTTCAGCCTGTTTCGGCAAGTCGTAGTTGATAACGTGGGTAATGGTCGGTACGTCGATACCGCGTGCGGCTACATCGGTGGCAACCAAAATTTTGCAGCGGCCTTTACGCAAGTCCATCAGCGTGCGGTTGCGCCAGCCTTGCGGCATATCGCCGTGCAGGCAGTTGGCGGCAAAACCTTTTTCGTACAATTCATCCGCGATGACTTCAGTCATGGCTTTGGTTGATGTGAAGATCACGCATTGATCGATATTGGCATCGCGTAAGATGTAGTCGAGCAGGCGGTTTTTATGGCGCATATCATCGCAGTACAACAGCTGCTCTTCAATTTTGCCTTGATCATCCACACGCTCAACTTCAATAGTTTCAGGGTCTTTGGTCAGTTTGCGCGCCAGTTTGCCCACCGCGCCGTCCCAAGTGGCGGAGAACAACAAAGTCTGACGGTCACTCGGCGTCGCTTCCACGATGGTTTCGATGTCATCGATAAAGCCCATGTCCAACATACGGTCGGCTTCGTCCAGAATCAGCACTTCCAAACGATCAAAATCAACTTTACCGCTCTGCATCAAATCCATCAGACGGCCCGGCGTGGCGACAATCAGGTCAACCGGTTTGCTCAAAGCACGGGTTTGGTAGCCGAAAGATGCGCCGCCGACAATGCTGACAGTACGGAACCAACGCATATTTTTAGCATACGCCAGCGCGTTTTTTTCCACTTGAGCCGCCAATTCGCGGGTCGGAGTCAACACCAAAGCACGCGGGCCTTTGCCCGGTTTTTCGCTGCGCTTGGTCAGTTTTTGCAAAGTCGGCAGCAGGAAGGCTGCGGTTTTGCCTGAACCGGTTTGTGCCGAAGCCATAATGTCGCGGCCGTCCAAAGCAAACGGAATCGCTTGCGCCTGAATCGGGGTCGGGCTTTCATAACCCTCGCTGCTTACGGCAGACAAAATGTTTTTATCAAGGTTCAAATCGGCAAATTTAATAGACATATCTATCCTAAGAGACAACAACGCGCACGCCTGAACAATTTCAGACGACCTGAAGCAAAGGAAAGTAACGATACGGGAAACGTGAAGTTACAGGGTTGTCGCAAGCATCTTGCTTGTGGTTAACATCGACGACAACCTGCACAGAAAAGGCTTTGCAAATATGCAAGCAATAAAAGAAACGCGCCCGAAACGGCGGTTTAGGTTGGATGACGATGGCTTCGTATCAAAAGACGAACGGCGGATAATATAGATTTTATGGATAACAGTCAAGCCAAAAGACATCAAGTGCGTTAAAATCCAAACCCTTCCCAATACTTATTCAGGCCGTCTGAAACCATGACCGACATTACCCCCTTTGCCAACCGCTTGGGCAAAAACATCAAACATCTTATGAAATGGGCAAAACGCAACAATATCGAAGCCTGGCGCATTTACGACCGCGATATTCCCCAATTTCCCTTTGCCGTCGATGTTTACGGCGACCAAATCCATCTTCAGGAATACGATACCGGCTGGCTGATGCAGCCCGAAGAATACGAAGCATGGCTTGAGGATGTATTGGAAGCCATCGGTTTTGTGACCGGTTTTGCGCTCGAACAAATCCACCTCAAACGCCGCGAACGCCAAAAAGGCCTGCAGCAATACGAGAAAACCGGCAAAACCGGCGATGACTTCGTGATTACTGAAAACGGTCGCAAGTTTTGGGTCAACCTCGACAAATACCTCGATACCGGCCTTTTCCTCGACCACCGCAACACGCGCAAAAAAGTTGGCGAAACCGCAGCAGGCAAACGCTTCCTCAACCTGTTTTCCTACACAGGCAGCTTCACCGTCTATGCAGCCACCGGCGGCGCGGTAACTAGCGAAACAGTCGATTTGTCCAACACTTATCTCGATTGGGCGAAACGCAATTTCGAACTCAACGGCATCGACCCCGAACAACACCAAATCGTCCGCGCCGACGTGTTCCAATACCTACAAAACGCCGCAGATGAAGGCAAAAAATTCGACATGATTGTCATGGATCCGCCCAGCTTTTCCAACAGCAAAAAGATGCTCGACATCCTCGACATCCAGCGCGACCAAAAAAAACTGATTGACGGCGCAATGAGCCTGCTCGCTTCAGACGGCATTCTGTATTTCTCCAACAATCTACGCAGCTTTGTGTTGGACGATTCTGTATCGGAACAATACGCCGTCAAAGACATTTCCAAACAATCCGTTCCCGACGATTTCCGCAACAAGAAAATCCATCAGTGCTGGGAAATCAAGCATAAATAAGCATCAGGCCGTCTGAAAGCCAGTTTTCAGACGGCCTGATTGCCATATTGAATCTCTCAACCAATAGGCGCATAATTCAAGAGATTGTTGACAATATCAAAAGGAAAAGAACATGCAAAACTACCTGACACCCAATTTCTCATTCGCCCCCATGATTCCGGAACGCGCGCTCGGCAGCCGGGTTTGGGATACCGAAGGACGAGAATACATTGACCTGTCAGGCGGTATTGCTGTGAACGCGCTGGGCCATTGCCATCCCGATTTGGTCGCAGCCTTGGCCGAGCAGTCGCAAAAACTCTGGCACATTTCTAATATCTATACCACCCAATCGGCGCAAGAATTGGCCAAGAAATTGGTCGAAAACACCTTTGCCGACAAAGTGTTTTTCTGCAATTCCGGCGCAGAAGCCAATGAAGCCGCGCTGAAACTGGCGCGCAAATACGGCCGCGATCATTTTGGCGAACACAAAACCGAAATCATCTCCTGCCTCAACAGCTTCCACGGCCGCACCCTGTTTACCGTATCCGTCGGCGGCCAGCCCAAATACAGCAAAGACTACGCGCCGCTGCCGGCCGGCATTACCCACGTTCCCTTCAATGATGTTGCCGCATTGGAAGCAGCCGTCAGCGACAAAACCTGCGCCGTGATTATCGAGCCGATTCAAGGCGAAAGCGGCATCCTGCCTGCCACCCAAGAATATCTTCAAGCCGCACGCCGTTTATGCGACAAACACGGAGCATTGCTGATTTTGGACGAAGTGCAAACCGGCATGGGCCATACGGGCAAACTGTTTGCCTACGAGCATTACGGCGTGACACCCGATATTCTCAGCTCCGCCAAAGCCTTGGGCAGCGGCTTCCCGATTGGCGCAATTCTGACCACCGATAAAATCGCCCCAACCTTCGGCCCCGGAACACATGGCTCGACCTTTGGCGGCAACCCAATGGCGTGCGCGGTCGGCAGCCGTGCGTTTGACATCATCAATGCGCCCGAAACATTGGCACACGTTAAACAACAAGGCCAAAAACTTCAGACGGCCTTGCGTGAATTGGGCGAAAAGACCGGCGTATTTAAAGAAGTCCGCGGCATGGGCTTGCTGCTCGGCTGCGTGTTGGCAGACAAATACGAAGGCAAGGCTTCGGAAATCACCGCCGCTGCTTTAAAACACGGCCTGATGGTACTGGTTGCCGGCGCCAATGTGGTGCGCTTTGCCCCCAGCCTGCTGCTGAACGATGAAGACATGGCCGAAGGCTTGAAACGTTTTGAAGCGGCTTTGGACGAATGGTTGGCCTGATTTTTAAAACCCAATATCCAAATCAGCCAACAGCTTTTGTTCCTAATTGATGCCATATAGTGAAGGCCGTCTGAAAGACTATTTTGAGTTTTTCAGACGGCCTTTTTCAATATTGAAAACAACATCCGCCTACATGCTTTGTCATTTGATGTTTGTTAAAAAATCGTACCGCCTCTTCGTGTTACTCTTGGTAAACAATTTGATTTTACGAAGAAAAGGAGCAGGAGATGGTATCGTTGAAAACTCAAATCGCCGGTTTTTCTTTTGACAACTGTCTGATGAATGCCGCTGGTGTATCGTGCATGACTGTTGAGGAATTGGAAGCAGTCAGACAGTCTTCGGCAGGCACTTTCATTACCAAGACAGCAACGCTTACCCCTCGTCAAGGCAATCCCGAGCCGCGTTATCGGGACGTGCCTCTCGGCAGCATTAATTCGATGGGCTTGCCGAATCAAGGCATTGATTACTATCTGGATTACCTGCTTACCCTTCAAGAGTCTCAGCCGGAACGGACATTTTTCCTATCATTGGTCGGCCTGTCGCCCGGCGAAACACATATCCTGTTGGAAAAGGTGCAAAACAGCGGGTTCAACGGTATTACCGAACTCAACCTATCCTGCCCAAACGTCGCCGGCAAACCGCAAATCGCCTACGACTTTGAAACAACCGAGATGATTTTGGATAATGCCTTTACCTACTTCGACAAGCCCTTGGGCATCAAATTGCCGCCGTATTTCGATATTGCCCATTTCGATCAAGCGGCGAAAGTGTTCAACCGCTATCCCCTAAAATTCGTCAACTGTGTCAACTCCATCGGCAACGGCATGTATATTGAAGACGAATCCGTCGTGATCCGCCCGAAAAACGGCTTCGGCGGCATAGGCGGCCAATACATCAAACCGACTGCGCTCGCCAATGTCCACTCGTTCTATCAAAGACTGGATCCATCTATCCAAGTCATCGGAACAGGCGGCGTTTACAGCGGCCGTGATGCATTTGAACACATCTTGTGCGGCGCAAGCATGGTGCAGATCGGCACGGCGCTACACCAGCAAGGCGTGGACATTTTTGAACGGGTTTCCCTTGAATTTAAAGCCATCATGGCGCAAAAAGGCTACGAAAAACTGGAAGACTTCAAAGGCAAATTGAAATATTTTGCATAAGGTTTACTCTAAAAAAACGCCCAAGGCCGTCTGAAAATTTCAGACGGCCTTGTTGTATAATTGCTCCCCACATTACCCGTCTTCCCCTTCAATGAAACTCAACCCCCAACAGCAAGCCGCGGTCAAATATCTAGGTGGTCCCCTGCTCGTCCTTGCCGGCGCAGGCAGCGGCAAAACCGGCGTGATTACGCAAAAAATCAAGCATTTGATTGTCAATGTCGGCTATCTGCCGCATACCGTCGCCGCGATTACCTTTACCAATAAAGCCGCTACGGAAATGCAGGAGCGCGTCGCCAAAATGCTGCCCAAATCGCAAACACGCGGGCTGACGATTTGCACCTTCCACTCTTTGGGCATGAAGATTCTGCGCGAAGAGGCAAACCATATCGGTTACAAAAAAAATTTTTCCATCCTCGACTCTACCGATAGCGCCAAAATCATCGGCGAGCTCTTAGGCGGTACGGGCAAAGAAGCCATATTCAAAGCGCAGCATCAAATCTCCCTTTGGAAAAACGATTTAAAAACGCCTGAAGAGGCAGTTCAGACGGCCGCTAATGTGTGGGAACAACAAACAGCACGCGTCTATGCGAGTTATCAGGAAACCCTGCAAAGCTATCAGGCGGTGGATTTCGACGACTTAATCCGCCTGCCCGCCGTGCTGTTGCAGCAAAACAGCGAAGTGCGCAACAAATGGCAGCGGCGGCTACGTTATCTGTTGGTTGACGAATGCCAAGATACGAATACCTGCCAATTTACGCTGATGAAACTCTTGACCGGCGCGGAAGGCATGTTTACCGCCGTCGGCGACGACGACCAATCCATCTACGCATGGCGCGGTGCGAACATGGAAAACCTGCGCAAAATGCAGGAAGACTATCCGCAGATGAAAGTCATCAAGCTGGAGCAAAACTACCGCTCCACCGCGCGGATTCTCAAAATCGCCAACAAAGTGATTGAAAACAATCCCAAGCTGTTCACCAAAAAACTTTGGTCGCAGTTCGGCGAAGGCGAAATCGTCAAAGTCGTTGCCTGCCAAAACGAACAACACGAAGCCGACTGGGTCGTCAGCCAAATCGTCAAACAGAAGCTGGTTGGCGGCGACAAAACCCAATACGCCGATTTCGCCGTCTTATACCGCGGCAACCATCAGGCGCGGATTTTTGAAGAAGCCTTGCGCAGCGCGCGCGTTCCCTACCAACTCTCCGGCGGACAAAGCTTTTTCGACAAAGCCGAAATCAAAGACGTGTTGTCCTATTTGCGCCTGCTTGCCAATCCCAATGACGATCCTGCCTTCCTGCGCGCCGTCACCACGCCCAAACGTGGTATTGGCGACGTGACTCTGGGCAAGCTCAATACCTACGCACACGAACACGAATGCAGCCTATATGAAGCCGCGCAAACAGAAGAAGCGCTTGCCCTGTTGAACCATACCAACCGCCAACACCTGCAAGCTTTCATGGATATGATTGAAAACTACCGTGCCAAAGCCGAAACCAGCGAAGCAGGCGAGCTTATTCATAACCTGCTGAAAGAAATCGACTACGAAAACCACCTATTGGCCAACGAAGAAGGCAAAGCAGGCGAAATCAAATGGCGCAACGTCAGCGACCTGACCGGCTGGTTGGAACGCAAAGGCGAGCAAGATGGTAAAAACATCATCGAGCTTGCCCAAACCATCGCCCTGATGACGCTTTTGGAGGGTAAAAGCGAAGAAGAAGTCGATGCTGTCAAACTCTCCACCCTGCACGCTTCCAAAGGTTTAGAATACCCCTACGTTTTCCTTGTCGGTTGCGAAGAAGGCATCCTGCCGCACAACGACAACATCGAAGAAGACAACGTCGAAGAAGAACGCCGCCTGATGTACGTCGGCATCACCCGCGCCAAACGCCAGCTTACGCTGACCCACTGCGTCAAACGCAAAAAACAAGGCACATGGCAGTTCCCCGAACCCAGCCGCTTCATAGACGAAATGCCGCAGGAAGACATCAAGATTTTAGGGCGCAAAGGCGGCGAGCCGATTGTGAGCAAGGAAGAAGGAAAAAGTAATTTAGCAGGATTGCTGGATATGTTGGGAAATAAAAGAAAAGGGTAAAGCAAGGCCGTCTGAAAGTAAGGTTTCAGACGGCCTTATTGTCAGCAAAATGTCAAAGTCAACAATTAAATAATTTTCACTTTATATCGTTACGCCTATTTATCCCCACTTCTCCCGATTCTTCAAAAATAAACAAAAATAATCTAATAATCAGGTACAAAATAAAAAACTGGGCGGCACGATTGCCTTATTCCCCTTCAATTTACAAGCAAAAATTGTCAACACTTGAAGTATAAATTCACAAGCAAAATTGCATTTTTAAGGTATAATAATGGATTCCCCAACTGCATTTTGTGAGCTGAATCCATGTCTGTTGTTCTGCCCTTGCGCGGTGTAACCGCCCTTTCCGATTTCCGTGTTGAAAAACTCTTCCAAAAAGCAGCTGCTCTCGGCCTGCCCGAAGTCAAATTAAGCAGCGAATTTTGGTATTTTGTCGGTAGCGAAAAAGCACTTGATGCCGCGACAGTCGAAAAACTGCAAGCCTTGTTGGCGGCGCAAAGCGTTGAACAAACGCCCGAAGCGCGCGAGGGCTTGCATTTATTTTTGGTAACGCCCCGTTTGGGTACGATTTCGCCGTGGGCTTCCAAGGCGACCAATATCGCGGAAAACTGCGGTTTGGAAGGCATAGAGCGCATCGAGCGCGGCATGGCGGTGTGGCTGGAAGGTCGTCTGAATGATGAACAGAAACAGCAATGGGCGGCTTTGCTGCACGACCGCATGACTGAATCCGTGCTGCCCGATTTTCAGACGGCCTCCAAATTATTCCACCATCTCGAATCCGAAACCTTTTCCACCGTCGATGTTTTGGGCGGCGGCAAAGAGGCTTTGGTCAAAGCCAATACCGAAATGGGTTTGGCACTCTCCGCCGACGAAATCGATTATCTGGTTGAAAACTATCAGGCTTTGCAGCGCAATCCGTCCGATGTTGAGCTGATGATGTTCGCGCAGGCAAACAGCGAACACTGCCGCCACAAAATCTTCAACGCCGATTTCATCCTCAACGGCGAAAAACAGCCGAAATCCCTCTTCGGCATGATACGCGATACGCACAACGCGCATCCCGAAGGCACGGTCGTCGCCTATAAAGACAATTCGTCCGTGATTGAAGGCGCGAAAATCGAGCGTTTCTATCCGAATGCGGCGGAAAACCAAGGCTACCGTTTCCACGAGGAAGACACGCACATCATCATGAAAGTGGAAACGCACAACCACCCGACCGCTATCGCGCCGTTTGCCGGTGCGGCAACAGGTGCGGGCGGTGAAATCCGCGACGAAGGCGCAACGGGCAAAGGCTCACGTCCGAAAGCAGGCTTGACCGGCTTTACCGTGTCCAACCTCAACATTCCCGACCTCAAACAGCCGTGGGAACAAGACTACGGCAAGCCGGAACACATTTCCTCGCCGCTGGACATCATGATCGAAGGTCCCATCGGCGGTGCGGCGTTCAACAACGAATTCGGCCGCCCCAACCTCTTGGGCTACTTCCGCACTTTTGAAGAGAAGTTTGAAGGTCAAGTTCGCGGCTACCACAAACCGATTATGATCGCCGGCGGCTTGGGCAGTATTCAGGCGCAGCAGACGCATAAAGACGAAATCCCCGAAGGCGCGTTGCTGATCCAACTGGGCGGCCCGGGCATGCTCATAGGCTTGGGCGGCGGCGCGGCTTCTTCGATGGATACCGGCACGAACGATGCCTCTTTGGACTTCAACTCCGTACAACGCGGCAACCCCGAAATCGAACGCCGCGCGCAGGAAGTGATCGACCGCTGCTGGCAGCTCGGCGACAAAAACCCGATTATCTCCATCCACGACGTCGGCGCGGGCGGCCTGTCCAACGCCTTCCCCGAACTCGTTAACGATGCCGGACGCGGCGCGGTATTCAAGCTGCGCGAAGTGCCGCTGGAAGAACACGGCCTCAACCCGCTGCAAATCTGGTGCAACGAATCGCAAGAGCGTTATGTGTTGTCGATTTTGGAAAAAGATTTGGACACCTTCCGCGCCATCTGCGAACGCGAACGCTGCCCGTTTGCCGTAGTCGGCACGGCGACCGACGACGGCCACTTAAAAGTACGCGACGACTTGTTCTCCAACAACCCCGTCGATTTGCCGCTGAACGTCTTGCTCGGCAAACCGCCCAAAACCACACGCAGCGACAAAACCGTAAGGTCGTCTGAAAAACCGTTTAACGCGGGCAATATCGACATCACCGAAGCCGCCTACCGTGTTTTGCGCCTGCCTACCGTAGCCGCCAAAAACTTCCTGATTACCATCGGCGACCGCAGCGTCGGTGGCATGACCCACCGCGACCAAATGGTCGGCAAATACCAAACCCCCGTAGCTGACTGCGCCGTGACCATGATGGGTTTCAACACCTATCGCGGCGAAGCAATGTCTATGGGTGAAAAACCGACCGTCGCCCTGTTTGACGCGCCCGCCTCGGGCAGAATGTGTGTCGGCGAAGCCATCACCAACATCGCGGCGGTCAACATCGGCGACATCGGCAACATCAAACTTTCCGCCAACTGGATGGCGGCGTGCGGCAACGAGGGCGAAGACGAAAAACTCTACCGCACCGTCGAGGCCGTCTCCCAAGCCTGTCAGGCATTGGATTTGAGCATTCCCGTGGGCAAAGACAGCCTGTCGATGAAAACCGTGTGGCAGGACGGCGAAGAGAAAAAATCCGTCGTTTCACCGTTGAGCCTGATTATCTCCGCGTTCGCGCCTGTGAAAGACGTGCGCAAAACCGTTACGCCCGAATTGAAAAACGTCGAAGACAGCGTATTGCTGTTTATCGATTTGGGCTTCGGCAAAGCGCGTATGGGCGGCTCGGCGTTCGGTCAGGTCTATAACAATATGAGCGGCGAAGCGCCCGACTTGGACGATACAGGTCGTCTGAAAGCCTTTTACGGCGTGATTCAACAGCTTGTTGCCGAAGACAAACTCTTGGCGTATCACGACCGCAGCGACGGCGGCTTGTTTGCGACGTTGGTGGAAATGGCGTTTGCGGGGCGTTGCGGCTTGAATGTGGATTTGACTTCACTGGTTGCCAACCAAGCCGACGTCAACGAAGCCAGCATACGCGCATTGTTCAATGAAGAACTGGGCGCAGTGATTCAAATTGCCAAACAAGATGTTGCGGCAGTAGAAGCCTTGTTCAAAGCGGCAACGCTGCCCTTGCATACCGTTGCCACCATCGGTACTGACGAAAAAATCGTTATCCGCAATCAGGCAGGCATCGTGTTGGAACAAACCCGCGCCGACCTGCAACGCGCATGGCAGAAAACCAGCCACGCCATCCAACGCCTGCGCGACAACCCTGCCTGCGCCGACAGCGAGTTCGCCCTGATTGGCGACAACGACCGCAGCGCATTGTTTGCCGACGTGAAGTTCGACGTGAACGAAGACATCGCCGCGCCGTTCATCAACAGCAGTGCGAAACCCAAAATCGCCATCCTGCGCGAACAGGGCGTGAACGGGCAAATCGAAATGGCCGCCGCCTTTACCCGCGCCGGATTCGATGCCTACGACGTACATATGTCTGACCTGATGGCAGGCCGTGTCCACCTTGCCGACTTCAAAATGCTGGCGGCGTGCGGCGGCTTCAGCTACGGCGACGTACTCGGCGCGGGCGAAGGCTGGGCGAAATCCATCCTGTTCCACCCCGCCCTGCGCGACCAGTTCGCCGCCTTCTTCGCCGACCCGAACACGCTGACATTGGGCGTGTGCAACGGCTGCCAAATGGTCAGCAACCTCGCCGAAATCATCCCCGGCACGGCAGGCTGGCCGAAGTTCAAGCGCAACCTGAGCGAACAGTTCGAAGCGCGCCTGAGCATGGTTCACGTCCCCAAATCAGCCTCCCTGATTCTGAACGAAATGCAAGGCTCCAGCCTGCCCGTCGTCGTCAGCCACGGCGAAGGCCGCGCCGACTTCGCGCTTCACGGCGGCAAAATTTCAGACGGCCTCGGCATCGCGCTGCAATACGTCGACGGACAAAACCAAGTTACCCAAACCTACCCGCTCAACCCCAACGGCTCGCCGCAGGGCATCGCCGGCGTGACCAACGCCGACGGCCGCGTCACCATCATGATGCCCCACCCCGAACGCGTGTACCGCGCCGCGCAAATGAGCTGGAAACCGGAAGACTGGACAGAACTGTCCGGCTGGTACCGCCTCTTCGCCGGAGCGAGGAAGGCTTTGGGTTAACCGGCAGGCTGATTTGATTCGGCTTTAAAGAAAAGGTCGTCTGAAAACGATTTAGCGGATTCTGTTATATCTGTTTTCAGACGACCTTTATATATTCTTTTACGTATAAGACCGAACCAATGCGTATGAAGACCGAACCAACCGCCGTCATTCCCGCGCAGGCGGGAATCCAGACCTCTGTATTTCAGAAATACTCAAAGACTACTGTAAATCCAAGCTTCTGGATTCCCGCCTGCGCGGGAATGACGACCTAGATTTTTTTGTCCCGAACCTATATATACAAAAAAACTTAGTTGAATTTATAGAAAGATTTGGAGAAACTTATGTCTGACATAGTAATTTTTAAAAACATGCCGAATGATGATGAATTTATTGAATGGATTGAGAACAACCAAAATGGTTTTGTACTAAACATAAACAAAGGTAAAACCAAACCTATATACCCTATGTTGCACAAAGCTAGTAGTGGTTGTGGCAGCTTTCCAACTGAAAAAAAAGGCGAAAATTGGACAACAAAAGGTTCAGATTATTTTAAAGTTTGTTCCAACTCCCGAGAGAGACTCAGAAAATGGAGTTGGAATGAATATGATAGAGAAAATAGATGTAAAGCTTGTTTTAAAAAGGAATTAGACGAAGAAAATACAGCTTGGCTAACTGAAGAACCAAATTTTTACACAACTTCTATCCCACACTTAGGAAAAAATATAGCTGAACTCGAAAACCGTTTAGCCTCCGAAACTAGCCCAGAAAAGCAAACCGAACTAAAAAGCTTAATAAAAGTCCGCAGAGGGCAAAATCAATTCCGGCAAGACGTATTCAAACTATATCCGAGCTGTCCACTGACAGGTCTAGATATCGAGTCTTTACTCATTGCCAGCCATATCAAACCTTGGAGTGTGTGCAATAATAACGAACGTTTAGATCCCTTCAATGGTCTGATGCTCGCACCCAATATCGACGCATTATTCGATAAAGGACTAATTACGTTTGATCCCGACGGTACGATAAAAATCAGTCCAAAAATCGATCTGGAAAATCAAAAGCGACTTGGAATTTCTTCCCGTATGAAATTAAAAATTCGACCGAAAAGCGAAAAATATTTTGAGTATCACCGCAACCATGTTTTCCAAAAATAAGAATAAATAGTGTTGAACAGTCCGTTGATTTAAGGTCGTCTGAAAACGATTTAGCGAACCATGCTCTATCTGTTTTCAGACGACCTTTTTGCGTCCTTTTGCGTACAAATACTAACCAATTACCGTCATTCCCGCGCAGGCGGGAATGACGGCGGCGAAGTGTTTTTTGGATTCCTATTAGCGTATTCTGCAAGCAGAAGCATCATTCTGTATAATTCCCACTTTTAAACTATAATCGACATATTCAGACGGCCTTTTCCGACATTATGACTCGACAAGCCTTTATCCTCAGCGATTGCGAATTTCCCGAATGCGGAGAAAAGCCTTACGCCCTGTTGACCGCGAATCCGACGAAGGAACACCACTTCATCGCCCAAACCGAGCAGCGGCAGCATGCGCATAATCCGCAGGTCAGCCCGCAAAACCAAAACGTTTACCGCCTGCCGCTGTCTATGTTCCATACTGGCGAAAAAGCCCGCGGTAAAGAACAAAACCGCAGCGAAGCGATAAGCGTCAACATCATCGGCAACTTGGCCGCGAAAAACCTCTATACGCTGACCTTTGTCGAAGACTCCGCCAACCAATACAATCTGGAAAGCTGGTTCAACCGTCATGAAAGCGGCTACGAAGAGGCCTGCAATCATCTGCGCACCTTACCTGCAGGCCGTCTGAAAACACCTACGGCAAATGCCGATACCGTCAAAGTACCGGATACCTTGTGGCGGATATTGCGGCTGAAATTCCTCGGCATTCTGCGCAATCCGCACAACCATAAAAACCTGTTTGCCCACCGCCTGCACCAAACACTTCGGGCGCGGCTGCCGGAAGTCGGTTTTGAATTTGTCCGCTTGATCAGCAAACGCGACCCCAAGCGCATTGAAGCCATTATGCAGGACTACCGTTTCACTTTTCTCGGCTATGTTGATTGGCTGGGCGGGCTTTACGGTATGTTGAGCGAAGGCGTGGTGCAGCCGTCGCTGTTTGAACGGTTGTTTTGCAACATCTTTGCCGAACCCGAAGCCGTGAAAATCGAATTGTTCCGCTATCCGGAAAACACGGGGCTGTGCCTGTTTGGCGACAGCAGTTTCTGCCTGCAAGCCTCGGCCAAACTATTCAGCGTCGGCGTTAATATTTCGCACGATATGTTTGCCGTCATCCATCTGCAAACCAACCGTTGGCACGCGTTTAAGAATACCTTTCATCACGACGCGCCCAAACTGCAAGGCCAAGTGCGGATTATCGATGGCGACCAAACCCAAAGATTGCTGTTCAACCGACTGTGCATCCATCAAGCCCATGAAGCCGTGTTCGGCCAAAGCCCGAATATCAAAGATTATTTGGAGGCCGTCTGAAACCCCTAACCAGAAGAAAGCATATGAAAATCACGCCAATCCAAGCCCTAAACGACAACTACATCTGGATGATTCAAGAAGGCAATCATGCCGCCTGCGTCGATCCGTCTGATGCCACACCCGTTTTGAAATTCCTCGTCCACAACCGTCTGATGCTGGCGCAAACATGGATTACCCATCCACACCCCGACCATACCGGCGGCGCGAAAAGCCTGTTCCACGGCTTTTTAGAATCCCCAATCTATGGCGAAAGCGACATCGACGTAGCGACGCATACCGTTACCGCAGGTACGCAGTTCCCGTTTGGCGAAGGCTTGGTTACCGTTTGGGCAACCCCCGGCCATACCGACCGCCACATCAGCTATCTGTTGGAAAATTCAGACGGCCTGCACGTTTTCTGCGGCGATACCTTGTTCTCCGCCGGTTGCGGCCGCGTATTTACCGGAACGATTGAGCAGCTTTACGACAGCTTCCACCGATTCAACCAACTGCCCGAAGAAACGCTGTTTTATCCGGCGCACGAATATACAGCCTCCAATCTGCGCTTTGCCCTGCATATCGAGCCAGACAATGCCGACATTCAGACGGCCTTGGCCACAGCCGAACACACGCCGACACTGCCTGTCAGCCTGGCACACGAACGCAAAGTCAATCCGTTTTTCCGCGTACACCTACCTCAAGTTCAGGCACGTGCCGAAGAATTGAGCGGACGAAAACTTAACAGCGAACTCGAAGTCTTTGCTGCTTTGCGTGAATTGAAAAATCAATTTTAATTGGGCTTGATCCCTAAAGAATAAGGCCGTCTGAATAATATCTGTTCAGACGGCCTTTATTATTTAGAGATTATTCCCATTCAATCGTGGCAGGCGGTTTGCCGCTGACATCATAAACCACGCGGTTGATGCCTTTGACTTCGTTGATGATGCGGTTGGACACGCGGCCGAGCAGCGAATATGGCAGCTCTGCCCAGTGGGCAGTCATAAAGTCGCTGGTAATCACGGCACGCAAGGCAACGACGTAATCGTATGTGCGGCCGTCACCCATCACGCCGACGGATTTCACAGGCAGGAATACGGCAAAGGCTTGGCTGGTTAGGTCGTACCAAGATGTGCCGTTTTCGTCGGTAGTATTGCGCAATTCTTGGATGAAAATATCGTCTGCCTGACGCAGCAAATCGGCGTATTCTTTTTTCACTTCGCCCAAGATGCGCACGCCCAAACCGGGGCCGGGGAACGGATGGCGGTACACCATTTCGCGCGGCAAGCCCAAAGCGACGCCCAATTCGCGCACTTCGTCTTTGAACAAGTCGCGCAACGGCTCAAGCAGCTTGAGCTTCATGTTTTCAGGCAGGCCGCCGACATTGTGGTGGGATTTGATGGCATGGGCTTTTTTGGTTTTCGCGCCTGCGGATTCGATTACGTCAGGGTAAATCGTACCTTGCGCCAACCATTTGGCGTTGGTAAGTTTTTTCTCTTCAGCGTCAAATACTTCGATAAATTCCGCACCGATGATTTTGCGTTTTTTCTCCGGATCGGTCACGCCGGCAAGTTTCGCCAAAAACTGCTCTTCAGCATCAACGTGAATCACGCGTACGCCCAAGTTGCGGGCAAACATATCCATCACCATTTTGTCCTCATTCAAACGCAACAAACCGTGGTCAACAAACACGCAGGTCAGTTGGTCGCCGATGGCACGGTGAATCAGCGCAGCCGCTACGGAAGAGTCCACGCCGCCCGACAGACCTAAAATCACTTCGTCGCTGCCGACTTGTTCGCGGATTTTGGCAACAGCTTCTTCGATGTAGTTCGGCATGGTCCAGCTTGGTTGTGCGCCGCAAATATCCAAGACAAAGCGGTTCAACAACGCACGGCCTTGTTTGGTGTGGGTCACTTCAGGGTGGAATTGGATGCCGTAGAATTGTTTCTCAGCGTTTTCCATCATGGCAATCGGGCAAGACGGGGTGTCGCCGATGACAGAGAAGCCGGTAGGCAGTTTGGAAACTTTATCGCCATGGCTCATCCATACGTCGAGCGTGTTTGGCGCATCATCTTGAATGCCGCGTGTCAGCTCGCTGTCGATGGTTTTAACTTGCGCATAACCGAATTCGCGTTGGTTGCCCGGGCTAACTTCGCCGCCCAAGTGGTGCGCCATAAATTGCATGCCGTAGCAAATACCCAAAACTGGAATGCCCAAATCAAAAATACCGGTATCGGCTTGATAATCGGATTCGTAAACGGAATTAGGGCCGCCGGAGAGGATGATGCCTTTCGGGTTGAAAGCTTTGATTTCTTCCAAAGGCATGTCAAAAGAATGCAGTTCGCAGTAAACATGGGCTTCGCGCACGCGGCGGGCGATCAGCTGGGTAACTTGCGAGCCGAAGTCGAGAATAAGGATTTTGTCTTGGGTCATGGCGGAAACTTTGCAAAATGTAAGAAAACGGTGCGGCCATGAGGGCAAATTTCAAATTTAAACCACAATAAAAAAGGCCGTCTGAAACGGCGGATTATACCATTGTTCAGACGGCCTTTATAGGGCAAAACCCAAATCTCTCATCTTTCTATTTTGTGTGTTTTTCAGGAATCATATCACTGCGCGAGAGCAACAGCAGGCAACCCAACACGACCATGCCGATGGCCAACAGCGGCGAGAGGTAAATCCAGTAGCTCATGTGCAGATAAATGGCTGTACCGATATAAACCAGCATCGGGCCGGAAACGATGGACTGTTTGTTGATGCCGTCCATAATCAATACGGCAAGGCCCAAAATAATTAATGCGCCGGCAATCATTGTCGATGTCGCAGGCAAAATATCCGTAGCGCGTAAAAACCAAATCGCACCAAAGATAATCAAAAATAAAGGCAGAAAAAGTGAGGGGCGGGACATAACAACGCTCCGTAAAGGTTTCAGACGGCCTGTATTATTGGGTGCGTCGGCCATGCAGGCAAGATATAAAAATGCAATCTTGTGTGTAATTATGCAAAGGTTGTCTCAACCAAAAGGCCGTCTGAACCGCGGCAAACCGAAATCAAATATTTCAATTTCCCCTGTTATAGACGGCCTTTTAAATCATCAGGCTTTGCCGGTGCTGCCGAATCCGCCTTCACCGCGCTCGCTGGCGGCAAACTCGTCCACAACTTTAAACGCGGCTTGGACAACCGGCACAATCACCATTTGCGCGATACGCTCCATCGGCTCGATGGTAAACGCTTCTTTACCACGGTTCCACAAAGAAACCTTCAATTCGCCTTGATAATCCGAGTCAATCAAACCGACCAAATTACCCAAAACAATACCGTGTTTATGACCCAGGCCGGAACGCGGCAACAAAACGGCTGCATACGCAGGGTTGGCCAAATGTACGGCCAAACCGGTCGGAACGAGATACACATCGCCCGGCTGCAACACAACAGCTTCATCCAAGCAGGCGCGCAAGTCCAAACCGGCAGAACCGGGCGTTGCATAAGCAGGCAGAGAATCGGCCATTTTCGGATTTAAGATTTTCAGTTCGACTTCGGTTTGCATGACAGGACTCCGTATTGTTCTATATTGGAAAGGGCTACGATTATACACAAATGCCCTTGAGGCCGTCTGAAAAAACGGAGTATGATTCAGTCAGACCTAAGGAGGAAAATCATGGATCTGCACAATATCCGCGAAGATTACAGCAAACGCGAGCTGTCGGAAGCCGAATGCCACGCCGACCCGATTGTCCAATTCGAGCAATGGCTGAACGAAGCGATTCACGCCGAAGTCAACGAACCGACCGCGGTCAACGTTGCCGCCGTGGGCGAAGACGGCAGGCCCAACAGCCGCATGGTATTGCTGAAAGAAGTCAACCCCAAAGGCTTTGTTTTCTTTACCAATTACCACAGCCGAAAAGGCCGTTCCTATACGGCTCACCCTTTTGCCGCCATGACTTTTTTCTGGCCGGAACTCGAACGCCAAGTGCGCGTTGAAGGGCGCATTGAAAAACTCGATGCCGCCGCTTCGGACGAATATTTTGAAAGCCGCCCGTATACCAGCCGTATCGGTGCATGGGCAAGTGCGCAAAGCGAAGTGATTTCCAGCAAAGCCGTATTGGTGGCCAAAGCCGCGGCCGTCGGTGTCAAACACCCCCTGCATGTTCCCCGCCCGCCGCATTGGGGCGGATACCTCGTTATTCCCGACCGCATCGAATTCTGGCAAGGCCGCCCCAGCCGCCTACACGACCGCATCCAATACCGCTTAGTTGATGGCAACTGGATACGCGAACGCCTTTCGCCATAATTTTCGGATTTTCAAACAAAAATTTACTGGTTGAGTTACAATACAACCTTTCATCGGCAGGCCGTCTGAATTTGATTTTCAGACGGCCTTTTCCCCCAATCCAACCCCTGCCGCAACCGCCGCAGAAGAACCGCTTTTTCAAGCGAGTTAGGAAAAATCATGTCCAAACAGCCTTCCAGCAAACGCCAATGGCGCGACGGCGTATCCTCTACCGCCAAAAAACCTTCCAAACCGGCCAAATCCTTTGCCAATAAGAAACGTCCAGACGACGAACGAAAAACATCAGGCAAACCTTACGGCCAAAAAGTTTCAGACGGCCCCAAAGCTCAAAATACCGCCCCAAAACAACGAGCCGCCAAAGCCAAAAAACTGGTGGTCCGTAATCCCAACCAAAAAATCATGGAGCACGCCCGCGATTTGAAAGAACGCCGCAGCGACCTTTCACGCTTTGAACCCGAGCGCCTGCAAAAAGTCCTGGCCGCTTCCGGTGTCGGCTCACGTCGCGAAATGGAAGAATGGATCAGCAACGGCTGGGTAACAGTCAACGGCCGCGTAGCGCAACTGGGCGAAAAAGTTACGCCTGACGACCACGTTACCGTCAAAGGCAGCATCATCAAACTCAAATGGGCCGACCGCCTTCCACGCATCATCCTCTACTACAAACAAGAAGGCGAAATCGTTTCCCGCGACGACCCGCAAGGCCGCGTCAGCATTTTCGACCGCCTGCCGCAAGCAGCCAGCAGCCGCTGGGTAGCCATCGGCCGTTTGGACATCAATACCAGCGGCCTTTTGATCCTAACCACTTCAGGCGAACTTGTTCAACGCTTTGCCCATCCCAGCTTTGAAGTAGAACGCGAATACGCCGTGCGCGTATTGGGCGAGTTGACCACCGAACAAATGCGCGTCCTGACCGAAGAAGGTGTCATGCTCGAAGACGGTTTGGCTAAAGTAGAACGCATCTACGAACAAGGCGGTGAAGGCGCGAATAAATGGTACAACGTCGTCATCAAAGAAGGCCGCAACCGAGAAGTACGCCGTATTTTTGAAAGCCAAGGCCTGACCGTCAGCCGCCTCGTCCGCGTAGGCTTCGGCCCTATCGGCCTGCCAAACCGCCTCAAACGCGGCCAGTTCTACGAACTCAATCCGGCAGAAGTCGCCAACATCATCAAATGGGCAGATATGCTGCTGCCTGGCGAACGTCGCCGGAAGAAAAGTTAATGTAAGATAAATCGGGGCTGAGACTTTTGCAAAATCGTCTCAGCCCGACAAAATCTTGCCTAAGTCATAAAAATAGTGGGTATTGAAAGGATTTTCCTTATCCAACACATTCATCGGACTGCCATGTCTGACAAATAATACAGGCATTTTTTCATCGTTGCCTCCTTAATATCTGATGAGGCGGATTGTACGGATAAATGATTAAGCAATAAATCTCAATTTATGAACAACATATTTTCCAAATAGGAAATTATGAAATATTCTTTGGCTTTGCTGTAAAGTTAAAAAGAGGTCGTCCGAAAATGGTTTCAGACGACCTTTGCTTATTTAATTGGTATTTTTTAGCAACTATATTATTTAGTAAAACAAAGTTGACTTACATTTATGCAATACCTAATTTCTGATTAATAACTTTTCGTACATCATCATCTTTACTCAAGACAATAGGAAACCCTGTTACATCTAACACCTTGCTAGCTATAGATACTTCTAGTTTCTCTTCCTCATTAATTTGATGATGAAATATTGATGATGGCCTACCTAATGCATTCAAATTTTTTGCCCCTTCAGCATAATGGGCATGAATTGGAGAAATAAAGGATAAAAATTCATCTCGAATCGCTCTTGATTCATCAATGGGTTCACTATTTGAAGCAAATTTCAAGCACTTTATAATGTCTTGGTATCTACTTTCAAGATTATCTTCTGATAAAGATAAAATTTTTTCACTTTCAATAACAGAAGCATTAACTTTATCTTCAATTACATTATCATCATAATAGGATTCAATAGCTCCTTTTCTTAAAATAAACAACCCTACTTCTTCAAAAATATCAAATAATACAGTAATTCTATTTTTCAATTTCTCCCATTCACCACTTAAATTATCATGGTTAAGCAAAGTAAATAAGACCGAGCGTTTTTTATTTAATACCTCATCTTGTAGCAAAGTGAAATAAGGATAATTTTTAGCAATTTCTGCAATCTCATCCCAATTTTTATCAACTAATGTACAAAATTTGTTATAAATATCATTAGTCACCTTCAAAATACCATCCATTCCTTGTTTACTTGCTAAAGTATCAGCTATATTTCTTATTTCCTCATCACTAAAATAAGAGTTAATTAAATTTAGACCATCAGCAAAACAGTCTGCATCAACTAAAACTGTTGGTATTTTACCCATCAGTCTAAATAATTTAACTGTTTCAGGCATGGCTCCTTTTCCATTAATCGGCAATATCTGTGAACCTGCTGCTTCAAGATTTAAATATAATTTATCTGAAAGTGTATTGCAGATAATGACGTCAGATGGGCCTTCAACTAAAAGTGGTGTTTTAGAAAATAAGGCTAATTTGTGTTCTTGCCCCAATCGAGCAACAAGACCTTTTACTTGTTTATTTTGTAACTCTCCTGCATCTTTAGGAATCTGAATAGGTTCTTCTTTTAAATCATTACAAAAAATAAAAGATAACAAATCATCTGTTTTAGAAATCTTGATCATTTCTGTTGAGTGTGTTGCCATCACAATTATTTTTTTATAGTCATCTTCACCAGGAATTCCTGCAACTCGTGTAATTTCTTTGAGTAGAAAGGCTTGTAATTGTGGGTGTAATGAAACTTCAGGTTCATCAATAAGTAAAACGCCAACCTCATCATCGTATAGTGCAGATAAAATTCCAACGAGATGTAATAACCCAGATGCTTCACGAGCAGATGAGTAATAAGTATTGCTAGCTCCTATTCTTGAAAAGGAGACTTTTAGATAACCAGAATCCCAGTCTATTTCAATATCTCTTTTGAATAATTTTCGCAACCTCTCTTGAACTTTAATAAGTATATCTGGGCATTTATAGAGAGTATGAAGATCTCCTGAAATTGATTCTATTTGATGGCGTTGCTCGGTTTCATACTTATCTCCAAATTTTGCTTGATCAATATCATATGAATATTGATCTGTTTTTGAACGATATTGTTCTAATGGGGCTAACCGTCCAGCAGAAATAAAACGAACTTTTTTATTCGTGAGAGCATTAAAACTTCCTTTTAACCCTTTTAATAAATGAGTTTTGCCCGAACCATTTGGACCAACAATAAATGTTAATGGTGATCTTAGCTCAATTCCTCTAGAAAAATCACCTTCATGGCTATTGATATGAGCAGTAATAGATAATGGAAATTCCATAATTTAGTTCCTTAGCAATTAACATATTAAGTAGCATAAACTTTCAAGCTCTTCGCCTTCAAATTCTCTTCCGCTTTGACTTCAATAAGCACAACATTTTGCCCATATTGCAGCACAAAATCCAATTCTACCGTGTCTTTTCCGATTTCTCAGTATAGGACTGTATTGTCTTTAGTATCGTATCAATCAGTTTTTGCAAGACACATTGTTCAGTCGGTGCACCTTGGAATTCGGTGAGAATGCGATTTCTTTTGAATAGGATCTCTGCATCCCAAAAGCTTGGTGTAGCAAGTAGCCCAATATCTAAACTGAAGAATTTGAAGGTATTATCTTAATAGTTGAATAGGTGTAAGATTTGGCTTTTGCTGCATAGCTCGATGTGCACCAAACCGCTGTCTTCTGGATGAGGTCGGTTTGCACGGTTTGGCAAGTGTCGTTTTGCACGCCGTTTTCCGCCTATTTTTTGAGCATTTCAAGACCTCGGTCGTCTGAAATTTGACGCCACTCTGTCCAAGTGTTATTAATAATTCCTATTCACAAACAAACAGGAATAAATATGAAAAAAGTTGGTAACAAAGTGGTCGTTGTGGGCTTGGGCGCGGTCGGTGTCAGCTACGCCTATTCCATGCTCAACCAAGCCTTGTGCGACGACATGGTTTTAATCGACATCAACCGCACGCGCGCGGAAGGCGAAGCGCGCGACTTCCGCCACGGAATGCCTTATGCCGCCTCGCCTGCGCGCATTTACGTCGGCGATTACGATGATTGCTCGGATGCAGACATCGTGTGTATTTGTGCGGGCGCGGCGCAGGCTCCCGGCGAAACCCGTTTGGACTTAATCGACAAAAACCTGCGCATCTTCCACGACATCGTTTCGAAAGTCATGGCTTCGGGCTTTGACGGCATCTTCTTGGTTGCCTCCAATCCTGTGGACGTACTGTCTTATGCCGTTCTGCGCTTTTCAGGGCTGCCCAAAGAGCGCGTTATCGGCTCAGGCACCATCCTTGACTCCGCCCGTTTCCGCGTTTGTCTGGGCAACGAATTCGACGTCGCGCCTTGGAGCGTCGATGCCATGATGATCGGCGAACACGGCGACAGCATCATTGCGCTTTGGAGTACCGCCAACATCGCTGGTATGTCGGTTCAGAAGATGTTGGAACAATCAGAAGACGGGCAGGCGCGTATGGACAAAATCTATAACACCGTGCGCAATGCCGCCTACGAAGTCATCGCCGCCAAAGGTTCGACCAGCCACGGCATCGGTATGGGCTTGAGCCGTATCTCCAACGCCATCCTGCACAATCAAGGCGTCGTGTTGCCCGTTTCCACCCTGCTTGAAGGCGAGTTCGGACAAAACGGTGTGTATATCGGCGTACCGACCGTCGTCAACCGCCAAGGCGCGGTCCGCATCATCGACCTGCAACTTTCCGACGATGAAACCGAACGCTTTGCCCGCTCGGCGGAGCTGTTGAAAAGCTATCAACGCAAAGTCGATGAAATGGTCGGATAAACAGAATCGCCTCTAAGTAAAACGTCGTCTGAAAACTGGAAATTTGGTTTTCAGACGACGTTTGCTATGTATGGGGAAGTTAATTCGTCAATATTCTAAATTCAAATAAAAAATACCTATATCTAAGTTACTTTATTTTCGATACACAATTTACCGATTGTCGTCATTCCCGCCCCCGCCTACGCGAGGACAGGCTACGGTGGGAATCCATTTTTGAAATTCGGAAACTGTTTTTCAAATAAAGGTTTCTCAAGTTTTACGATGGATTCCTGCCTGCGCAGGAATGACGGTACTAATCCGCCTATAACAAACGTCTCTGAAAACCAAATTTCCAGTTTTCAGACG
>NZ_KV821587.1:66340-114597 GCF_001815685.1 Neisseria sp. HMSC056A03
ACCAAATTTCCAGTTTTCAGACGACGTTTTCTGCTCATAAACCTAAGCGTTATTTCTCTGCTTTCAACACCCGCTGACGGCGCGTTTCGCTCAATACCATGCCTGCGCTGACGGAAACGTTCATGCTTTCTACCGTGCCAAACATCGGAATCGATACCAGCATATCGCAATGTTCGCGCGTCAGGCGGCGCATGCCTTCGCCTTCGTTGCCCATTACCCAGGCCACGCTGCCGGGCAAGTCGCAGTGGTAAAGGTCGGAGTCGCCGCCCATGTCCGTGCCGACAATCCAAATGCCGTATTCTTTCAGCTCACGCAAAGTACGGGCAAGATTGGTTACGGTAATATACGGCACAGTTTCCGCTGCGCCACAGGCAACTTTGCTGACAGTCGCATTCAGGCCAGCGCTTTTGTCTTTGGGCGCAATCACGGCATGCACCCCCATCGCATCGGCAGTACGCAGGCACGCGCCGAGGTTGTGCGGATCGGTAATGCCGTCCAATACCAGCAAAAACGGAGGTTCGCTCAGGTTTTCCAACACATCTTCCAAGTGAACATGGTTTTTGGAAGCATCGATAAACCCTACTACGCCCTGATGGCGCGCCCCTTTGCTGATGGCATTCAGGCGGTCGGCATCGGCAAAATGTACGCGCACGTTTTCAGAGGCCGCTTTATCCAATACATCGCGGGTGCGCGCATCGGATTTGCCCTCTTGGATATAGAGTTCGGTAATCGATTTCGGGTTTTGCCACAAACGGGCATTGACGGCGTGAAAGCCATAGATGAGTCGTTGGTTTGCCATGTTTTTGCTTTATCAAAAAATTCAGACGGTCATTATAACAAGTAAGGCCGTCTGAAAATTTTTTATTTCATCAAATAACCGAGTATGCCCGAAGTGCCAACGCCGATTAATACCGTTACCAACATCGAAAACCGGCTGGCGGCCAATACCGTCAAAGCAATAGCAATCAACTCATGCAGTTTATCCGATACAAAATAAGGCGCAATCACAGAAATCAACACACAACCCGGCGCAGCCTCCATAACCACTTGCGCGCGACGGCTCAATGTACGGTTGCGCAAGGCAAAAAAGCCGATTAATCGGGTTGAATAAGTAACGGCCAACATGCTTAAAAACAGCAGAAACGATTGCAGCGACAACAAATCCTTCATTTTTGCTCTCCCCACAAATACGCCGCCAACAAGCCCGACAACGTTCCGGCAGGAACATACCATGCGCCATCCACGGTCAAATAGGTTACGCACGCCACAATCAGGCTGACAAACCAAGGGCGAGAAGCTGCAAAGCTTTTCCACATCCCGCGCAGCAACACCAAAAACACCGCAGGAAACGCCATGCCGAAGCCCCAAGCCGCCACATCGCCAAACATCGGGCCGATTGCCGCGCCAAATGCCGCAAAACCAATCCAAGTCACATACAAAATAAAGCACACGCCCGCATAAAACGGCATATTGAACGCTGGCAAACCTGCCGCCTTACGCTTTTGAATTTCAGCAAACGCCATTGCCCAGCTTTCGTCGCACATAAAAAACAGCGCGGGCATCGCCTTTTTCAGCGGCATATCCCTCATATACGGCGCAATTGCCGCACCCATCAGGATATGGCGCGAATTGATCATAAACGTAACCGTTGCAATCAGCAGAATCGGCAAGGGATTTGCCCACAAATTGACTGCGGCAAATTCAGAGCCTCCGGCAAAGTTCATACCCGTCATCAACAACATTTCCAGCCAACTCATGCCTTTCTGCCCGCCCTGCATACCCAAAATCAGCGCCCACGGCAACAAGCCAATCAGCATGGGGGAGCATTCTTTGATACCGCGCAGAAATTCCGAGCGAGGAGAAGCAGTGTGATTCATTTTGATTGGAATGGTTTATTAAAAAGAAGCGACGTATTATAAAGCAGGCCGTCTGAACAAGGTATAATACGGAAAAATTAGATTTATTTACGGAAACCGATATGACCCACACCGTCCATTTGCAGTTTGAAGAAATTGACAATACCGTGTTGCAACGCCTGTGCGGCGCGCTCGACAGCAATCTCGAAGCCTTAGGCAAAGCCCTTGATATCCAAATCAGCCGCCGCTTCGAACATTTCACCTTCATGGGCGAGTTGGCACACGCCGGCCGTCGTGCCTTGCTGTCGCTTGCCGAAGCCGCAGAAAAAGGCGACTTGGACGACAACGCCATCAGCCTCGCGGCCGTCGAAGCAAAAACCGCAGATGAAAAACACGAAGAAAAACACCACGACCAACAATACTATTTCCGCACCAAACGCGGCAGCATTGGCGGCCGCACCCCGCGCCAAAACGGCTATATCCGCGCCTTGCTCAACCACGATGTCGTATTCGGCTTAGGTCCTGCCGGTACAGGTAAGACCTATCTTGCCGTTGCCGCTGCAGTCGATGCCATGGAAAAACACCAAATCGAACGCATCGTTTTGGTGCGTCCCGCAGTCGAAGCAGGCGAAAAATTAGGCTTCCTGCCGGGCGATTTGGCGCAAAAAGTCGATCCCTACCTGCGACCACTTTACGATGCACTGTATGATTTAATGGGCTTCGACCGCGTAACCAAACTGATGGAAAAAGGTTTGATTGAAATTGCGCCGCTGGCCTATATGCGCGGCCGCACCTTAAATGGCGCGTATGTCATTTTGGACGAAGCACAAAACACCACGCCCGAACAAATGAAAATGTTCCTGACCCGTATCGGCTTCGGTGCCAAAGCAGTCATTACCGGCGACATCAGCCAAATCGACCTGCCGCGCAACATCAAATCCGGCTTGAAAGATGCACACGAAAAACTGTGCGATGTAGAAGGCCTGTATTTCCACACCTTCACCAGCGAAGACGTTGTCCGCCATCCTTTGGTGCAGAAAATCGTCGAAGCCTATGAAGCAGCAGAAGAACAAGCTGAAAAGAAAAACGGCGAATAATCTTTTCAAACACTCAAGGCCGTCTGAAAATCAAATTTCAGACGGCCTTACTACATCATTCTCCCCATAATACTGCTATAATCCAAAAATCAAGTAAAACAACGACTTCAAAAGGAAAAATATGACCCTCAAGCCACCCGTCCGAATCGCCGTTACCGGCGCGGCAGGCCAAATCGCCTACGCCACCCTCTTCCGTATCGCCGGCGGCATCATGCTCGGACGCGACCAACCCGTTATCCTGCAGCTGCTCGACCTGCCGCAGGCACAACAGGCATTGCGCGGCGTGATTATGGAAATGCAGGATTGCGCCTTCCCACTCCTTGCCGACATCTTCGCCACAGACGACCCCGAAGTCGCCTTCAAAGATGCCGACATCGCCCTCTTGATTGGAGCGCGCCCGCGCGCACAAGGCATGGAGCGCGCCGATTTGCTGCACGCCAATGGCGAAATTTTCAAAGTGCAAGGCGCGGCATTGAACAAAGTTGCCAATCGCAACGTTAAAGTCCTCGTCGTCGGCAATCCGGCCAATACCAACGCCTACATCGCCATGAAATCCGCACCCGACATCCCGCCGGAAAATTTCACCGCCCTGATGCGTCTTGACCACCACCGCGCCTTCAGTCAAATTGCCGAAAAAATCGACCGCCCGATTACTTCCATCGAGCAAATGTGCGTCTGGGGCAACCACAGCCCGACCATGTACGCCGACTACCGCTACGCCACCAGCAACGGCGAGTCCGTCCAAGATATGATTACCGAACCCGACTGGAACACCGAAGTTTTCATGCCGAAAATCGCCGGACGCGGTGCCGCCATTATCGCCGCACGTGGCTCATCATCTGCGGCCTCCGCCGCCAATGCCGCCATCTACCACCTGCGCGACTGGTTGCTCGGCAGCAGCGGTAAATGGATAACCATGGGCGTTCCATCCGACGGCTCTTACGGCATTCCCGAAGGTTTGATTTTCGGTTTCCCCGTCATTTGTGACGAAGGCAGCTACCGCATCGTCCAAGGCTTGGATTTGTCGGACGAATTCAGCCAAAAACGTATTGCCGCCACGCTGGCCGAATTGGAAGAAGAGCGTTCAGCCATCCAGGATCTACTCTAAAACAAAGGCCGTCTGAAAACCAAATTTCAGACGGCCTTTACCGTGCAGCCTTATTCCGCTACATCAATGCACAAATATTTCAGTTCCAAATACTCATCCGCACCATATTTGCTGCCTTCACGTCCCAAACCGCTGCGTTTCACGCCGCCAAACGGTGCTACTTCATTACTGATTAAGCCCGTATTGATGCCGACCATGCCGTATTCCAAGGCTTCGCCGACGCGCCATTGGCGGGCAGTGTCGGAGGTGAAAAGGTAAGCTGCCAAACCGTATTCCGTATTGTTCGCAGCCTCGATGACTTCGGCTTCGGTTTCAAAACGGAACACCGGACACAAAGGCCCGAAGGTTTCCTCGCGAGCTACCGCCATTTGCGCCGTAACGCCGCTTAAAACAGTCGGCTCAAAAAACGTTCCGCCCAACGCACTGCGTTTGCCGCCGGTCAGACAACTTGCGCCTTTAGCCAATGCGTCGGCGATGTGCTGCTCAACTTTCTCCACTGCTTTTTCCTCAATCAACGGTCCTTGGTTTACTCCATCCTCCAAGCCGTTGCCCAATTTGAGCGACGCCACTTTTTCACTTAATTTGCGGCAAAATTCGTCGTAAATGCCGGATTGGGCGTAAACGCGGTTGGTGCAGACGCAGGTCTGACCGCTGTTGCGGAACTTACTGGCGAGCGCGCCTTCAACGGCTTTGTCCAAATCGGCATCATCAAACACAATAAACGGCGCGTTGCCGCCCAGCTCCAAACTCAGTTTTTTAATGTCTGCCGCGCTGTCGGCAAAAATTTTTGCACCGACTTCGGTCGAACCGGTAAAACTGATTTTGCGCACGGTCGGGTTCGTGGCAAATTCATGGCTGATTTCCGAAGCGCGACCGCTAACGACGGGAAGCAAATCCTGCGGCACGCCAGCTTCGTAAGCCAGTAGCGCCAGCGCATATGCGCTCAGAGGAGTGAGCGATGCAGGTTTGACAATCATCGCGCAGCCCACTGCCAAAGCAGGCGCGGCCTTGCGTGCAATCATCGCAGATGGGAAGTTCCACGGTGTAATCGCGGCGGTAACGCCGACGGGCTGTTTCAACACGACCAATTTTTGCGACGCTTTCACGCTTGTCAGCACATCGCCGTCAATCCGCCGCGCTTCTTCGGCAAACCAGCGCACAAACGAAGCCGCATAATCGATTTCGCCGCGCGCCTCGGTCAGGCTTTTGCCCTGCTCCATCGTCATAATACGCGCGAGTTCTTCTTTGTTTTCTTTAATCAAAAAATACCAACGCCACAACACATCGGCGCGCTCCAACGCAGTTTTTGCCGCCCATAATTTTTGTGCGGCTTCCGCCTTTTGAATCAAAAGCTTCAGGCCGTCTGAATCAGTCTTACGGACAAATGCCAAAGCCTCGCCCGTTACCGGATTGCCAACTTTGAGGCCGTCTGAAATCGGGGAAAAGGAAATATCGGGGTGGTTGAGCAGTTGGGAAAAGGTTTTCATGGGAAACGACCTTTCTAAAACCGAGGATATATGTTCATTATCATATTCACACCATGAAAGCGCAACTGAATTGCAAAATAAGCCGACAGCAAATGCCGTCTGAATATCTTACAGCCGGCCTTTGTTTTAGCGACATCATATCCATCTTAATAACGAATGAAATACGATTATTAATACTCTACCTCAAAAGGATAAGACACATGTATTACAACAATTTGTTATAATACGAAACTCATCTCAACCCTCATCCAAAATTCCATTTTCAGACGGCCTTTGTCTGTTTATAAGGCCGTCTGAAATGTTTTCCGTCCATCCTCTTCTGTCAAGCCATGATTCCATCTGATTTCATTGACGAGCTTTTGTCCAAAGTCGATATTGTCGATATTATCGACGAGCAGGTTCCGCTGAAGAAAGGCGGGGCGAACTATATGGCCTGCTGTCCGTTTCACAAGGAAAAGACACCGTCGTTTTCGGTCAGCCCGACCAAGCAGTTTTACCATTGCTTCAGTTGCGGTGCTCATGGTTCGGCGATTGGTTTTGTGATGGAACATCAGGGGCTGTCGTTTCCGGAGGCGGTGCAGTTTTTGGCTGATCGCGTCGGTATGACGGTGCCTAAAGTTCGCGGGCAGGAAGACAATCCCGAAATCCGTGCCGAACGTAAAAAAAAGCAACAAACTTTGGAAGAAACAACAGCGGCGGCAGCGGATTTTTATGCGCAACAGTTGAAATTCAATCCAGCGGCGAAGGCTTATTTAGACAAACGCGGCTTGAGTGCGGAAGTCATCGCGCATTATGGCTTAGGCTATGCGCCTGACGGTTGGCAGCCTTTGGCACAAGTGTTCCAACCCTATCCTAATACTGCGTTGGTGGATACGGGCATGGTCATTGATAACGAAGGCAAACATTACGACCGCTTCCGTCATCGGATTATGTTCCCTATCCGTAATCCTCGCGGTCAGGTAATCGGTTTTGGCGGCAGGGTGTTGGACGACTCCAAACCCAAATACCTGAACTCGCCCGATACGCCGTTGTTTGACAAAGGGAAAAACCTTTACGGGCTATATGAAGGGCGTGCTGCCGTAAAAGAAGCTGGACGGATTTTGGTGGTCGAAGGCTACATGGACGTAGTCGCATTGGCGCAGTTCGGCGTCGGCTACGGCGTAGCGGCTTTGGGTACGGCAACCACGGCGGAACACGTCAAAATCCTGATGCGTCAGGCAGACAGTATTTATTTTTGTTTTGATGGCGACAGCGCGGGACGTAAAGCGGCTTGGCGCGCGCTGGAAAATGCATTGCCGCAATTAAAAGATGATAAATCGCTGCATTTTTTATTCTTACCCGAAGAACACGACCCAGACAGCTACATCCGCGCCTATGGCAAAACGCAATTTGAAGATGCCTTGTTAAACCAAAGCAAGCCCCTATCGGAATACTTTTGGGAACATCTTTCAGACGGCCTCAACCTCAATACGCAAGAAGGCAAAGCAGAATTGGTCAAAACCAGTTCTCCGCTTTTGGCTCAGATTACCGCGCCGGCATTGGGCTATCTTCTGAAACAAAAACTCAGCGAGCTGGTGGGCATTGACCCAGACAACCTTGCCCAGTTACTCGGACAAGAAGCGCCAAAGCGGCACGTCAAACAAAAAAGTTACAAACTGCCGCCTATTTCTGTCAAACAACCAACCATGCTGACACTGGTTCAAAGACAGATACGCAGCCTCTTGATAAATCCGGCTTGGGCTTCATATATAGACCTGCCCGATTATCTGGCTTTAAGCGGCGACTTTGCCTGCCTTGCCAATTTGGCCGAAACCATCAAGCATCATGATACGACTCCTGCAACTGCACAAGTGCTTGAATATATGCGCGGTTCGCCCTATGAGGAAACCGTCAATCAAATCTTTTTATCGACCCTTCGCTCTGAAGAAATGGAAGGGGATAACGAAGAAGATTGCGAAAGTTTCCAAATCGGCATGAAAAAGTTGTTAAATGAATTAAAATACAGTCAAATCGAAACTTTAAAGCAAAAAAGTATTCAAACTGGTTTGACCGAAAATGAAAAAAGACTATTGCTGTCGCTTTTGACGGCAAAGCAAAACTAACCCCTCAGGCCGTCTGAACAATCTAAATACACGCTGCGAAACATGACACGTAGAACACTCCATCTGTAATATTTTCAGACGGCCTCAGAGTATTAAAGTGAAATCTGATTTCACAACAAAAAGCTCTGCTCCGCCTTCAGGTACGGCCACATCACCGTAAACCGTCGGCATCCTATCAACCTAGAGAGCAATCCATGTCTAAAAATCAAAACTACGAAGAATACCAAGACCAAGACGACAACCGTCCCTTGAGTATCGAAGAGCAACGCGCGCGTCTGCGCCAACTCATTATCATGGGTAAAGAACGCGGCTACATCACTTATTCCGAAATTAACGACGCCCTGCCCGACGATATGTCTGATGCCGAGCAAATCGACAACATCGTCAGCATGATTTCCGGCTTGGGCATCCAAGTAACCGAGCAAGCCCCTGATGCTGAAGACATCCTCTTGAGCGACAACGCCGCCGCCATGACCGATGACGATGCCGTTGAAGAAGCCGAAGCAGCACTCTCCAGCGCAGATTCAGAATTCGGCCGCACTACCGACCCTGTGCGCATGTATATGCGTGAAATGGGGCAAGTCGATCTGTTGACGCGCGAAGACGAAATCATCATCGCCAAAAAAATCGAAAATGCACTGAAAAACATGGTGCAGGCAATCTCAGCCTGCCCAGGCTCGATTGCTGAAATTCTGGCTTTGATCGAGCAAGTCCGCAACGATGAAATCCGTGTGGATGAAGTCGTTGAAGCCATCATCGACCCTAACGAAGTCTTATTGAACGAATTGGGCTTGGGTCATTTGGAAAATGCCAAACCAGATAACGAAGAAGGCGAAACCGATAGCGATGATGAAGATGGCGACGATGAAGATGAAGACGGTTCAGGTAGCGACTCTGAAGCCATATCAGCCGCCCATTTGGCCGAACTGAAACAAAAAGTTTTGGAACACTTCGCCTTTATCGAGAGCGAATACGGCAAAATGATCAAGCAGTTGGAAAAACACGGCAGCCAACATGCCAACTACCTGAAACACCGCGATGCCATTGCCAACAAACTGTTGGAAGTCCGTTTTGCCACACGTCAAATCGAAAACCTGAGCAGCAACCTGCGCAGCCGCGTTGAAAACATCCGCAAACTCGAACGTGAAATCCGCGACATCTGTATCGACCGCGTCCGCATGGAACGCGACTACTTCATCAAAAACTTCCTGCCCGCCATTACTGATTTGAAATGGGTAGAAGAAGAAGTAGCCAAAGGCCGTGTATGGGCAAATGCGTTGGATCGTTTCCGCCACGCCATCCTCGAAAAACAAATCGAGCTGGCAAATATGGAAGCCGAAACCCGCATTTCCATCGAAGAGTTGAAAGAAATCAACAAAAACATGGTGTTGAGCGAAAAAGAAACCTCAGCAGCCAAACAGGAAATGATTCAAGCCAACCTGCGCCTGGTGATTTCCATCGCCAAAAAATACACCAACCGTGGCTTGCAGTTCCTTGATTTGATTCAGGAAGGCAACATCGGCCTGATGAAGGCGGTCGATAAATTCGAATACCGCCGCGGCTACAAGTTCTCAACTTACGCCACATGGTGGATTCGTCAAGCAATTACCCGTTCCATTGCCGACCAAGCACGTACCATCCGTATTCCGGTTCACATGATTGAAACCATCAACAAAATGAACCGTATCTCGCGCCAATACCTGCAAGAAACCGGTGAAGAGCCTGATTCTGCCAAACTGGCCGAGCTGATGGAAATGCCGGAAGACAAAATCCGCAAAATCATGAAAATCGCCAAAGAGCCGATTTCCATGGAAACACCGATTGGCGATGACGATGATTCGCACTTGGGCGACTTCATCGAGGATGCCAACAACGTTGCGCCGGCAGAAGCTGCGATGTACACCAGCCTGCACGAAGTAACCAAAGAAATCCTCGAGAGCCTGACACCGCGCGAAGCCAAAGTTTTGCGTATGCGTTTCGGTATCGATATGAATACCGACCACACTTTGGAAGAAGTCGGCAAACAATTTGACGTAACCCGTGAACGTATCCGTCAAATCGAAGCCAAAGCCCTGCGCAAGCTGCGCCACCCAACTCGCAGCGACCGCCTCCGCAGCTTCCTCGACAGCGAAGAAAACAAATCGTAAAAGCAAACCGCAGGTTGAAAGACCTGCGGTTTTTTATTGAAATACGAAAAGGCCGTCTGAAAAACCAAATCTCAAAAGATTCAATGGTTTCAGACGGCCTTAAATTTATTTTGATAACTTATTCAGCCTCAGTGGTTTTCTTTTTCGGACGACGGCGGCGACGTTTGGGTTTTCCATCAGTTGATCCACTTTGTTTCTGACGTTTGTGATCATTGGCCGCAGTCATTTGCTGACGGGTTTCCTCATCGGCATGTTGGAAAGTTGTCCACCAAGAAGCCATCTCTTTATCAACCTCGCCAACCTCGCTACGCAAAATCAGGAAATCATAAGCGGCTCGGAAACGGGCTTGTGATAGCAGGCGATACGGGCGTGCGCCGCGCATATTGTCAAATTGCGGCTGAAATTGCCAGATTTCACGCATGGTTGCAGAAAATCGTTGCGGCACGCCCCAACCTTTCTCTACCGTATCCCGCATAGTGTTCATCGCATCCATCAATGCAGGGACTGATTTTTGTCCATTACTCAGATTTCGTTGCCACATAACATTTAGTGTCGGCCACAATACCGCCGCCAATACGAAACCGACGGAAACGGACTTATCCGCACGGATACGCTCATCGGTATTTTTCAACGCCAACATAATCATACGTTTGTCGGCCGCTTCGGCAGTTTTCAAAGCATCTAAAAGCAGATGGATGCCTTCGGGAATGCCCAACTCGTTCAACTGTTTCAAACAGGCACAGGAATAACCGGAAAACAGGATTTTCAGAATTTCATCAAAAAGACGGGCCACCGGCTCATTTTTCAGACGGCCTGCATATTCGGCAATCGGCAAAGCAGTTTGCTCTTCTACTTCAAAACCCAACTTGCCCGATAAACGTACAGCGCGAAGAATACGGACAGGATCTTCCTGATAGCGTTCGGCAGGATCGCCTATCATCACCAATTTTTTATCGGCAACATCAGCCACGCCCTGATGGAAGTCCCAAATCTCCTCTTTAATCGGGTCGTAATACAGCGCATTGCAAGTAAAGTCGCGCCGCATGGCATCTTCTTCAATACTGCCGTAAGTATTGTCCTTCATAATACGGCCTTGCGCATTTTGCTGAACCTTATCGCCACCGCGGAACGTCGTGACTTCAATGGTTTCAGGTCCGATCATCACATGAACGATTTGGAAGCGGCGGCCGATAATGCGGCTGCGGCGAAATACTTTGCGGATTTGCTCCGGTGTGGCATCGGTTGCGATATCAAAGTCTTTGGGCTCGACCCCGAGCAACAAATCCCGAACGGCACCGCCCACAACATAAGCCTGAAAACCGGCTTCATGCAGGCGTTTGGCAATTTTCTCCGCGGCAAAGCTCAACATATCCGCACGGATACCGTGTTGCTCAAGCGGGATAATTTCCTTTTCGGGTAACGATTTGACGTGTTTTTTAGGCAACACTTTATGTAGCCATTTTTTTAACATAAGCAGCTCTTTTCACAATAAAAAAAGGCCGTCTGAAACTTGTCTGGCTTAAGCCTTTGCACAATATTCTGCCGCAGAAGGGGCAAAACATTGAGCAAAGGCTTCAGACGGCCTAAAAAAGACGTGCCATTATACCTTATGGAAGTTCAATTAATTAGCGTATTGGCAAAAAATATCGGCTATAATGACGGTCTGACAACGATTCAGGCAGAACATCATGTACCACTACAAATCCGAAGCTACCCAATTCCTCGACAAACTCATGGAAGACAATCCCGAAATGGAAGCGCAACGCCTCGAAAACCGCCATTTGCTGTGGGATGTTACCCTCAATCCGACTGAACAGGCTGAATTTGAAGCGGCCAAAGTCAACAAAAAACCCTATACCTACTACCAAGACTAATCCCGTATCGGCATGACGACCAACACGTACAATACCGATCCGGCATTACAACATTACCTCAACAGCATCGGTCAATCCGAACATCCCGTTTTGACCGCATTGCGCAAGCGTACCCAATCACATCGTCTGGGAAAGATGGCCATCGCCCAAGAGCAGGCAGCAATGTTGGTGTGGTTGGCCAAATTATTGAATGCCCAAAAATATTTGGAAGTTGGCGTCTTTACCGGTTACAGCAGCACCGCCATGGCGCTTGCCCTCCCCGAAGACGGCAAAATCACGGCCTGCGACATCAATGTAACCTTTACCGATATTGCCCGCGAAACATGGCAGGCAGCAGGCGTAGCGCATAAAATCTTGCTTCATCTGCAACCGGCTTTGCTGACTTTGGACGATTTGATTGCGCAAGGCGAATCGGAAAGCTACGACTTGGCGCTTATCGATGCCGACAAACCGCCTACGCCGAAATATTTCGAACGCTGTTTGCAACTGGTACGGAGTGGCGGCGTGATTGCCATCGACAATATCTTGTTGGGAGGACGCGTCATGAATGAAGCTGCCGAAAACGATCCGCCCAGCTTGGATATCCTGCGCCATTTCAACCAAAATCTGCCGCACGATACACGCATTATTCCCATTACCCTGCCTGTCGGCGACGGTTTGACATTGCTACTAAAAAAATAAAACGACACAATCCGATGAAAACATTATCACATTCCCTGTTTCTTTTGCCGCTTACTCTATTGGCCGCATCGTGCGCCGTTTCCCATCCTCCCCAACCTGCCGACAATCCAAACTTTGTCCTGCCGGATATTCCGCGTGAGCCTTTGCCTGAAAAAAGTATCCCTTATCCGCGCTTGGACGAACAAACCCAGATTGACCACTTAGGTATACAAATTGCCCGACTGGAACGCACGGTTGAAGAATTAAATCAACGCTTACACACATTGGAACAACAACGAAACATCAAACGTCCGACTACTTCAGCTTCCAAACCCAAAGCCCAGCGATTAGACGATCACAAGCTGAAAATGAACTATTTGGCCAATGGTGGCGGCGTGCCGTCAGAAACAGACTCAGCTTCGCAAAACGAACTGCGCCTTTATAATCAGGCGCAAAAATACTATCAGCGCAACAACTTCTCTGCCGCAGTGGCCATTTTGAAAGAGGCTGACGGCGGCAACGGTAGCGAAATTGCCCGCCGCAATATGTACCTACTCCTGCAAAGCCAACAACGTCTGGGCAACTGCGAATCTGTTATCGAAATCGGCAACCGCTACGCCAACCGATTCCGCAACAGCCCGCAAGCTCCCGATGCCATGTACAGCATCGGCCAGTGCCAATACAAACTGCAACAAAAAGACATCGCCCGCAGCACATGGCGCAAACTGATACAAAGCTTCCCCAACAGCAAAGCGGCAAAACGCGCTTCCATCAGTCTCAAACAAAGATAAACGTTCAGACGGCCTTGTCATCCCCAAGGCCGTCTGAATATTTTTTACCCTTAATCCATTCAAGCAAAAGGAACTCCTCATGATCCAAGTCGGCATTATTATGGGCAGCAACAGCGATTGGCCGGTGATGCAGCAGGCAGCACAATTTCTCAAAGAATTCGGCGTTGAATACGAAGCGCGTGTCGTCTCTGCACACCGTACGCCTGATTTGATGTTTGAATACGCCGAAACCGCACGCGAACGCGGCATCAAAGCCATCATTGCCGGAGCAGGCGGCGCGGCGCATTTGCCGGGCATGGTTGCAGCCAAAACCACAGTTCCCGTCTTAGGCGTTCCCGTTCCCAGCAAATATCTGCGCGGCGAAGACTCCCTGCTTTCGATTGTGCAAATGCCCAAAGGCGTTCCTGTTGCCACATTTGCCATTGGCGAAGCCGGTGCGGCCAATGCAGCGCTATTTGCCATTTCACTTTTGTCCAACGAAAATCCTGAGTTGGCTGAAAAACTGGCGGCCTTCCGTGCCAAACAAGAACAAACCGTTCTAGCCATGGAATTGCCCGAAGCATAAGGAACTAAGGCCGTCTGAAAGTTGTAAATGGAAACTTTGATTTCGTTTTATGATTGTTCAGACGACCTTTTTTCTTTTATCAAATTAAATTAATGCCATGAAAACCCTAGCATTCGTCCTACTCTCCACCCTGCTTTGTGCCTGCCAAATTCCAAGCACTCCTACTCAATCAACTGCCACCCCATCTCAGCAGCAAGCCCAAGATACAACCGGCAACCTGATTATCTTCTATGATGCCCAAACCGGTTCTGAGCTATTGCTAAAAGCAGTGAAAACCTCCGGTGCAACTTTGGTTTACGAATACAAAAACCTGAACGGCATTGCTATTCGTCCGTCCTCCAAGACCAGTATTGAAGATGCTATTGCCTATTTCAAGAAAGTAAACGGCGTATTGTCTGTCGAACAAGACCGACTGCTTAAACTTCAATAAACAAACTATTTTTTGACCAAATAAAAAAGGCCGTCTGAAACGCATCACTACGATTTCAGACGGCCTTTACCTTTTCAATAAATCAAATCATGCCGCTGCCTTGCGCTTTAGGCTTGGCTTGACCGAATTCCAATTTGCTCAGTGCAGACAGATAAGCCTTGGCAGTCGCCACCAACACGTCGGTATCTGCGCCTTGACCGTTGACCACTCGATCGCCACGTTGCAGGCGGACAGAAGTTTCGCCTTGGCTTTCTGTACCTTGTGTCACCGCGTTGACAGAGTAAATCTGCAAGGTCGCGCCACTTTGAGCCACGCTTTCAATGGCTTTAAAGATCGCATCAACAGGGCCGGAGCCGGTAGCGGTAGCGTGTTTTTCTTCGCCGCGAATACTGAACACGATATTGGCACGAGGCTCTTCACCAGTTTCGGTGCTGATTTTTTGAGAGATGAATTTGTAGCTTTCAGCATTCAGGCTGCCCATTTCATCAGACACCAAAGCGTGCAAGTCTTCATCAAAGATTTCGCGTTTCTTATCCGCCAGCTCTTTGAAGCGTGCGAATGCCGCATTCAACGCCTCTTCGCTTTCCAACTCGATGCCTAAATCAGCCAGCTTGGTTTTGAAAGCATTACGGCCGGACAATTTGCCTAAAGTCAGGCGGTTGGTTGACCAGCCGACTGATTCGGCAGTCATGATTTCATAGGTTTCAGGGTGTTTCAACACGCCGTCTTGGTGGATGCCTGATTCGTGCGCAAAGGCGTTTGCGCCGACTACTGCTTTGTTTGGCTGAATCGGATAGCCGGTGATAGTAGATACCAGTTTGGAAACCGGCACAATTTGCGTGGTATCGATGCCGGTTTCCAAGCCAAACAAATCATGACGCACCTTCAACGCCATCACGATTTCTTCAAGGCTGGCATTGCCTGCGCGTTCTCCCAAACCGTTGATGGTACATTCCACCTGACGCACACCTGCCTGAACAGCAGCTAATGAGTTAGCAACCGCCATACCCAAGTCATTATGGCAGTGGGTCGACCAAACTACTTTGTCGCCATTGGGAACGCTTTTGATGATGTTGCTGATACGCTCGTACCATACGGAAGGGATGGAGTAGCCGACAGTATCGGGAATGTTGATAGTAGTCGCCCCCGCTTCGATAACCGCCGTAAAGATTTTGGCAAGGAAGTCCAAATCCGAACGCACTGCGTCTTCGGCAGAAAATTCCACATCGTCAGTGTATTCTTTGGCAATTTTCACCGCTTTGACCGCCGCATCGATGACCTGCTGCGGCTTCATTTTCAGTTTGTGCTCCATGTGGATCGGGCTGGTAGCGATAAAAGTGTGAATACGTTTATTCGGAGCGGGGGAAACAGCTTCGCCTGCTTTGCGCACATCGTTTTCAACGGCACGCGCCAATGAGCAAACTGTAGATTTGGTAATGATTTTGGCAATCGCATTAACCGATTCAAAATCGCCCGGACTGGCTGCTGCAAAACCTGCTTCAATCACATCGACACCCATCTTTTCCAACTGGCGGGCAATACGGATTTTCTCCTCTTTGGTCATGGATGCACCGGGCGACTGCTCGCCATCGCGCATGGTAGTGTCAAAAATAATTACACGATTGGTCTGTGTCATTTCTGTTCTCTCCAGATATTCGTTTTTTTGTAAAAAAGCATTCAAATCAAGCGGTCTGCCTTGCGCTTCCGCCAAAGTGGTCAGTTTTTGCAACTGAGCCAAAGGCAGGGAACCGCGTGTACGCCATTTGTAGATAGCCGCTGTGGTCGCAGCATTTTCTGGGTCGTGCTGTTTCAGGGCTTCGGCCAGCGCGTTTACGCCGCCAAAATAGGCAACCAAACGGTCAATGTCTAATTGCATGATGTTCCTTGTCCAAATCTGATTAAGATTATTGTGTTCTGGTTGTGCATTATACTCATTTTAGACAAAACGACAATCTATTTTTATCAAAATATTGGTATAAATTTTAAAACCTGAGAAATTTTTATACATTTTGTCTAATTTAGACTATTAAAAGCTCCTCTCAAACCGAACATATCCTAAATATAGTAAACTAATCCCCTATTTCCCCGATTTGAAACACATTATGCCCCACACCATCCCTACCAACCGCTCCGACATCGAATGGCGCAACGAAAGCACACAAAAGCCGCCCAAGCAGGCGGTTTACATCCAAGAAGCAGGTGCAGCAGAAATTTTAAAAAATGCCCACGAACAAACTGCAGCTGTTTGGACTGGCGATTTTCACAATGCCAAGCAAGTCTTGGTCGCAATGAAAAAACGTATCCGCAGGCCGTCTGAAAAAAAGAAAAGCGCACCTGCCGATATTCAGACGGCCTTTCACGCCCACCGTATGAAACAGGCGCAACAAAGCCGTTTGCTCAATATGCTTGCCGTTGAAATCCAACCGAATTTTCAACTGGACAATGCACGCGCACCCGACATCTACGCCGCCCTGTACGATGTTTACGACACACCAAACGACAAACCGTTTCTCTTACCGCTGAATCAATTACTGGGCTTTATCGGTGCGCACGAATGGCACAAAAAAGGCATAGACATTCCGCAGCTTGACGGAAAAATCCATGTTCCTTTCGGCGTATTCTCTCCACTGCGTGGCGAATATTTGGATTTAATCGCCCAAGCGCCACTCACTCCCAATATTCAGACGGCCTTTGACATCGGCACCGGCTCAGGTGTTATTGCCGCAGTTTTGGCCAAACGAGGCATACCCGACATCATTGCCACAGACACCAACCCCAAAGCAATTGCCTGCGCCACAGCAAACCTCGAACGCTTAGGCTTGGATAAAGCTGTCAGCATTCAATCGATTGATTTGTTTCCAGAAAGTTGCGCCGACCTTATCGTCTGCAATCCGCCTTGGCTGCCGGCAAAACCGACCTCCGCCATCGAGACTGCCCTTTACGACCCCAATCATGCCATGCTGACTGCGTTCCTCAACGGCGTACGCAAGCACTTAAATCCAAACGGCGAAGCCTGGCTGATTATTTCCGACTTGGCAGAACATTTACATTTGCGCGATAAAGACTTTTTACAACAATGCTTTCAGACGGCCTCGCTCAATGTAGTTGATATTTTGAAAACCAAACCGCAACACAAAAAAGCAATAGATGAATCCGATCCTTTGGCGTTTGCCAGAAACAAAGAAACTACTTATCTATACCGTTTGAAAGCGATATAAAATCAAGGCCGTCTGAACATTCAGACGGCCTTTAAGCATTTCCATAAAAGAAAACGGCATATCCGTAAAGATATGCCGTTGATGGGAGCAGGGACTGCTATATTTGGCAGTAGTTTGTGTTTTAGTCCTCTTGCGCCGCTGTTTGCAGGTAGTTTGGCAAACCAACTTTGCCAATCAATTCCTGCTGAGTTTCAAGCCAGTCGATGTGTTCTTCGTTGATGTCTTTTTGTTTTTCCAACAAATCACGGCTGACGTAGTCTTGTTGCTCTTCTGCAAGAGCGATGGCTGCAACCAGAGCATCATGTTTTTCATACTCTTTTTTCAGATCGCAGGCAATGATCTCTTCGGTAGATTCACCGATCAGCAGTTTACCCAATTCTTGCAGATTAGGCAGGCCTTCCAAGAATAAAATACGCTCGATCAAATCGTCTGCGGATTTCATTTCACGGATGGACTGTTTGAAGAAATGTTCACCTAATTCTTCAAAGCCCCAGTTTTTCAAAATACGGGCATGCAGGAAATATTGGTTGATGGTAACCAAGAGCAAGCCCAAGTTTTTATTCAATTCGCGGATAACTAAGCGATCGCCTTTCATTTTCAGCTCCTTATACGCTTAATTACAGTTGGCTTTGGTAGTAGTTGCCTTCGCCGACGAGTTCGATCAGGCGCAGTTGTTGTTCCAGCCAGTGCGCGTGATCTTCTTCAGTGTCTTTCAACTGGGCAGTCATCAAATCACGGGTAACGTAGTCTTGTGCTTCTTCGCACAGTTTGATGCCTTTTTTCAACGCATCGCGTACTTCGTATTCGGTGTTCAAGTCCGCTTTCAGGCAGGAAACCACGTCGGTACCGATGTTCAGTTCGGCACGGGTCATTTTAGGTGTGCCGCCCAGCATCAGGATACGGCGGATGAAGTCTTCAGCGTGAGTGGTTTCTTCTTCCATCTCGTGGTTCAGACGTTCGAACAGTTTGGTGTAGCCCCATTCGGAGTACAGGCGAGAATGGATAAAATATTGGTCGCGAGCAGCCAACTCGCCAGACAATAATTCGTTCATGTAATCAATAACTGCTTGGTTGCCTTGCATAATTCTTTCTCTTTCTTTTAAAAGTTGACGATCACGAAATGAAGATTCATGTGTTGTTATGGAATGACGTAATTGTATGCATAAGCAGCACTTTTGACAAATTTTCTATTTAAAATACAAACAATTATCAAAAAATTTAACCCGCCTAAAAGGCCGTCTGAAAAATTAATTGCCTGTTTTTAATAACATTTTTTTGACATTAGTATTAAGAATTTATTGCATTATTCAAAAACATTTACATTCGTTAACCATAAATAAAAGCAAATAATCCAACAAAATCAATCAAATTTAATTATGAATTATTCTCAACTGCTTTTGCCTCATTTTTTTGAATCTTCTACTCCGTCAACATTTAGGAATCGTGCTATAATTACCAGTTATCTTTTTTTTAAGCACCTAGCTGAAACACATAAATCATCATGAAACAAATCCGCAATATTGCCATCATCGCCCACGTCGACCATGGCAAAACCACATTAGTTGACCAATTGCTGCGTCAGTCCGGTACATTCCGTTCCAACCAGCAAGTAGAAGAGCGCGTAATGGACAGCAACGATCTTGAAAAAGAGCGCGGCATTACCATTCTCGCTAAAAATACTGCCATCGAATACGAAGGCTACCACATCAACATCGTAGATACCCCGGGACACGCCGATTTTGGTGGCGAAGTGGAACGTGTATTGGGCATGGTTGACTGCGTCGTACTGTTGGTTGACGCACAAGAAGGCCCTATGCCGCAAACCCGTTTCGTGACCAAAAAAGCCTTGGCTTTGGGTCTGAAACCTATCGTTGTCATCAACAAAATCGACAAACCGTCTGCCCGTCCAAGCTGGGTTATCGACCAAACATTCGAATTGTTCGACAACTTGGGCGCAACCGACGAACAATTGGACTTCCCTATCGTCTATGCTTCCGGCCTGTCCGGCTTTGCCAAATTGGATGAAAACGACGAGAGCAGCGATATGCGCCCTCTGTTTGAGACCATTTTGAAACACACGCCTCCTCCAAGCGGTAACGCAGACGCAACACTGCAACTGCAAATTTCCCAACTGGACTACGACAACTACACCGGCCGCCTCGGTATCGGCCGCATCCTGAACGGCCGTATCAAACCCGGCCAAGTCGTTGCCGTCATGAACCATGAAGAACAAGTTGCCCAAGGCCGTATCAACCAACTTTTGGGTTTCCAAGGCTTGGAACGCGTACCTTTGGAAGAAGCTGAAGCTGGCGACATCGTGATTATTTCCGGTATCGAAGACATCGGTATCGGCGTAACCATTACCGACAAAGACAATCCTAAAGGCTTGCCTATGTTGAGCGTGGACGAACCGACCCTGACCATGGACTTTATGGTCAACACTTCCCCTCTGGCCGGTACTGAAGGCAAATTCGTAACTTCCCGCCAAATCCGCGACCGCCTGCAAAAAGAATTGCTGACCAACGTTGCCCTGCGTGTTGAAGATACAGCCGATGCCGACGTCTTCCGCGTTTCCGGCCGCGGCGAATTGCACCTGACCATTTTGTTGGAAAACATGCGCCGCGAAGGCTTTGAATTGGCAGTCGGCAAACCGCGCGTGGTATTCCGTGAAATCAATGGTCAAAAATGCGAGCCTTACGAAAATCTGACTGTGGACGTACCGGATGAAAACCAAGGCGCCGTTATGGAAGAACTTGGCCGTCGCCGTGGCGAATTGACCAATATGGAAAGCGACGGCAATGGCCGTACCCGTCTGGAGTACCACATTCCTGCCCGCGGCCTGATCGGTTTCCAAGGCGAATTCCTAACCCTGACCCGCGGTACCGGCTTGATGAGCCATGTTTTTGACGACTACGCACCGGTTAAACCTGATATGCCCGGTCGTCACAACGGCGTACTGGTTTCTCAAGAGCAAGGTGAAGCTGTTGCTTACGCCCTGTGGAACTTGGAAGACCGCGGCCGTATGTTCATTTCTCCAAACGACAAAGTCTACGAAGGTATGATTATCGGTATTCACAGCCGCGACAACGACTTGGTGGTAAACCCTCTGAAAGGTAAAAAACTGACCAATGTCCGTGCCAGCGGTACAGATGAAGCGGTGCGCCTGACTACGCCTATCAAATTGACTTTGGAAGGTGCGGTTGAGTTCATCGACGATGACGAACTGGTTGAAATTACGCCACAATCCATCCGCCTGCGTAAACGCTACCTGAGCGAATTGGAACGTCGCCGTCATTTCAAAAAACTGGACTAATTCTGTTTGATTGATACGTTTTAAAATTAAGGCCGTCTGAAAAGTGTTTCGGAAATCTTAGATTTCATTTTTACACTTTCAGACGGCCTTTTATCATCTGTTCAAATAAAGTAAATCGGTAAAGTAAATCGGCATTTCTTCTGCTTGTACCGCCGGTTCATCAGCGCGATCATTCTTACGATATTGCCCCGGCGATATCCCATATTGCTTTTTAAATGCCTTGCCAAAATGCGTTTCCGATTGAAAACCCACCGAGAGTGCAACCGATAAAACCGAATCCGCCGTCTGTTTCAACAATAATGCCCCCTGCTGCAAGCGGATACTGTTAACAAAGGCATGTGGACTTGTTCCCGTCTGCTGCTTAAATACCCGCATTAACTGGGCGCGAGATAAGTTGGCAATCGCAGTCATTTTCTCGATATTCCATTCCTCTTCCGGCTTATCCACTACTGCCTGAAGCAGATTCCGCAAGCGTTTGTCCTGCCAACCATTCAGCAAACCGCTTAATTGCGCTTCCCCATTTTTCTCCAGGCTGGCTCGAAGTAGAAATACCAGTAACACCGAAGCCAACGCGTTCACAACTGCTACCGATCCGGACAAAGCCTGACCGCTCTCATATTGCAACAATGCCACCAAATACTGCAAAGAAGGATGGTTAATATTTAGTAAAACCGTATCAGGCAGCCCCGCCATAATATCTGCCTGCGCTTCATATTCAAACCGCGCGCAGAAAAGATGCAAGGCCGCATCGCCTCCTGCATGACTCTGCTTGACTTTAAATGCGCCTTTTTCACTCGTCAGCACGTTGACACCGAGATTTTCACAACTGCTATCGCTGCTCAAAGTATGCCCTACGCTGCGCGGAAAAAAAACGATATCCCCCGCACTCAGCAGCCTGGCCTCTTGCTCCCCGTCAATTCGGATATAACCCGAACCGGCAGTTACGATATGCACCAAACCATGCGCACGCTTTGGTTCATGCCGCACATACCATTCCCCCTGAAACAGACATTGAACATCCACGCTGCCTTTTACCTGCGCCAATTCGACCAGCCTATCCAAAATATCCATAGTGTTTTTTTTACCAATAAATGAGATGTTTTGATGATTTAAATCTTCCAATTATTGCAATAATACACACACCAAACACAAACGGATAGGATTTTTTTATCTTATCCACTCACATTAAGAAAGGACATATTATGTTTAAAGACTGGCCTGAACATACCGCCTTGGTAAAAAAATCATTCGGCGAACTGGGTAAAAACCATCCTAAAATGCTGCAAGCCTACGGCGCACTGGATCAAGCAGCCGCCGCCGAAGCACTGGATGCCAAAACACGCGAACTGATCGCCATTGCCGTTGCCATTACCACACGTTGCGAAAGCTGCATCAGCGTGCATGCCGCCGCAGCAGCCAAAGCAGGTGCAACCGAAAGCGAAATCGCCGGCGCCTTGGCCACCGCTATCGCATTGAATGCTGGTGCCGCTTATACCTACGCTTTGCGCGCTTTGGAAGCAGTAGAAACCCAACGCTAATCGGTTTGTAAAATCAGGCCGTCTGAAAGCTGACTCCCCTTTCAGACGGCCTGATGAAATGCTAGACTGATAAAGTTATCATATTGTTTTCTGTCTAATAGGAGATTGAACCATGAAGAAACTGCTGACCGCCGTACTTTTTGCCGCCGCTATTGCCACTCCTTTGGCCGCTTCCGCAGCCTCTATGCCTAAGGTTGAAAAAAGCGCGGCACAACCTGCAAAAGCAAAAGGCGTTTGGATTGATGTCCGCTCTGCCGAAGAATTCAAAGAAGGCCATTTGCAAGGTGCACTCAATATTCCGCATGACCAAATCGTTGACCGCATCAAATCCGTCAGCCCGGATAAAAATGCGCCGGTAAACCTCTACTGCCGCAGCGGCCGCCGTGCAGAAGCCGCGCTGGCTGAGCTGAAAAAAGCCGGCTACACCAACGTAACCAACCATGGCGGTTATGAAGACTTGGTGAAAAAAGGTTTGAAATAAACCTAGTTGATTTTAAAAAGGCCGTCTGAAACTTTTCAGACGGCCTTTTTTGCCATTACAGACAGCAACTTCCAAATCTCAAACGTTTGCTGAGACCGGTTTCGTGAATCAATTGTTTGATAACCAAGATATTGGTGTTATCGGCCAATGCGCGAATGCTGTGTGCTTCCATCGGCTCAAGACGGATAACTTGCAAGCCTTCGGTTTGCAAAACTTCGTCCACCGTTTTGATTTCGGCTTTTCCGTTTAAAACCAAAAGCAAAATAATCGCATCCGCCTCATAGGCCGGAATTTCATTATCCTTCTGCAGTGAAAGCTGAACAATCTCCTGATTGCCGTCTGAAGCAATCACGCCGCCCAATAAAGCTTTGGGGTCTAACTCATAATGTTTCATTATTATCCTTTCCGCCCAAACGTTGCCGATTCATGGACAATCGCTCAAGCAAACCAGTACAATACCGCCCATCTTACCGATAGACACAATATTGTCACATGAACATATTAATCTCAAACGACGATGGTTATCTTGCGCCCGGTTTGGCTGTTTTGGCAAGAGTGTGCGCAGAATTTGCCAATGTCAGGGTGGTTGCGCCCGAACGCGATCGCAGCGGCGTCAGTAATTCCCTGACTTTAGACCGTCCTTTACAACTGAAACAGGCGGAAAACGGGTTTTACTATGTCAATGGCACTCCTACCGACTGTATTCATGTCGGCCAGCACGCCCTTGCCGACTTCAAACCCGACTTAGTCTTGTCCGGCATTAACAACGGCGCAAACATGGGCGACGATACACTTTATTCCGGTACGGTTGCCGCCGCAACGGAAGCCTATTTAATGGGCATTCCCGCTATTGCTTTCTCGCTTGCCGATTCCAGCGGCCGTTATTGGGAAACCGCGGAAAAAGCCGCTTGGATACTGCTTTCCTACTTTCTCAAACGTCCTATTTCCGAACCCATCTTATGGAACATCAATATCCCTGCCGTCGCACCTGAGGATATCCAAGGCATAAAAATTACACGGCTCGGCCGTCGTCATCATGAACAAAGCATTGTTCCCATGTATAATCCACGTGGCGAACAAATTTATTGGATTGGTCCGGTCGGCGATGTTTCCGACAGCGAAGAAGGTACCGACTTTGGCGAATGCGCGTCCGGCTTCATCACGATTACCCCCCTGCAAGTCGATTTGACTGCCTACGGACAAATGGAGCAAACCGCTTCCTTTTGGTCAGAAATCCCTGCGCCTTAACAGTCCCTAACAGCCGAACACTTGAGAAACAAGCATATTTTTATTATGATATGCCTCGACGAGAACAATTACCCGAATACGAAAGTCATTAACATGTTGAAAAAAAGTGTATCTTATGCCGGATCGGCAGCTTTGGTTTTATTACTTGCAGCCTGTGCCAGCCAACAACCGGCTCCTGTAGTCGTCGGCACACAAAGCGGTGGTTCAACAACAAGCTCTACCGCTGACAATCCTTACGGTGCAGCGCCTTACAATACCAACACCAGCCCAGCGGCAGATGCTCCATACACTCCGCCGGCAAGTACACCTGCTCCAACGTACAACAGCGGCAGCACCGGCACTTACACGCCTTCTTACGCACCTGTTGATATTAATGCAGCGACACATACTGTTGTTCGTGGTGATACCGTTTACAACATCTCCAAACGCTACAACATTACCCAAGACAATCTGCGTGCATGGAATAACCTAGCCGACAACACCATCAGCATTGGTCAAACCCTGCGCGTAAAACCTGAAGGCTACGTTGCACCTGCAGCTTCTGCAAGCAAACCTTCTACTCCAACAACGACAACCACTGCTCCAACCCCAAGCACTCCTGCTAATACACCAACCGTGTCTACCGGCAGCAGCCGCAACGTCAGCGGCATCACATGGCAGCGTCCGACTACTGGTAACGTTATCGCCAACTTCGGCGGTAGCAACAAAGGTGTAGATATCGCCGGTACGCAAGGCCAGCCGGTTGTTGCAGCGGCAGACGGTAAAGTCGTTTACGCAGGCTCAGGCTTGCGCGGTTACGGCAACTTGGTCATCATCCAACACAACTCCTCATTCTTGAGCGCATACGGTCACAACCAACGTCTGCTGGTTAATGAAAACCAAACCGTTAAACGCGGTCAAACCATTGCGCACATGGGTAATACCGATGCATCTCGTACCCAGTTGCACTTTGAGATCCGTCAAAACGGCAAACCGGTCAATCCGGCAAATTATGTTGCCTTCTAAGCTGATTCAAGCAACCTAATTTCAATTCAATCCCTGCCTAAATGTCATTTAGGTAGGGATTGTTTGTACCGGTTTCCCATGAAATTTCATCTTCCCTTTCTTTATGCCCTGCTATTGGGCGGTTGCGCCGCGTTTTTGCCATCATTGGACGAACGCACCCAAAGCAGTTATCTTGACATACCTGCAACCCCACGGCTGGACAGCGCATTAGGCATTCCTTCTACGTCCTCCAAGACCGATGTTTCCCATATCTATCTGCTGAACGATGCCCATGAAGCCTTTGTCGCCCGTGCAGCCCTGATTGAATCCGCCGACCATACCCTCGATTTGCAATACTATATCTGGCACAACGACATATCCGGCAAGCTTCTGTTCAACCTGATTCATCGCGCGGCCGAACGCGGCGTCCGTGTGCGTTTGCTTCTGGACGACAACAACACCAACGGCATGGATGATCTCCTGCTGGCACTCGACAATCATCCCAATATCGAAGTACGTCTGTTTAATCCCTTTATTTTCAGAAAATGGCGTGCACTCGGCTACGTTGCCGACTTTCCGCGACTCAACCGCCGAATGCACAACAAATCGTTTACCGCCGACAACCGTGCCACCATTTTGGGCGGACGCAATATCGGCGACGAATATTTTAAGGTTAACGACGATACCATCTTTGCCGACCTCGATATCCTCGCCACAGGCCGCGTCGTAACCGAAGTTTCCCAAGATTTCGACCGCTATTGGGCAAGCCACTCCGCCTACAACGCGACCAGCATCATCAAGCGGGGAAACCTGCAAAAAGGATTGGCAGAGCTCAATTACACCGACCAAGATAAAAACCAAACGCTCATCCGCTACCGTCAAAGCATCGAACACTCCAACCTATATCAAAAAATGCAGAGCAACCTTATGGAGTGGCAAAGCGTCAGCACACGCCTGATCAGCGATGACCCGGCCAAAGGCTTAGACCGCGACCGGCACAAACCGCCTATTTCCGAACGCCTACAAGATGCCCTCAAGCAACCCGAAAAAAGCGTTTATCTTGTTTCCCCTTATTTTGTACCCACAAAATCGGGCGTTAAGGCCATAGAAAAGCTGATTCACAACGGCGTGGATGTTACCGTCCTGACCAATTCCCTCCAGGCAACCGACGTTGCCGCCGTCCATTCCGGCTACGTCAAATACCGCAAGCCCTTGCTTAAAGCAGGAGTCAAACTTTACGAGCTCCAGCCCAACCACGCCGTTCCGACCTCCAAAGACCGCGGCTTGACCGGTAGCTCCGCCACCAGCTTGCATGCCAAAACATTCATCGTGGACGAGAAACGCATTTTCATCGGTTCATTCAACCTCGACCCACGCTCCGCACGCCTCAATACCGAAATGGGCGTCGTCATCGAAAGCCCCGAAATCGCAGGCCAAATGCAGCGTACCCTCGTAACGACCACACCAAGCTACGCCTATCAGGTAACGCTTGGCAATTACAACAAACTATACTGGTATGACCCAAGCGAAAAACGAACTTACGCACACGAACCCGAAGCCAAGTTCTGGAAACGGATTACTTCAAAAATCCTGTCCATCCTACCCATAGAAGGATTATTATAGAGGCCGCCTGAAAACAGAAATCATGCGGCCGGAGGAATTTACCATGTCTCGACTCATCTGCAAAACCCTATTTGTTTGTACCGCCAGCCTATTGTTGGCCTCCTGCGGCACTACCGGCAAACACAAATCCCACAAGCCGCAAACAACCGCCAGAAAAGTCCAACCTGTCCGCATTTCCCATATCGACCGCACCCAAGGTTCGCAGGAATTGATGCTTCACAGCCTAGGCCTGATCGGCACACCCTACAAATGGGGCGGCAGCACCACAGCCACAGGCTTTGACTGCAGCGGTATGATCCAATACGTCTATAAAAACGCCCTCAACGTCAATCTGCCACGCACCGCGCGCGATATGGCCGCAGCCAGCCGAAAAATTCCCGACGGCAAATTGAAAGCCGGCGATCTTGTCTTTTTCAATACCGGCGGCGCACACAAATACTCCCATGTCGGCCTCTACATCGGCAACGGCGAATTTATCCACGCCCCCAGCAGCGGCAAAACCATCAAAACCGAAAAACTTTCCACTCCGTTCTACGCCAAAAACTATTTGGGCGCACATACCTTTTTTACTGAATAAATCAAGGCCGTCTGAAAGGTTTTGCCCCGTCATTTTGAAAGTAAAAACCATCAAGGATATATCATGCACACAGAATCCGTTCTAACCCTCCTCAAAACCCTGCAAAACCAAATCTGCGCCGCGCTGGAGCAAGAAGATGGCGAAGCCAAATTTGTGCATGAAGCATGGACTGGGAAGCTGGGCATTGGCGAAACCCGCGTATTGAAAAACGGCGCAGTATTCGAGCAGGCCGGTGTGAATTTTTCGCATGTAAAGGGAACAAAAATGCCGGCTTCTGCCACGGCCCATCGTCCGGAATTGGCAGGCGCGGCATTTGAAGCCATGGGTGTGTCGCTGGTCATTCATCCGAAAAATCCTTATGTCCCGACCAGCCATGCCAATGTGCGCTTTTTCATTGCCTATCCTGAAAATGCCGAGCCGGTTTGGTGGTTTGGCGGCGGCTTTGATTTGACGCCGTTTTATCCTTTTGAAGAAGATATCGTGCATTGGCATACAGTGGCGCTGGACGTATGCGCGCCATTTGGCGAATCGGTTTATCCTGAATTCAAACAATGGTGTGACGAATATTTCTATTTGAAACACCGTAACGAAACACGCGGCGTGGGCGGCCTGTTTTTTGACGATTTAAACCGCTGGAATTTCGATACCTGCTTGAATTTTATCAAGGCAGTCGGGGAAGGCTATATCGCAGCGTATCTGCCGATTGTGGCAAAACGCAAAAATACGCCTTATGGAGAACGTGAACGAGATTTCCAACTCTACCGTCGCGGACGCTATGTGGAATTTAACTTGGTTTGGGACAGAGGCACGCTGTTCGGCCTGCAAAGCGGCGGTCGTACGGAAAGCATTTTGATGTCCATGCCGCCTTTAGTACGCTTCGAGTATCAATATGCGCCGGAAGAAGGTTCTCCAGAAGCCGCATTAAATCAATTTTTGGTAGCGCGAGACTGGCTGCAGGAATTCGGAAAATAATATCTGTTTGCAATCAGGCCGTCTGAAAAGCTGTTTTTAATCATAAATCCTGCTTTTTCAGACGGCCTTTGCTTCAATTGCTTTGAATTTGCATACCTTTGCCTATTGCGCTGTTTCATCTCTATAGAGTTTTTGAGACAATGCGCCCATATAAAAATCACCTCACAAACCACACTAAAAAGGAATAATCGGTGAAACGCATTTTCTTATTTATTGCGACCAATATTGCAGTTTTGGTTGTCATCCGTGTTATTTTGGCCATCTTGGGCATCAACAGTACCGACCAAGTCGGCAGCCTGTTGGCTTATTCCGCCGTCGTCGGCTTCAGCGGCTCGATTGTCTCCCTGCTGATGTCGAAAACCATCGCCAAACATTCGGTCGGCGCCGTCGTCATCGACCAGCCCCAAAGCGAAGAAGAAGCTTGGCTGTTGGCAACTGTTCAAGCGCAAGCCCGCCAATGGAATTTGAAAACGCCGGAAGTCGCCATTTACGACTCTCCCGAGCCTAACGCCTTTGCAACCGGCGCAACCAAAAACAGCTCGCTCGTCGCCGTCAGCACCGGCCTGCTCGACCACATGACCCGCGATGAAGTCGAAGCCGTTTTGGCGCATGAAATGGCGCACGTCGGCAACGGCGATATGGTAACGCTGACGCTGATTCAAGGTATTGTGAATACTTTTGTCGTCTTCTTGGCGCGTATCGTTTCCAGCATGGTGGCGCGCAACAATGACGGCAGCACTTCGCAAGGTACATATTTCATGGTCAGCATGGTATTGCAGATCGTATTCGGCTTCCTCGCCAGCATCATCGTGATGTGGTTCAGCCGCCAACGCGAATACCGCGCCGATGCGGGTGCTGCAAAACTGGTGGGCGCGCCGAAAATGATTGCCGCCCTGCAACGCTTAAAAGGCGGTACCAGCAACCTGCCGCAAACCATGACCGCAATGGGCATTGCCAGCGAAGCCAAAGATTCTTGGTTCAGCACCCATCCTTCTTTGGACAACCGCATCAACCGTTTGAAAAACCGCTAATCGAAAACATCAAGGCCGTCTGAAACATCCATTTCAGACGGCCTTTTTTTATTTCTTCATCAAAGCCCGCTTGATGATAATCATCCAGTCTTTCTTATCCAACAGCGGGCGCTGGTTAAACACGTCATATTTGCAACCGTCCAGCTTCTGCAAAATCAACTGGCCGCCGACAATAATCATGCGCAGTTCAAAACCGATTCGCCCTTTGAGGGTTTTGCCCAACGGCGAGCCTGCCTTCAGCATTTGAAAGGCACGTTGGCACTCGTGCGCCATCAATCGTTGAAAAGCAAAATCGGCTTTGCCGGCCGCAATCTGCTCTTCACTGACTTTGAACTTCTGCAAATCTTCCTGAGGAATGTACACGCGCCCTTTTTGCCAATCTACCGCCACGTCCTGCCAGAAATTAATCAGCTGCAAGGCAGTGCAAATGCCGTCACTTTGCGCCATACTCACTTCATCGATTTGCCCGTACAAATGCAGCATAATGCGCCCCACCGGATTGGCGGACAAGCGGCAATAGGCAATCAATTCGCCAAAGTTTTCATAACGGGTTTTGACCACATCCTGACTGAACGCCGCCAGCAAATCATAAAACGGCTGCAACGGTAATTGAAACGGCTCAATCGCTTCGTTATGCAAACGCTGCATCAATACCGTTTGCGGCTTCCCGCCTTGTGCAATGCGGTCTAACTCTGCCTTCAGTTCGTCCAATTGGCGCAGGCGTTCGGCTGCTTCGGCATTGCCTTCGTCGGCAATATCGTCTGCCGTCCGCGCAAAAGCGTAAATGGCGTGAACCGGCTTGCGCAAACGGCGCGACAGCACAATGGAGCCGACTGGGAAGTTTTCGTAATGATTGACTGACATGGGAAATCCGAAAATTTAAAATAAAGTGTTTTTGCTGACAGGCCGTCTGAAATTCAGACGGCCTTACGTTTGGCCGCAAAGAAATCCTGCAATACGTTTTGGCATTCTTCTGCCAATATGCCGCCCAAAATTGCAGTATGCTTGTTCAGACGTTTGTCGGCAAACAAATCGACCACGCTGCCTGCCGCACCGGTTTTGGCTTCGGCCGCACCATAAATCACGCGCCCGACCCGCGCCTGTATCAAGGCAGATGCGCACATGGGGCAAGGCTCTAAGGTAATGTACACATCGCAATCTTCCAAACGGTAGTTTTGCAAGGCCTTACCTGCGACGGCAAGCGCATTGATTTCGGCATGGTGGCTGACATTGTGGTCGCCAATGCAGGTATTATGTGCCGCAGCGATTGCTTCGCCTTGATATACGATGACTGCGCCAACGGGCACTTCACCCAAGGCCGCCGATTGTCTGGCCTGTTCTATCGCCAGCCTCATAAAGGCTTCCATATCGCTTTGCGAAGGGAAAACGGCAACAGGCGGATGGTTTTTCAAAGCCTCGCCCAGCTCCGTCTTTCTCTCCTCGGAAATATGCCGGACATCCACACCTAAAACCAGCGCATCCAGTTGCCATAAGGTGCTTTTGGTTACGGTCAAACCCGACGCTTTCAGCAATAGAAATGCGCGGACTGCGCCGATTTCCTGTAAATCTTCCAGTGTACGAATACCCAATTCTTTTAGTGTGGACAATGTTTTAGGCGCAAGTGGTGGCGTAGTCAGCATGGATTATTCCTGAAAATGCTGACGCGCCAAGGCCAAGGCCGTCTGAACATAATCGCTGTCTGCGTAAGGATCTAACGTGTGCGCCAAAGGAATTTTCCGCAACCAGGTCAACTGGCGTTTGGCAAGCTGGCGCGTGGCGACAATGCCTTTTTCGACAAAGGTGTCATAATCGGTTTCGCCTTCGAGATAATCCCAAGCCTGACGGTAGCCCACGCAGCGCATAGACGGCATATCGGCATGCAGCTGCGGATAATCGCGGCGTAAGCCGTGCATTTCATCTAGGAAACCGTGTTCCAGCATATTTAAAAAGCGTTTTTCGATTTGGCGGTGTAACAAATGACGGTCTTCGGGGATAAGGGCAACCGTGCATAAATCCAATAAAGGCGCAGCCTGCTTCTGCTCTGTGAAATGTTCGTTCAAAGGCTTGCCGGTCAGAAGATAGACTTCCAAAGCGCGTTCAATACGCTGGCTGTCATTGGCTTTCAGACGGCCTGCCGTAATCGGGTCAACTTCCTGCAAACGGCGATACAGGCCTGCCAGACCGTGTTCGTTTTTTTCTGCCTGAAGTTGTGCGCGCACCGCCGCATCCGCGCTGGGCAAATCGTTCAAACCTTCCGTCAGCGCGTGGAAATACATCATCGTGCCGCCAACAATAAACGGATAGCGACCGCGTGCATGTATTTCGTTCACCAAGCGCACGCAATCGCCGACAAAATCCGCCGCGCTGTAACTTTCCAGCGGCGAGATAATATCAATCAAATGATGCGGTACGGCGGCAAGCTCTTCGGCAGTCGGCTTGGCCGTACCGATGTCCATGCCGCGATACACCAGCGCGGAATCCAAACTGATGATTTCTACCGGCAACGATTGGGCAATATTTAAGGCCAGTGCGGTTTTACCGCCGGCGGTCGGGCCGAGTACGGCGAAGGCTTTGGGCGCGTTCATAAGAAAACGGAAAAATTAAAAATGCGATTATAGCAAACCCGGGCAAACCATATTTCAGGCCGTTTGAAACATTTGCTCTACATTATCAAAAGCGTTACACTTGCTGCGCCGTTTCAGACGGCCTTTTATATTGATTTCAAACCTGCTGCTGCCGTCATTGCGCCGGCAGTCAAGCCGTCAGCGACACTGCGTCGCTGTAAACACGAAAGAACACACTATGACCGTATCTCCCGTAGCCTTGCGCCGTCAAACCGAGCGCAAGCCGCATCCGACTGCGCGTTATTGGAAAAAATGCGATGTCGAGGCTTTGTTTGGACTGCCTTTCCTCGACCTCGTTTTCCAAGCCGCCGAAATCCACCGCCAAAACTTCAACCCGCGCGAAATCCAACTCTCCACCCTGCTCTCCATCAAAACCGGCGGTTGCCCCGAAGACTGCGCCTACTGCCCGCAATCGGCACACCACAACACCAATCTGGGCAAAGAGCAAATGATGGATGTGGACGAAATCGTCGAAAAAGCCAAAATTGCCCAATCTCGCGGCGCCAGCCGTTTCTGTATGGGCGCAGCATGGCGCGGCCCCAAACCCAAAGACGTGGCTGTCGTTTCCGAAATCATCAGCGCGGTGAAAAGCTTGGGCATGGAAGTGTGCGGCACCTTCGGTATGCTCGAGGACGGCATGGCTGAAGACTTCAAAAAAGCCGGCCTGGACTACTACAACCACAACCTCGACACCGACCCCGAACGCTACAACGACATCATTCACACGCGAAAACACGAAGACCGCATGGACACTTTGGGCAAAGTCCGCAACGCCGGTTTGAAAGTCTGCTGCGGCGGCATCGTCGGCATGAACGAAACCCGCGCCGAACGCGCAGGCCTGATTGCCAGCCTCGCCAACCTCGACCCGCAGCCCGAAAGCGTACCGATTAACCAGTTGGTCAAAGTGGAAGGCACGCCGCTTGCCGATGCCGAAGATTTAGACTGGACGGAGTTCGTGCGCACCATCGCCGTGGCACGGATTACCATGCCGCACAGCTACGTCCGCCTGTCGGCAGGCCGCAGCAATATGCCGGAATCCATGCAGGCCATGTGTTTCATGGCTGGTGCAAACTCGATTTTCTACGGCGACAAGCTGCTGACTACGGGCAATCCGGACGAAGACGGCGACCGCCTGCTGATGGAAAAATTGAATTTGTATCCACTGCGCTTTGAATTGGAAGAGGAATACAAAGCCGCGCAGGAAACGCCTAAAATCAAAGTCGACTATTAACCGCCATCATAAAAGGCCGTCTGAAACTTTTTCAGACGGCCTTTTATCGTTATTCAACATTAAAACTTTCAATCTTCCGTATCCACTCTTCCTTTTCCGCCTCGCTCAAAAACGAAGCGCGGAACGAATTGGCGCACAAGGTTTTGATTTCTTCCGCACTCAAATCTAAAGCCTCGGCAAGCGCTTCAAAATTGCGGTTCATATAGCCGCCGAAATATGCCGGGTCATCGGAATTGACGGTTACCAATACGCCGCGTTGCAACATACAGCGCAAATTATGTTTTGCCATTTCAGGGAACACTTTTAATTTCAAATTGCTCAACGGGCAAACGGTCAACGGCATTTGCTCTGCAATCAAACGCGCCATCAAGGCCTTGTCTTCTTCCGCCCGTACGCCATGATCGATACGGCGGACATGCAGCAAGTCCAAAGCCTCATAAACATATTCCGGAGGGCCTTCTTCTCCGGCATGTGCCACCGTCAACAAACCCTCCGCCCGCGCCTGCGCAAACACGCGCCCAAACTTGGATGGCGGATGCCCCAGCTCGCTCGAATCCAAGCCTACGCCGATGATGTGTTCTTTATAAGGCAAAGCCTGATTTAAGGTTTCAAATGCGCTTTCTTCCGACAAATGCCGCAGGAAACACATAATCAAACGCGTACTTATACCCCATTGCTGCTCGGCTTCACGGCAGGCGCGGACAATGCCGTTAATCACGGTTTCAAACGCCACGCCACGCGCAGTATGGGTTTGCGGATCGAAAAATATTTCCGTATGCACGACATTGTCTTCGCGGCAACGCTCAAGATACGCGCGGGTCAAATCGTAAAAATCTGCCTCGTGCAGCAAGACGCCGGCACCGGCATAATAAATATCCAAAAACGACTGCAAATTGTGGAAATCATAAGCCTGCCGTACCGCATCGACATTTTCATAAGGAATCGCTATGTGGTTGCGCTTGGCGATTTCAAACATCGACTCCGGCTCAAACGTCCCTTCGATATGGACGTGCAACTCGGCTTTGGGCAGGGCTTGGATAAATTGTTTGATATTCATATTTTCTCTGATTTTCGGTTTATATTTAATATTGAAGGCCGTCTGAAACTTTCAGACGGCCTTTGACCATTTATCTGTTAAAAACCATTTTCCATCATGATTTCGCCGGGGATGCGGTTGCGGTGCATGGCGTAGCCCAAATCCATCAGGGCTTGGAAAGTGTCTTTGACCATTGCCGGATTGCCGCAAACCATAAAGCGCGTATCAGCCTTGGTAAACTTGAAGCCGACTTTTTCTTCCAGACCGCCATTCTTCAGCAATTCGGGAATACGTTTGCCGCTCAATGCACCTTCTGTTTCCTCGCGTGTGGTAACCGGAACAAAAGTGAATTTATGGAAATATTCTTCAATCAGCGGATGCTCTTTCAAATCGGCAAGGCGCTGGTTGAAAATCAACTCGTCGGCGTAAGAGACGGAATGCGCCAAAACCAAACGGTCGAAACGCTGCCAGATTTCAGGCTGCTCGATAATGGAGAGGAAAGGCGCAATGCCGGAACCCGTGCAGAGCATGACCAAATCTTTGCCATCGGGGAAACGCTCGGGCAAGAGGAAACCGGTAGCCGTTTTATCCAGCAAAATGGTATCGCCCTCTTTCATCGCAGCAAAACGCGCCGACATCGGACCGCCTTCGATTAACACCGCGAAATACTCAAGCGTATCGGCGTATTCGGCAGACACGACAGAATACGCGCGCCAAATAAAGCCCTCGCCGTCACGGAAACCAAGGCGCGAAAACTGCCCTGCCGAAAAACGGTAGGATTCGGGACGGCTGATGGCAAAAGTCATCAGCTTAGGCGTATGGTGTTTGATCCACAAGACTTTTTCTTCGGTAAACTTGGCTTCTGGAGAAGCTGCCATAATAGGTTTCCTTGATATTCGGTATCAGTTTCAAATAGGGCTTATTATAAAGATTCAAAAGGCCGTCTGAAATATTTATTTTCAGACGGCCTTTAAGATTATTCACGGCGCAAACGGATACTGATGCCTTTTTGTTCCAAAATCAAATCGTTACCGTCAAAACGATAGTTCCACACGCTTTGTTTGCGCAAAAACGCATCTTCCAGCTTCATGTCTTCACACAGCATCATGCTTACCGCAATATGGCCAAAATCAATTTTGTCCGAACCAATCGTATTGGCTTGGAACATCATACCGTTACACCCCATCTTGCCATACGCCTTAGGCATCTCGCTCAAATCCAGATAGGCATCAGTACCGGCCAAATCTTTTTCGGTGAATTTATTGAAAGCGACAACACGCCATTTGGCGGCTAAAGTAGGCTGCGCCGTTTGTTGAGTTTGTACCTGAGATTTAGAGGCTTGTTCAGACTGAGATACTGAAGAAGATGTACAAGCTGCCAAAGCCACCATACTCATCAATGCACCGAATAATGTTTTCATATCCATTCCTTATGTATTACTAAAGGCCGTCTGAAAAACGATTCACCTTCAGACGGCCTTTACGTCTTATTTACAAAGTCGTATCCAATGCTTTGGAAATATCATTCCAAATATCGTCAACATCTTCGATACCGACAGAGAAACGTAGCAGGCCGACTTTGATGCCCATCTCCATTTTCACATCATGCGGCACGCCGCTGTGAGACTGGGAATAGCAATGGTTGACCAGACTTTCCACGCCGCCGAGGCTGGAAGCCATTTTGACCAGTTTCATGTTTTTAATCACGCTATTGGCCGCTTCACGCGTGTCATTTTTGAGATAAACCGTAACCACGCCGCCGATGCCTTTGGGCATTTGTGCTTGGGCGAGTTCATAATGTTCGTGCGACGGCAGGCCGGGATAGAACACTTTTTCTATGGCAGGATGAGCTTCCAAACGACGCGCAATTTCGAGTGCGTTTTGGCAATGGGCGTTCATGCGCAGAGCCAGCGTTTTAATACCGCGCAAAACCAACCAGCAATCCATCGGGCCTGCAATCGCGCCGGTATGCACCATCATGTCGTGCAAAGGCTGAGCCAGCTCTTTGGTTTTGGCAACGACTACGCCCATCAGTACGTCGGAATGGCCGCACAAATATTTGGTAGCGGAATGGAACACAAAATCGCAACCCATATCCAACGGCTGTTGCAAATATGGCGTGGCAAAGGTGTTGTCGATACCGACCAGCGCACCGGCTGCTTTGGCTTTCGCTGCGAGGACTTTAATGTCTACCAAGCGCAAAAGCGGATTGGACGGCGTTTCCAGCCAAACCAATTTGACATTGTGCGCTTTGAGCAGCTCGTCCAGATTATCCGGATTGCCCAAATCGGCAAAAACAACGTTCACACCCCATTTTTGATAAACATCAACCAATAAATCATAAGCACCGCCGTAAATATCGGCGACGGCAACAATGGTATCGCCCGGGCACAGGAAAGTACGCCACACGGCATCAATCCCCGCCATACCGCTGGAAAACGCAAAGCCGGCCGCACCGTGCTCCAAATCGGCAACGGTATCTTCCAATACCTGACGGGTCGGGTTGCTCAGGCGCGAGTAGCGGTAAGGCACATTTTCGCCAATCTCGTGCAACGCAAACATACTGTTTTGATAAATCGGCGGCATCAGCGCACGGTTGTGTTCGTCGCAATCGTAGCTGGAATGAATGGCTTTCGTGGCGAATTTCATTTGGTCTCTGCCTATGTAGATGTGAATAATCGAAGATTTTATCACTATCTGAAAAATAGAAACAATCAATGCAGGGGGATAAAGCAAGTGATATAATCTCGCATTTGCAAATCGGTCGACACGAGCCGATTCCCTCCACACGCATCTCAACAATCCTATCATGAAGGACATACCACGCATGAACGCCATTGCAGACGTGCAATCCAGCCGCGATTTACGCAACCTGCCGATTAATCAGGTCGGCATCAAAGACCTGCGCTTTCCAATCTCCCTTAAAAGCAAAGAAGGCGAACAATCCACCGTCGTCCGCCTGACCATGACGGTTTTCCTGCCTGCCGACCAAAAAGGCACGCATATGTCGCGCTTTGTCGCTCTGATGGAAAAACAAACCGATGCTTTGGATTTCGATACGCTGCACAAGCTGACCGCCGATATGGTTGCCCTGTTGGATTCGCATTCCGGCAAAATCAGCGTTTCCTTCCCGTTTTTCCGCAAGAAAAGTGCGCCTGTCTCCGGCATCCAATCGTTGCTTGACTATGATGTCACCCTGACCGGCGAAATCAAAAACGGTACATACAGCCACAGTCTGAAAGTGATGGTTCCGGTTACTTCATTGTGTCCGTGTTCCAAAGAAATTTCCCAATACGGCGCGCACAACCAACGTTCGCATGTGACCGTCAGCCTGATTGCAAACGCGGATGTAGCCATCGAAGAAATCATCGATTACGTTGAAGCGCAGGCAAGCTGCCAGCTCTACGGTTTGCTCAAACGCCCTGACGAGAAGTATGTAACGGAAAAAGCATACGAAAATCCGAAGTTTGTCGAAGACATGGTTCGCGATGTGGCCACTGTGCTGATTGCCGATAAACGCATCGAATCTTTCGTCGTCGAAAGCGAAAACTTTGAATCGATACACAACCATTCCGCTTACGCTTATATCGCTTATCCTTAAAGCCGAGCCGAAGAGAAACAAAGGCCGTCTGAAAATTTCAGACGGCCTTTGCATAGATTGAACGATAACATGAGACTATCGGTCATATATGGGCAACCCTATTTCGATATAATTCAAAAGTATTAGATTTCTCTCGCAATATTTGACATAAATTAAGCCGATTGTTTTTCCATCATTTATAATGACGGTTCCTCAACGGCATCTCCGTAGATACTATGAAAAAATTCCTTTATTTCCTCATTGCATTTTTAGGATTGAGCAGCTTCGCATTCGCAGTAGACGCCAATGATTTGCTGCCTCCAGAGCAAGCCTTTGTACCTCAAGTCAATGTAACTGATCAAGGCATCAGCGTGCAGTTCAAAATCGCTGACGGCTACTATATGTACCAGTCCAAAATCGTTGCAGCGACCAATCCTGACAAAGTCTTGGGCGAACCCAAATTCAGCAAAGGCGAAGAAAAAGAAGACGAATTCTTCGGCAAACAAACGGTTTACCACCATACCGCACAGGTTGACCTGCCTTACAAACAAGCCGCACCGCAATACAAACTGACGCTGACTTATCAAGGCTGTGCCGAAGTGGGTGTGTGTTATCCGCCGGTGGACACCGAGTTTGACGTAAAAGGCAACGGGGTTTATCAGCCTCAAAGCGATGAGCCGGTCTCTGCCAAAGACCGATTCTTGCAACCATCCGCCTCTTCAGACGGCCAAATGCCCGCCCAACCCAGTACAAACAATCCCGACAGCAGCCGCTTCAAGCTCTCTTGGGATACTTTAAACGCTAACCTGTTGGCGTTTTTTGTCGCAGGTTTGGGCTTAAGCTTTACCGCCTGTATGTATCCGCTCCTGCCGATTGTTTCCAGCATTGTCGTAGGCGATAAAAAAGCCGGAAAAGGCCGCGCGTTCACCTTGTCGATGGTGTATGTACAAGGTTTGGCATTGACCTATACCTTGGTTGGCGTGATTGCCGGTTTGACAGGCGCGCTCTTGACCGTATGGCTGCAACAGCCTTGGGTTGTGCTTGCCGCTGCCGCATTGATGGTGGTACTGGCGATGTCCATGTTCGGCCTCTTCAATATCCAACTGCCAAACTCCGTCCAATCCTATTTCCAAAACCAAAGCAACAAACTCTCCGGCGGCAAAATCATTTCCGTTTTCATCATGGGTATTTTGTCCGCCCTGATTGTCGGCCCTTGCGTTGCGCCTCCACTGGCATTTGCTCTGGGCTATATCGGCCAGACCGGCGATGCCGTATTGGGTGGCCTTGCGCTCTATACATTAGCACTCGGCACAGGCGTACCGCTCATCATCATCGGTACATTCGGCGGCCATATCCTGCCTAAAGCAGGCGATTGGATGAACGGCATCAAATACGCATTTGGCTTTATTTTGCTGGCCGTTGCCGTATATCTTGCCACACCGCATCTGCCTTATTTCGCAGTAGTCAGCCTCTACACCTTGCTGATGATTGTTCCCGCCCTTATGCTTTTGGCGAAATCCGGCAAACAAAAAGGCCGTCTGAAAACAGTTGCCGCCGTATTGGGCTTTTTACTGCTGATTGGCGGCTCATGGTTTGGTTGGCAAAGCTTCAATAAACAAACCACCGCCCTGCACCACTTCTTAACGCTGGTTCCGCCATCCGAAGCCGGACAAGAAACCGACCACGGCAAGATGTTTACCGATGTCGGCGAACTCAAAGCCGCTATGGACGCCGCTTTGAAAGCTGATCCAAGCAAGCCCGTGCTGATTGATTTCTACGCCGACTGGTGCGTATCCTGCAAAGAAATGGCCGCCTACACACTCAACCAACCACAGGTACACGAAGCAGTCGATATGCAGCGCTTTTTCCAAATCGACGTGACCGCCAACACTCCCGACCATCAGGCCTTACTGAAAGAATACGGCCTCTTCGGTCCTCCGGGCGTGTTTGTTGTCCGTGCCGACGGTAGTCATAGCGAAGCCTTATTAGGCTTTGTCAAACCCGATGCATTCATTGAATGGTATCGCAAAAACGAGAAATAGCCGTCTATAAAAAGGCCGTCTGAAAACAGATTTTCAGACGGCCTTTTCTTATGTTTAAAAATTAAAATTCATCTTGATGCCAACGCGTAGAACGCAAAATGCTGGAATCCACATCTTGAATATTGCGGTGACCGGTAAACGCCATGGAAATATCCATTTCTTTATACAGGATTTCCAGCGCACGAGTTACGCCTTCTTCGCCATACGCACCCAAACCATACAGAAACGCCCGGCCTATCATCGTACCTTTCGCACCCAAAGCCCAAGCCTTCAAAATATCCTGACCGCTGCGGATACCGCTGTCCATCCAAACCTCGATGTCGCTGCCCACCGCACTGACCACATCAGGCAAAGCCTTAATGGCAGACACAGTATCGTCAAGCTGACGGCCGCCATGATTGGAAACGACCAATGCGTCCGCTCCGCTTTTCGCTGCCTTTTCCGCATCTTCAGGTTCCATAATGCCTTTAATAATCAGCTTGCCGCCCCATAAATCTTTAATGCGCGCCACATCGTCCCAGCTCAGGCGCGGGTCGAATTGTTCGGAAGTCCATGAAGACAGCGAAGACAAATCACCAACGTTTTTCGCATGACCGACGATATTGCGGAAGGTGCGGCGTTCCGTGTTCAGTATTTTCATACACCATTCCGGTTTGGTCGCCAAATTGATTAAATTGGCAATGGTCGGTTTCGGCGGCGCAGACAGGCCGTTTTTAATGTCTTTGTGGCGCTGACCTAAAACCTGCAAATCGGCAGTCAAAACCAAAGCCGAACAATTAGCATCCTTCGCACGCTTAATCAAGTTCTCCATAAACTCGCGGTCGCGCATCACATAAAGCTGAAACCAAAACGGCGAGCTGGTGTTTTCAGCCACATCTTCAATCGAACAAATGGACATGGTCGACAGCGTAAACGGAATACCAAATTTTTCCGCCGCCCGCGCCGCCAAGATTTCGCCGTCGGCGTGCGCCATGCCCGTGAAACCGGTCGGTGCAATCGCCACCGGCATTTTCACATCCTGTCCGATCATTTTGGTCTCAAGGCTGCGTCCTTCCATATTAACCAATACTTTTTGACGGAAACGGATGTCTTTAAAATCCGAAGTATTTTCACGATAAGTGGTTTCCGTCCAAGAGCCTGAGTCAATATAGTCATAAAACATACGCGGCATTTTACGTTTGGCAACAAGGCGCAAGTCTTCGATACAGGTTATTTTGCTTAAATCAGATTTCATTGTCGATTGCCTCTGTTAAGGTAAAGATGGACGATCAAGGCCGTCTGAACATTTCAAACACCTCATTTATTTTACTCCATCAAAACAACTAAATTTTAAGAATAATTTTGATAATCTATATCAGTATCAATATTAAATCAAAACATTTTAACCCTGCCATCCGTAGGGTTGATAGCCTTTTTTCAGACGGCCTCAAATCCAAATTACAGAAAAATAAAGAAAATATTTTCCGATTTAAAAATCAGCCAATGCCACCATTTAAACAAACAATCAAACCGAGCCGCCACATACTTGACTGAAACACTCAGATATTAGACAATTCTCCCCACTAATAAAAACGCCCCACACAGGCAACCACACCATGAGACTGACTACCAAAGGGCGATTTGCAGTAACCGCCATGATAGATTTGGCGATGAACGCGCAAACCGGCGCTGTTAAACTCAGTGCCATCAGCGAACGACAAAGCATATCGCTTTCCTACCTCGAACAATTATTTAGCAAACTGCGCCGTGCCGGATTGGTTGAAAGCCTACGCGGCCCCGGCGGAGGCTACATCCTTGCCGCTCCCGCCGAGCAAATCAATATTGCACAAATCATCTCCGCAGCCGAAGACCGACTGGATGCCACGCAGTGCGGCAGCAAAGCAAACTGCAACCACGGCGCCCCCTGTCTGACCCACGACCTTTGGGAAAACTTAAACAAAACCATCAATGATTACCTCAGCGGCGTTACGCTGCAAAGCATCATTGAACAAAAAAACTGCAGCGACAGCAGTCATGTCGTTACCTTTACACACATTCATTAAACCGACTTGCGGCAAAGACCGCAGGCAGATGACCAAACGAAAGAGCAAACCATGACCGTCAAAACCCCCGTATACCTCGACTACGCCGCCACCACTCCCGTAGACCGCCGCGTTGCCGAAAAAATGATTCCCTACCTGTCCGATATTTTCGGCAATCCAGCTTCTAACAGCCACAGCTTCGGTTGGGAAGCAGAAGAAGCCGTAGAAAAAGCACGCTCAGACATCGCAGCCCTGATTAACGCCGACCCTAAAGAAATCGTTTTCACCAGCGGCGCAACCGAGTCCAACAACCTCGCCATCAAAGGCGCCGCGCACTTCTACAAATCTAAAGGCAATCACCTCATCACCGTCAAAACCGAGCACAAAGCCGTACTCGATACCATGCGCGAACTCGAACGCCAAGGTTACGAAGTAACTTATCTGGACGTACAAGAAAACGGTTTGGTTGATTTAGACGTACTGAAAGCCGCCATCCGCGAAGACACCATCCTCGTTTCCGTCATGTGGGTAAACAACGAAATCGGCGTAGTTCAAGATATTCCTGCCATCGGCGAAATCTGCCGCGAACGCAAAATCATTTTCCACGTCGATGCCGCCCAAGCCTGCGGCAAAGTGCCTGTTGACGTAGAAGCCGCTAAAATCGACCTGCTGTCCATGTCCGGTCATAAAGTGTACGGCCCCAAAGGCATCGGCGCACTGTACGTCCGCCGCAAACCCCGCGTCCGCCTCGAAGCCCAAATGCACGGCGGCGGCCACGAACGCGGCTTCCGCAGCGGCACCCTGCCGACCCACCAAATCGTCGGCATGGGCGAAGCCTTCCGCATTGCCAAAGAAGAATTGGCACAAGACACTGCGCACTACTTGAAACTGCGCGATATCTTCCTCAAAGGTATCGAAGGCATCGAAGAAGTTTACATCAACGGCGACCTTGAACACCGTGCTCCAAACAACCTGAACATCAGCTTCAACTTCGTCGAAGGCGAAAGCCTGATTATGGCAGTGAAAGAACTCGCCGTATCCAGCGGCTCCGCCTGTACTTCCGCAAGCCTTGAGCCAAGCTACGTTTTACGCGCACTCGGCCGCAACGACGAATTGGCGCACTCTTCCCTGCGCATCACCTTCGGCCGCATGACCACCGAAGAAGAAGTGCAGTTTGCAGCAGAACTGATTAAATCCAAAATCGGCAAACTGCGCGAACTGTCGCCACTGTGGGAAATGTTTAAAGAAGGTATCGATTTGAACTCGATTGAATGGGCGGCGCATTAATCCGCATTTATAAAAGACCGTCTGAAAATCAAATTGAGAAAGGTTTTCAGACGACCTAAATATAAAAATTTTATTTCATATTGAACACTGATTACAAATGGAAGAAATAAATACTGTTATTAATATTATTGCAGGTCTTGTCAGTATTTTCTCGGCTGTTAAAGCATGGGGATGGAAAAATGAAACAGAGAAATTAAGAGATGAAATATCTAATCGTAGAGATTTGCATGATATGGTTTTGAATCTACGCTACTGTTATGAAAAAATTGGGAAATTACCTGCTAAACATTTACGAGGAGTGAAAATTGATGCAGAGATCGCAGAAATTGAGAAACTTATGGCAACAGTATCGCAATTAGCTATTGCTAGTGATGATAAATTTTCGAATCCTGTGCTGGGACAAAAGATCAATGGTTGGAAGAATACTCTCGCTAAATATAATCGCTATTATGAACAAGAAAATTCGGAAGAGTCTATCCTGGAAATTAAACATACCTTGCAATCAGATATTGCATCAATGATTTCAAATGGAAATAAATATTTATAAAAGGATAAAAAGATAAAAGGATTTTATGATGTTAGATGAAAGACAGTATTTTGACGTACAAAAACTTCTAGAAAATCAAAAGGAAGAAATTGCAAAAATTAAATTTCATATAAGTATGTTGAATAACTATCAAAATTATGTGAATAATCCGATCGGATCGTTAGTTATTGAGTTTGATTGGTCTGAAGAAGATTTAGATAAAGCCCATGATATATTTGAAAAATATGATAAGAAAATACTTGAAGGAGGACTAGACGGTAATCTACATTCCTTGATGGAAAAAGATTTTAATGAGGATTTAAATCTTGGTTATCAAGAGGTTAAATCTGTTGTATTAGCTTTCTTTCGAGAAAGTCGGTGGGTTAATGTCTGTGTGGAATTTGTAAAATCATATGAATATGAACCAATTGAATTTAGTGAGATTATTTCTTATATCAAAAAATTAAATCAGCAAGCGTAGGTTGGGTTGAAAACCCAACAAGCCTATCAATCTACTCGAAATGTTGGGCTTAACAACCAAACCTACCTAATAAATAAAAAGGTCGTCTTGAAAATCCCAAAAAACCTTTTTAGACGACCTAAAAACCACCACATTAGAATTAAAACCAAGGATATAGAACCATGAACGAACAAGAGCTCGACCTCGACAATCTCGACAACCTACTCGAAGATTTTGACGGCGTTACCGTAGAAGGCGGCGTTGATTCAGAGAATGATGACGGCTGCGAAGGCGGCGCGTGCAAAATTTGAATTTCAGGTCGTCTGAAAACCGGCAAACAAACCACTTAAACCATCAAAAAACATTAAGGAAACCACATCATGGCATACAGCGATAAAGTAATCGACCACTATGAAAACCCCCGCAACGTCGGCACATTCGACAAAAACGACGAATCTGTCGGCACCGGCATGGTCGGCGCGCCGGCCTGCGGTGACGTAATGCGTCTGCAAATCAAAGTGAACGACGAAGGCATCATCGAAGACGCTAAATTCAAAACCTACGGCTGCGGTTCGGCCATCGCTTCGTCCAGCCTGATTACCGAGTGGGTCAAAGGCAAAAGCTTGGATGACGCGCTGGCAATCAAAAACAGCGAAATCGCCGAAGAGTTGGAATTGCCTCCAGTTAAAATCCACTGCTCTATCTTGGCTGAAGATGCGGTAAAAGCAGCCGTTGCCGACTATCGCAAACGTCAGGAAAACAAATAACCGGATTCAACGACCCCTTGTCGGCAGGTGCCCAAGACTCCTAGCGAGTCTTCGAGAAAAGCAAATCTGGTGATTTATTCCCCTCTTAAGCAGACAGGGTGAATTGAGAGCACAGAAACTTCATCCTTTTGAAGTTGCCGCCAAATTTGGGACTGCCTGCCAATCTATCCCCTCTCCCCGCGGGAGAGGGCAATAAATCGCAGCTTATATTTAATTTAGTCGTTATACCTGCAAAATCAAAGGAGGCGAAATGCCTTTTACTGATGAAGAAGTCCAATCCCTACTTGCTGTCGAAGGCATAGATAAAACCATATTGCAGCGTTTGCAACAAATGGGATTAGATGATATTGCCAAGCTGGCGGCGGCAGATTTAGACGATATTTTGGAACGGGGCGCACAATTAACCGGCTCGACCTGTTGGAGAAATAGTCCGCAGGCTAAAGCTGCCATTGCCGCCGCAATAGAGTGGGCAAAACAGCGTTTTCAGACGGCCTGATAATCAAGATGCCGTCTGAAATAAAAAAGCAGGCAAAACAGAAAATGATTGCGAAATGAGGAAAAAAGCATGATTACTATCACAGAAAACGCAGCCAAACACATCAACAGCTACCTGACCAAACGCGGCAAAGGGTTGGGTGTGCGCTTGGGTGTGAAAACCAGCGGCTGCTCGGGCATGGCATACAACCTTGAATTTGTCGATGAAGTGAACGAGGATGATCTGATTTTTGAAGAACACGGCGCGCGCGTTTATATCGATCCAAAAAGCTTGGTTTATCTAGACGGCACGCAAGTCGATTACACCAAAGAAGGCTTACAGGAAGGTTTCAAATTTGAAAATCCGAATGTCAAAGACTCTTGCGGCTGCGGTGAGAGCTTCCACGTTTAAAATATAAAAAATGGCGGGAAAGTATCAAAACCATCCCGCCATTTTTTGACTTCTTGCCTATTATAGCTGCCCTTGCCTTTTCTTTTTCGTTCTACTTTGTGTCGGAACAAATCAGATTTGACTAAGGCTTTTAAGGCATTGTCTCGTATTTTGCCTTTATTGTGTTGTACCTTACCGGTCATATTGTTTTCCTTTCGTATAAACAGTTTTTGGATTATATCGTAAAATAATCTTCTTCTTTAGATTTTTTCCTTTAATATCATGTCTCAATACTTCAACCTCTTCCAGCTTGAGCCATCTTTCAATATTGATACCGAAGCACTCGAACAGACCTATCGAGCTTTAGCTGCCCGTTTTCATCCCGATAAATTTGCTTCCGCCTCAGCTTTTGAGCAAAAACAAGCCGTCATGATGTCTTCTACAATTAATGATGCCTACCGCACATTAAAAAGCCCTATTGATCGGGCTGCTTATCTCTTGAAAAGCCAAAATATCGATGCTGATGCACCTGAACACACTTCGTTTTCACCAGAATTCCTCATGCAGCAGATGGAATGGCGAGAAACATTAATGGATGCACAAATGGAACAAAACCATGATGCCATCCGAGCGCTGGATCAAGAAATCCAAGAAGTACAAAGCAACCTATATCAAGATTTGCAACAAGCATTTGAACAACAGGATTATGAATCGGCCGCACAATGGGTACGGCATGGACGCTTTCTTAATAAACTTCGTAATGAAATTGCTTCAATCTTATAAAGTACATATGCTGTTACGTTTACCCAAGTTTTATAGCAAATGATTTTATATGCAAAACAAAAACCGTATCAGATAAATCTGATACGGTTTTCTTATGTTAACTACCTATTAACGTTTTTTACCGGTAACAGTAGCAACAGCCAGGTTTTCGTTACGTTTCAGAGAAACGCTTTCAACACCTTCCGGCAGTTTGATGTCTGACAAGTGCAGAATGTCGCCGGCAACTACTGATGCACAATCCAATTCCAAGAAAGCAGGAATATTTGCAGGCAAAGCAACTACTTCAACAGAAGTGTTCAACAGAGATACGCGGCCACCTTGCAGTTTAACAGCTTGAGAGTTTTCAGCGTTAACAATGTGCAGAGGAACGCGGATGCGTACAGGTTGATCAGCTTTTACAGCTTGGAAGTCGATGTGTTGAACTTCGCGACGAAATGGGTGCATTTGGAAGTCACGCACGATAACGTCTTTAGTTTCACCGTTCAAAGACAGTTTAATCAAAGCAGTATGGAAAGATTCTTTTTCCAATGCGTAGAATACAGTTTTGTGGTCTACAGCGATAGCAACAGGCTCTTGACCTTCACCGTACAGGATGCCAGGGATTTGGCCTTCGCGACGCAGGCGGCGGCTCGCACCAGTGCCTTGGGCTTCGCGAACAGAGGCTTGAATTTCGTAAGTCATGTTTAATACTCCAATTTAAATAAAATTGTCGTCATCGGCCGCGACCAGCTTAAGACGACATCGGGTTATGGCAGCAACATGCCGCCAGTCATCACATCTTCATTGAAAAGATATGAGACGGATTCTTCATTGCTGATACGGCGTACCGTTTCAGCCAGCAAACCGGCAATGGTAACTTGACGGATGCGTTCACATTTTTTAGCTGCTTCAGACAACGGAATCGTATCTGTCACAACTACTTGGTCAATTTCGGAAGAAGCAATTCGATTAACTGCTTCGCCGGAGAATACTGCATGGCTGGCGTATGCCAGTACACGATCTGCACCGCGCTCTTTCAGGGCGACGGCTGCTTTACACAAAGTATTTGCCGTATCGATCATATCATCTACGATCAAGCAAGTACGGCCTTGAATATCGCCAATAATGTTCATCACTTCAGCCACGTTGGCTTTAGGACGACGTTTGTCGATAATGGCCAAATCAGCATTTAAAGATTTAGCAACAGCACGTGCACGTACAACACCACCGATATCAGGGCTGACAACAGTCAGATTGTCGATACGTTGTTGTTTAATATCGTTCAACAAAATCGGGGTGGCGTAAATATTATCTACCGGAATATCGAAGAAACCTTGAATTTGGTCAGCATGCAAGTCAACAGTCAATACACGGTCGATACCTGCTGAGTACAACATATTCGCTACCAATTTAGCAGAAATCGGTACACGGACAGAGCGAGGACGGCGATCCTGACGCGCATAGCCAAAGTATGGAATCGCGGCAGTAATACGACCGGCAGAAGCACGTTTAAGTGCATCGGCCATAGTCAAAATTTCCATCAGGTTGTCATTGGTTGGCGCGCAGGTAGGTTGCAAAATAAACACATCGCGACCACGCACATTTTCCAACAATTCAATGGCTACTTCGCCATCAGAGAATTTGGAAACAGTGGCTTCACCGAGCGAAATATCCAAATGTTTGACAACACGTTGCGCCAATTCCGGATTTGCATTACCGGTAAACACCATTAAACTGTCATAAGCAGCCATATCTTCACCTGATTCTAAATTCGATTTACGCTCAGAAAACATTACGCTTCCCTTTGCCCCATGTCTAAGACACTAATTATGCAATTATACGCGTAAAGACGGGTAAAAAGAAGTTTTTCAGCGTTATTTTGCTCTTAGCATAAAAAAGCGTGTAAGAAAACTTACACGCTTTTATTTGGCTGGGGAGGAAGGATTCGAACCTTC
>NZ_KV821587.1:114697-199617 GCF_001815685.1 Neisseria sp. HMSC056A03
AGTGTCTTAACCGCTTGACGACTCCCCAACTTACTAAATCATATGAAATAGCGGATGAATATCTAATCCTTCCACACGATAAGCCTCATATGATTGAGAAACCTGTTGGTAAATTGTATTTGCTTCTTGATGAGATGCACTTGCTATAAACAAACAAGCTCCAGAACCAGTCATTAATGTATAACCATATTGGGATAACTCAACATAAGCCTTCCAAACTTCAGGATATTCCTGAAACACAACCGCCTGCATATCATTTTGAAACGGCTGTAATGATTGGAAAGTCGGCATTATGCTGGGTTTGGAATCACGTGTCAAGCCTTCATGTGCAAAAATTTTAGCTGTTGCCACATGGACGGGGGGCTTAACGATAACATACCATTGTTTAGGGACATCTATTTCAGCCAGCTTCTCGCCTACTCCTTTGGCAAAAGCACTTCTTCCAAAAATAAAAAAAGGAACATCCGCACCAAGACTTACACCTAAATCAATCAGTTGCTGCCTGCTCAAACCGCATTGCCACCATTGGTTTAAAACCATTAAAACTGTGGCCGCATCGGAGCTGCCGCCGCCCAATCCGCCGCCCGTCGGAATCACTTTATCCAACCAAATTTCAACACCGTGCGGTACGTTTGCATATGGCAACAATAATTTAGCCGCCCGATAAGTCAAGTCCTGTTCGGGCTCAAGCCCTTCGACCGGCGTATGCAAAATAATCTGCCCATCAGTACGCATTTTCAGATGAACGGTATCGTATAAGCCGATCAAACAGAAAATACTTTCCAAATTATGATAACCATCGCTCCTACGGCCGGTAATCCTCAAATCCAAATTTAATTTAGCCGGCGCAGGAAAGGCTTGAATTTCCTCTGAAACAGACATGGCATCCTCTATTTGCGTGCTGCGCATCGGGTTTGTCCATTCTTATCCAAAGAGTGATTTACTGTATCGAATACCAAGCGGATATTAAACTTGGCATTCTCAAGTTGAAGCGTTTTGGGCTGTCCTGAACTATTTAAAGTGCGCGATATTGTCCAATCAAACTGCTCCAGACGGCCATCAGGCAGGATTTTGTATGGCGCATTGGCAACGCGTTTACCATCAGCCCAAATATGCAGATATTGAACCGGCAAAGCAAAGCCTAAAAGCTGTCTGCTCAATTCCTCAGCCGTTTCCGCCTGATAGACCTTACCCTTACTGTCTACTGCCAATACACCTTCACTGTCTTGACATAGCTGGCCAACGGTATTACCCAGCGGTGTATTCACATCAATGGTTTGAACCGCATTCTGATAAGTCCAGTCGAAATTAGCATAAGAGCCTTTGCCTTCCACTTTGACAGCCAATCGGCCATCCGCACTAAAATCCTGCACCTGCTCTGCTGCTTGCCAACTGTTTTGCTGAGGTAAGTTTGGCTGCGCACAGGCAGCCAAAAGCAATAAGGCTGTAACCGATGATAATTGTTTTAAATTCATGGATATTCCTTCATAGGCCATCTGAAATCAAACGCTTTTCAGACGGCCTTTTGGTTTTATTTGTGTTTTTGAATGTGCGGTTTACTGGGCGTTATACCGAATTTGGACATTGTCTCTTTTAATACTCGGAGATTGCTTCCGCGCTTCAAACCATCATTCCAGATTTCTTTGGCCTTGTCTTGATCTCCAAGCGTCCATAGGACTTCGCCCAAATGCGCGGCGACTTCGGCTTCAGGTTCTTTTTCGTAGGCATATTGGATATATGGAAGCGCCATTTGCGCATCGCCTTTAAGATAATAAGCCCAGCCTACACTGTCATTAATTGCTGCGCTTTCCGGATCCATTTGATAGGCCGTCTGAACCATTTTAAACGCTTCCTCCAAATTCTTGCCGTTGGACAGCAAGGTATAGCCCAAAGCATTCCAACCGTGCGGATTATCCGGATACAGCTCTACCACACGGCGCAAATCGGCAATCGCCTTGCCTGGCTGATTCAGCTTCTCGTACACCATCGAACGCTGATACAACACATTGGCAAGCAACTCTGGAGAAGCTTGGGTTTTCAAGGATTTTTCGGTGGAGTTTACCAAGCTATTCAAAGCGTTCAACGATTCTTGAAGATTGGTATTTTTAGACAATACAAACAAAGCCGTATTCAGCAAATCACTGGCTTCAAAATAACGTCCTCTTTGCTCGGGCATTTTTTGGGCACGTTGCACTAAAGCCCAAGCCTCTTTATGGTTGCCCTGTTTGGCTTCAATGGAAGCAGCCAAAATGGTTTTATCAAATGTATAAGCCGTTGCCGTTACCTTATCCAGCCATTGTTTGGCTTTGGCAAATTCTTCAGCATCATTATAAGAAACCGCACCAATCAACGCCGCACGGCTGCGCTGCTCCTCCGTACCGGCTTTATAAGCCTTTTCCAGATAGCTGTTTACTGCAGAAATATTTTCTGTTTTGCTGGCTGACAATAAGGCAGCCTGAATATACAAATCAGGGTTGGGATTTTCTTCCAACAAAGTCTGCAAGCGCTTGAATGCCTTATCATTTTGGCCATGGGCGATCAAATTGGCGATGTCCAATTCCTGCCAAATCGGAGATAAGGTTTTGGTGTCTGTATCTTTGAAGAAGCCGTCCAGAATATCAGGATGCCGTTGCGCCATCAGCCGCAATGTGACAAAAGTCGGCGGCAGGATTTCGTTGTCCAACTTGGCCAATCGCTGCAATGCCGCAATGGCGTGTTTCTTTTGACCGTCTTTTGCACTAAAAATTGCATCCGCAATCGCCGCTTCTGGAAAGTCTTTATAATTCAGTGCCGTTTTATGTACCTGTTTGACTGCATCGCTGGTCAGATTCGGCTGTTGGGCTGCGGTTTGTGCCAAAAGCAGGAACACGCGCTTTTGCTCGTCTTCACTACCGCCGGCAATCACCTTATCCAATCCGCTCAAATTCTTATCGGCTTTGCCCAGTAGCAAATTGCGCAACCAAGTCATACGCTTTTGTGCTTCACCAGGCTCCGGCTCGATTTCGCGCCATTTTTGGTAAATGGCTTCAGCCTGTTCAAAGGCATTTAAAGAAACCGCCATTTCCAAAGCGCGTTCAGCCACTTCGGGAGATTTGGTACGATGCAACGTCAAAATATACGTAAACAGCGCAGAAGCCGCATCACCCTTTTGCAGAGCCAGTTCTGAATTTAACAAAGTGAAAACCTGCGAGGTACGGTTTTGTATACCCAACAGACGTATCCGCTCCTGCTCGCGCTCTTCGGGAGAAAAACGGTCGGCACGGCTTTTCTTTTTAATAATCTTAGCCGATTCAAAAACTGCATTTGAATCGCCGGGCGCGGCAAAAGTTTGTGTAGCAAACAACATCATGACAGCCGCAGCTGCTACTCGAATACGGGATGGGAAAAACAACATAACTATCCTTTTTGAGAACCTGCCGGCATTTTCAGACGGCCTAAGCACTTGCGCAACAGACGCAAAGCTTTATTTATCATTCAGGCATAACTGTAACACACGCACCCTATTTTGTTGACACGACAACCGTAAACCTTGTGTAATCCTCATCTGCATAAAACGATCAGCATCAAAGATGAATACCGACCAACTTATCCATTTCCTAACTCAAGCTTCACACTTCAGCAGCCGTATGCAAGCAGAGCGCAATCAATTAGTTACCCCAAAAACGGTCAAAGAAGCAGCCGTTTTGGTCGGCATTGTCTTGCTTGAAGGAGCGTGGCAAATTTTACTGACCAAAAGGGCTGAGACCTTAAGGCAGCACACCGGACAAATCGCCTTTGCCGGCGGCCGCAAAGATGCCCAAGACGACAGTCTAACGGCAACGGCGTTAAGAGAAGCTTATGAAGAAACCGCCATTCCGATTGCCGCATGGCAGACTTTTGCGCCGCTACCCTTTTATGACACGCCCTCCGGCTACCGTGTTACGCCTGTTCCGGCAATTTGCGTCCAGCCCGTCAACCCAAAAGCAAATCCCGACGAAGTAGCTGAAATTTTTTATCTGCCTTTGGATTTTGCCTTAAACCTGCAAAACTACACATTCCGTCAGCTTCATCACAACAATCAAACCCTCGCCCTCCCAGCCCTGCCTTTCCGACACTACGACATTTGGGGGCTGACAGCAATCATCCTATATGGACTGGCTGAACGTTATCAGCAATATTGCCAAGCTTTTAAATAAGGCAAGGCCGTCTGAAAAAATAGGAAAGAATGGTTTCTGATTTTCTTATGGTGTTTGGTTATATACCTACCACAACAAAATAAGTTATAGCGGCAAACACAAAACAGGAGCAGAAAATTTCAAAATAAACGATTGGAAAATAGTGTAACGATATAAAAATTCATTTTTTCACAAATAAATTGCGCCCTCTTCATTTTTCAGACGGCCTTTGCCTGCGTATAATATCGGTCTGATTTACAATTCAAACGAGCTTAGTCCAGCCATGATCGAATCCATCCGCCTGCCCGCTTCTACACTCAAGCCTTCCACCGTTGCCCTGCCCGGTTCCAAAAGCATCAGCAACCGCACGCTGCTCTTGGCCGCACTCTCCGACAACGTTTGCGAAATCCATTCTTTGCTCAAATCCGACGATACCGACCGAATGCTTGAAGCACTCGACAAACTCGGCGTACACATTGAATCTTTACCTGAAGGCCGTCTGAAAGTTCATGGCACCGGCGGCCGCTTTCCCAACTCAACCGCCGATTTGTTTTTAGGCAACGCCGGTACGGCATTCCGCCCTTTAACTGCCGCGCTTGCCGTTTTGGGTGGCGACTATCATCTGCATGGCGTGCCGCGTATGCACGAACGCCCCATCGGCGATTTGGTGGATGCGCTGCGCATTGCAGGTGCGGACGTACAATATCTGGGCAATGAAAACTACCCTCCGCTTCAGATCGGTAAACGCCAAGACAACGGCGAGCGCGTTATTCCGATTAAAGGCAATGTTTCCAGCCAATTCCTGACCGCCCTGCTGATGGCTTTGCCCTTGACCGGACAAGCATTTGAAATCCACATGGTAGGCGAATTGATTTCCAAACCTTATATCGACATCACGCTCAAGCTGATGGCGCAGTTTGGTGTGGACATCATCAATGAAGACTATCGTGTATTTAAAATCCCGGCCGGTACCAAATATCATGCACCCGAACATTTATATGTAGAAGGCGATGCCTCCAGCGCGTCTTATTTCTTAGGCGCAGGTCTGATTGCGGGTACACCCATCCGCGTAACCGGCATCGGCGCGCACAGCATCCAAGGCGACGTTGCCTTTGCGCGCGAATTGGAGAAAATCGGTGCAGATGTGATTTGGGGCGAAAATTTTGTTGAAATTTCCCGCCCTGCCGAGCGCAAGATTCAGGCTTTTGATTTGGATGCCAACCATATTCCAGACGCGGCCATGACTCTGGCTATCGTCGCACTGGCCACCAAACAGCCCTGCACCCTGCGTAATATCGGCTCATGGCGCGTCAAAGAAACCGACCGTATCGCCGCTATGGCAACCGAACTGCGCAAACTGGGTGCAGAAGTCGTTGAAGAAGCCGAAGCTATTCATATTACGCCTCCCGAAACACTTACCCCTGATGCCGTCATCGATACTTACGACGACCACCGCATGGCCATGTGTTTCTCGCTGGCTTCGCTTTTGGGCGTCCCCGTCATCATCAACGACCCGAAATGTACGCATAAAACTTTCCCCGACTATTTCCAAGTTTTTGCATCATTGACCAACTGATTGATTATTCAATATTTCAGACGGCCTGTTGCATGCAAAAAACACAGGCCGTCTGAAAAATAAAAATAAAACTATACTTTTTCTTAATTTATGCGATAATAGCTAAATAAATTCTTAGCGATTCATATTTCCTTTCGGAGAGAAAACATGTCAGACGAAAAAAGCAAAGCCTTAGCCGCCGCCCTTGCCCAAATCGAAAAAAACTTCGGCAAAGGCTCCATCATGAAAATGGACGGCAGCCAACAGGAAGAAAACCTTGATGTTATTTCCACCGGCTCCCTCGGCGTGGACTTGGCACTCGGCGTTGGCGGTCTGCCCCGCGGCCGCGTGGTTGAAATTTTCGGCCCGGAATCCTCCGGTAAAACCACACTCTGTCTCGAAGCCATTGCTCAATGCCAAAAAAATGGCGGTATCTGCGCATTCATCGATGCCGAGCATGCTTTTGACCCGATTTACGCCCGTAAACTCGGCGTAAAAGTCGAAGAACTCTATCTCTCCCAACCGGATACCGGCGAGCAGGCATTGGAAATCTGCGATACCTTGGTACGCTCAGGCGGTATCGATATGGTCGTTGTTGACTCCGTAGCCGCACTTGTGCCTAAAGCCGAGATCGAAGGCGAAATGGGCGACAGCCACGTCGGTCTGCAAGCCCGCCTAATGAGCCAAGCCCTGCGCAAACTGACCGGCCACATCAAACGCACCAATACATTGGTTGTTTTCATCAACCAAATCCGTATGAAAATCGGCGTGATGTTCGGTAGCCCTGAAACTACGACCGGCGGTAACGCGCTCAAATTCTATGCCTCCGTCCGCCTCGACATCCGCCGTACCGGCCAGATTAAAAAAGGCGATGACGTTATTGGTAACGAAACCAAAGTCAAAGTCATCAAAAACAAAGTTGCGCCTCCATTCCGTCAAGCCGAATTTGATATTCTTTACGGCGAAGGCATCAGCTGGGAAGGCGAATTGATCGACTTGGGTGTCAAACATGACATCGTTGAGAAATCCGGTGCATGGTACAGCTACAACGGCGCAAAAATCGGCCAAGGTAAAGACAATGTACGCGTTTGGCTGAAAGAAAACCCTGATATCGCCAACGAAATCGATGCCAAAATCCGTGCGGCAGTCGGTATCAATATGGATATCACCGAAGGCAAATTGGACGATACCGACGGCGAACGTCCTGAGGAATAAGTCTATTTGAAATTAAAGGTTCAAAAAAGCCTAAATAAAGGCCGTCTGAAATCCGACCATTAATCAGATTTCAGACGGCCTTTTATTCAATACTGCTTAAAGCCCTAATGCCTGAGCGTGAAACTCAATATGCGAATCGATAAAGCTGGCAATAAAGAAATAGTCATGCCCATAGCCCGGACGTACTTTATATTGGATATTGAAACCTTTTTCACGCGCTGAGCGGACAAATGCTTCCGGTTGCAGGACGTCAGGATACAAAGTATCTTCACGGCCGACATCAATCAAAACAGGCAATTTATGCGAGGCCGTCTGAAGCAGCTCAGTACTGTCATAGCGTTTCCATATTTCCATGTTTTGACCCAAATAAGCTGAAAATGCCTGCCTACCTCCTTCCGTCTCGATAGGATGACATAAAGGCGCAAAGGCAGAAACCGCAGTATATCGGCCGGGATAGTTCAAAGCCAACTGCAGCGCGCCATGCCCGCCCATGCTGAAACCTGCAATGCTGCGCTCTTTTGTTACCGGGAAATTATGCTCGATCAAATCAGGCAATTCTTGGCTGATATAGCTTTCCATTTGGTAATGCTGCGCCCAAGGTGCTTCAGTTGCGTTAACATAAAATCCGGCGCCCTGTCCAAGATAATGTTCCTCGCTGTCGGCAACATGCTGACCGCGTGGCGAGGTATCCGGAAAAACCACGATAATATTCCATTGCGCCGCAAAACGCTGGATTCCGCTTTGCCGAACCAATTCAGAACCATCACTATTTAAGCCGGAAAGAAAATATAAAACAGGCGCAGGATAACCTTTTAAGATTTGTGGCGGCAGATAGACATCAAATACCATGTCCGTCCGGCAGGTTTGAGAAAAATGGCGGTACCGTTCCTGATGCCCGTTAAACATCTTTCTGCGTTCCAGCAAATGCAATTCTGAATTTTTCATTTTATCCCTTGTAAGGAAACAACCAACAATAAGCAGAATGTTAGCGCAAAACCTGCTCATCGTGTTGTTGCCCCATCTTTTTAAGGCAACCAAATCTGCTTTAAACAAGGCTTGACAATCATGCGAAATCATTACGCCGACAGCATTTAAAATCTATACACAATCTCTGTGGATAAATCTGTTGATAAGCTTTGGGTAATCGTAAAATTTTCTTTAGGAACAAACCAAGTCTTAAATTGACTAAAATTTAATCAAATAAAACATAATAAAATCAAGTAGTTATATTTATAGAATTTTACTATAATCATACAGTGAAAATTTATAGGTAAAACAAGGTTATGCGGCTTTGTGCATAAATTAGGGTTGACATCCCTAAAAATCGCCCCGAATCAAAAGCTCTGTGAAACAACGGCCAATTTCATCAGATGCCATTCAAAAGACGCGCAGCCACACATTTTGCGTTACAATACGCACTTATTTTTAAGAAAGAAAAATACGCCATGAAAGCCTCCCAGTTCTTCATTTCTACCCTTAAAGAAGCCCCTGCCGAAGCTGCACTTGCCAGCCACAAGCTGATGATTCGTGCCGGTTTGATCAAAGCAAACGCATCCGGTCTTTATACTTGGATGCCGATGGGCCTGCGCGTATTGCGCAAAGTTGAAAATATCGTGCGTGAAGAAATGGCCCGTGCAGGTAGCGTGGAGCTGCTGATGCCGGTGGTACAACCTGCCGAACTGTGGCAGGAATCCGGCCGCTGGGAGTTTTACGGTAAAGAACTGCTGCGCCTGAAAGACCGTCATGACCGCGATTTCTGCATGGGTCCGACTTGCGAAGAAGTGATTGCCGACATCGTGCGCAAAGAAGTCAACAGCTACAAACAACTACCGAAAAACTTTTACCACATCCAAACCAAATTCCGCGATGAAGTGCGTCCGCGCTTTGGTGTGATGCGTGCGCGCGAGTTTGTCATGAAAGACGCTTATTCCTTTCATGCCGACTATGCCTCGCTTCAGACGACCTATCAAGATATGTACGACGCTTATTGCCGTATCTTCACCCGTTTGGGTTTGGAATTCCGTCCTGTTGCCGCAGATACCGGCAGCATCGGCGGTACCGGCTCTCACGAATTCCAAGTATTGGCTGAAAGCGGCGAAGACGTTATTGCATATAGCGACACTTCCGATTACGCCGCCAATATCGAATTGGCACCTACCTTGCCACTTAAAGGCGAACGCGCCGCTGCTCAGGCCGAGTTGACCAAAGTACATACGCCAAACGTCAAAACCATTGAGTCTTTGGTTGAATTCCTCAATATTCCGGTTGAACAAACCCTCAAATCCATCGTGGTTGAAGGCGAAAACGAAGGCGAACTCGTCCTGCTTCTGTTACGCGGCGACCATGAATTTAACGACATCAAGGCAGAAAAACTGGCCGGCGTGAAATCGCCACTGACCATGGCAAGCCCTGCCGCGATTGTTGAACAGTTCGGTGCAAACGGCGGCTCTCTCGGCCCTGTCAACTTCAAAGGTAAAGTCTATGCCGATTTCGCCACCGAAAAAGGCGCAGACTGGGTTATCGGCGCGAACGAAGACGACTACCACTATACCGGCTTCAACTTCGGCCGCGATGCTGCCGAGCCTGAATTTGTCGATTTGCGCAATGTCATCGAAGGCGACATCAGCCCCGACGAACAAGGTCGTCTGAAACTGGCGCGCGGTATTGAAGTCGGTCACGTTTTCCAACTACGCGACAAATATACCCAAGCCATGAATGTCAGCTTCTTGGACAATAACGGCAAATCCCAAATCATGGAAATGGGCTGCTACGGTATCGGTATTACCCGCGTCGTTGCTGCCGCCATCGAGCAAAACAACGACGAAAAAGGCATTGTTTGGACCAAAGCAATGGCGCCGTTTGAAGTCGTGATTGTACCGATGAACTACAAAAAATCTGAAGCCGTACGCGAAGCCGCTGACAAAATCTATGCCGAGCTTTTGGCTGCCGGTGCGGATGTATTGTTGGATGACCGCGACGAACGTGCGGGCGTATTGCTGAATGACTCCGAGCTGTTGGGTATTCCTCACCGCATCGTAATTGGCGATCGCGCATTGAAAGAAGGCAATGTCGAATATGCCGAACGCCGTGACAATCAGGCTCAAGCCGTTGCTGTATCAGAAGTTGTCGCCAAGGTTCTGACTGCATTGAACGCTTAAGTCTTTTTCAATCATGAAAAGGCCGTCTGAAACTGATTATCTCGTTTCAGACGGCCTTTTTCTGTTTTAATAAATAATATTTTTTCCGTAGCTCTCTAATATTTCTTTGATTTTCAAAATGGTTTCTTTAGGCGGCGGATGTACGCCTTTTAATTTGTATTCGTCGCCGCACAAAGCCCATTTATGTGCGCCCAATTCGTGATACGGCAAAAGCTCGACCATTTCTACATTCTCCATATCACCAATAAACTCGCCCAATAAATGCGCTGAACGCTCATCATCGGTATAACCGGGAACAACCACATAACGCACCCGTGTCGGCTGATTGCGTTCAGCAAGATAGCGCGCGAATTTCAGCGTTTTGGTATTTGGAATACCGACAAGTACTTTATGGATTTCAGGATCGATTTGTTTTAAGTCGAGCATAACCAAATTGGTATGATCGAGCAAATCATCTAAAATAGAGTCATAGTGCAAAGCATAGCCATTGCTGTCGAGACAGGTATGGATATCGTGTTCCCGACAGGCCGTAAACCAATCGCGTACAAACTCATATTGTAATAACGGCTCGCCACCGGTTGCCGTTACGCCTCCGCCTGTCGCACGCAGATAATGACGATAGGTCATGACCTGCTTCATCACAGTTGCCACATCCAATTCCTGCGCCTGCTCGGTATGAAAATCCCAAGTATCACGATTATGGCAATACAGGCAGCGCATCAGGCAACCTTGCAAAAAGAGGACGTAGCGCAAACCCGGACCATCGACAGCACCGCAAGATTCAATCGAATGAATAATGCCTTTGCCGTTATAGTGACGGTGGCCAAGGTCTTTCAGTTCTGGCTCGGGGGTAATGGCAAAAGTCGTGGACATAGTGTTCGGCTCAAAAATATTTTTGCTTATATGGATTGTACGATAATAAAGGCCGTCTGAACATTTCAGACGGCCTCGGAGCTTTGTTTCAAAACAAACCAAATGCAAATTTAGCTTCTGGTTTGTTTCTTCACCCGGATTACATGGTTTCTGTGAATGTACGGGTAATCACGTCAAGCTGTTGTTCGCGGGTCAACGAGTTGAAGCGAACCGCATAACCGGACACACGAATGGTCAACTGCGGATATTTCTCCGGATTGTGCATTGCATCTTCCAAAGTCTCGCGATTCAATACGTTGACGTTCAAATGTTGACCGCCTTCCAAAATACCGTCTTCATGGTGGAAATAACCATCCATCAAACCGGCAAGGTTGCGCTCGCGAGAATGCTCGTCTTTACCCAACGCGCCAGGAATAATGGAGAAGGTATAGGAAATACCGTCTTTGGCAAACTCAAATGGCAGTTTGGCTACGGAAGTCAATGAAGCGACTGCACCGTTGACGTCACGACCGTGCATTGGGTTTGCACCCGGACCAAACGGAGCGCCTGCACGGCGGCCGTCTGGAGTATTACCGGTTTTCTTACCGTAAACAACGTTGGAAGTAATGGTCAGTACGGACTGAGTCGGGGTGGCGTTGCGGTAAGTTTTGTGGGTTGCCACTTTTTTCATGAAGCGCTCAACCAAATCGCAGGCGATATCGTCAACTCGGTCGTCGTTGTTACCAAATTGTGGGTATTCGCCTTCGATTTCAAAGTCAACGGCAATGCCGTTTTCGTCGCGAATCGGTTTCACTTTGGCGTATTTAATGGCAGACAGAGAGTCGGCAGCCACAGACAGACCGGCAATACCGCAAGCCATTGTACGAATCACATCACGGTCATGCAATGCCATCAATGCGGCTTCGTAGCTGTATTTATCATGCATGTAGTGAATGATGTTCAACGCGGTAACGTATTGGGTTGCCAGCCAATCCATGAATTTGTCCATGCGCGCAAAGACAGTGTCGTAGTCCAAGACTTCGTCCATAATCGGTTCGGTTTTCGGACCAACTTGCTCTTTAGATTTCTCGTCCACACCGCCGTTGATTGCGTACAGCAGGGTTTTTGCCAAGTTGGCACGGGCACCGAAGAACTGCATTTGTTTGCCGACAATCATTGGGCTCACGCAGCAGGCAATAGCATAATCATCGCTATTGAAATCAGGACGCATCAAGTCGTCGTTTTCGTATTGGATAGACGAAGTGTCGATAGATACTTTGGCGCAGTACTCTTTAAAGCCTTGTGGCAGTTGTTCAGACCACAAGACAGTAATGTTCGGCTCAGGAGACGGACCCATGTTGTACAGAGTGTGCAACACGCGGAAGTTGGTGCGTGTTACCAAGGTACGGCCGTCCAAGCCCATACCGCCGATAGATTCGGTTGCCCAAATCGGGTCGCCGGAGAAGAGTTGATCGTATTCCGGAGTACGCAGGAAACGGACCATACGCAGTTTCATCACCAAGTGGTCAATGAATTCTTGCGCTTGGGTTTCGGTAATCACACCATTTTTTAGGTCGCGTTCAATGTAGATGTCCAAGAATGAAGATACACGGCCGAAAGACATCGCCGCACCGTTTTGAGATTTAACGGCAGCGAGGTAGGCAAAGTAAGTCCATTGGATGGCTTCTTGTGCATTTTTTGCAGGGCCGGAAATATCGTAGCCGTAAGAAGCCGCCATTTCTTTCATTTGGCCCAATGCTTTGTATTGCTCATTGATTTCTTCGCGGCGGCGGATCACTTCTTCCAAATCCACACCGTTTTCCAAATCGGCTTGCAGTGAGTTGAACTGGTTGAGTTTGTCTTTCATCAAGAAGTCGATACCGTACAATGCAACACGACGGTAGTCACCGATAATACGACCTCGGCCATAAGCATCCGGCAGACCGGTAATCACGCCTGATTTACGGCAACGGCGGATGTCGGGAGTGTAAACGTCAAACACGCCTTGGTTATGGGTTTTGCGGTATTTGGTGAAAATTTCGCTGACTTCAGGGTTCAACTCAACGTTGTACACTTTGCACGCGTCTTGCACCATTTTCAAACCGCCAAACGGCATGATGGAGCGTTTCAAAGGCTCGTCTGTTTGCAAGCCGACGATGGTTTCTAAATCTTTGTTAATGTAGCCTGGAGCGTGGCTGGTAATACCGGATATGATTTGCGCATCGATTTTGTACGGCTCGTGCGTACGGTTTTCTACTTTAATACCTTCCAATACGTCCGCCCACAGTTTGGTTGTGGCTTCGGTTGCAGGTGCCAAGAAAGAGGCATCGCCTTCATAAGGCGTGTAGTTTTTCTGAATAAAATCGCGAACATCTACGTTGGTTTCCCAGTTGCCGCCAGTAAAACCTTCCCAAGCGGCTGGACGTTGCTGAACATCATTTGACATATCAAGCTCCTAATTTTATTGGAAATATATACCGTAAATTTTCTGAAAGGATAGCACTAATACCCTTCCATTTACAGGAGTTTTCTTGAAATAAAATTACAGACTAGCCTTTTCTTGACTTACATCAATGAGAATAATTGTTACTTGGCACTACATCTCGGTTTCCAAACACTCGCGTTAAAAAACGGCGTAGAATACGAAATTCAGCCCTGAAGACAGACATCCTTCAGGGCTGAATTTTTATTGCATTTCATATAAAAGGCCGTCTGAAACATTCAGACGGCCTTTTATTCACTTAATCAATTAAGCAAACGGATGATGCAAAACGATGGTTTCTTCGCGGTCAGGACCGGTTGAAACAATAGCCACAGGCGCACCGCACACTTCTTCAATACGTTTCAGATAAGCTTTAGCGTTTTCAGGAAGCTTGTCATATTCTTTCACGCCGAAAGTCGACTCGCTCCAACCCGGCATGGTTTCATAAATCGGTTTGCAGGTTTCTACTGCATCAGAGCCGCAAGGCAGAATGTCGGTTTTGCTGCCATCAGGCAATTCATAACCTACACAGATATTGATGTTCTCAATACCGTCCATCACGTCCAGCTTGGTAATGCACATACCGGAAATTCCGTTAACTTGAATAGAGCGTTTCAGAGCAGCCGCGTCAAACCAGCCACAACGACGCGCACGACCGGTTACAGAACCGAATTCATGGCCGCGCTCAGCCAAGCCTGCGCCCACTTCATCAAACAATTCAGTCGGGAATGGACCGGAACCCACGCGGGTAGTATAGGCTTTAACGATACCCAAAACATAATCCAGCATTTGCGGACCTACGCCTGCACCGGCAGAAGCGGCACCAGCCAAGCAGTTGGAGGAAGTCACAAACGGATAAGTACCGTAGTCGATGTCCAGCAACGTACCTTGTGCACCTTCAAACAACAGGCTTTCGCCTTTTCGGTTTTTCTCGTTCAAAACACGGGAAACATCGGTAATCATCGGCGTAATGCGCGGTGCAACTTTTTCAATTACCGCCATCACATCTTCAATTTTGACCGGCTCTGCATTGTGCAGGTGTTGCAACTGAACATTGTAATAAGCCAAAACGGCTTCCAGTTTCTCAACCAGTTTTTCAGGGTGCAGCAAGTCCACCACGCGAATCGCGCGACGGGCAACTTTATCTTCATAGGCTGGGCCGATGCCGCGACCGGTTGTACCAATTTTGCCTTTACCCCGGGAAGCTTCGCGAGCTTGATCAAGCGCGATGTGGTAAGGCAGAATCAATGGGCAGGTTGGCGCAATTTTCAGACGGCCTTCGACGTTTTTCACACCGGCAGCGTTTAATTCATCGATTTCGCCCAACAATGCTTCAGGAGAAACGACAACACCTGAGCCGATGAAGCAGTCCAAAGTCTCATGCAAAATGCCGCTTGGAATCAGGCGCAAAATGGTTTTTTTGCCACCGACGACCAAAGTATGGCCGGCATTGTGGCCGCCTTGGAAACGTACTACACCACTGGTTTCTTCCGCCAGCCAGTCAACAATCTTACCTTTGCCTTCATCACCCCATTGGGCACCGATTACGACAACATTTTTAGCCATAGCCATCTAACCTTATTTCAGATACAAAATTTCAAAATAAAACTCAATCGTTCAAAGCGATTACTTTCCAAACGCCGTCTACCTGTTTCAGACGGCCTGTAACCTCTTCCGAACCGTTATAGCCGATACCGTAATCGATAACGACACATTGTCCTTGTTCGCGCAAAGCATCTACCGCTTCTTGAGCCGCAGGCATGTCTTTTACATCGACAGCCACCACGGACTCTCGTCCGATAGCAGGAAGGCGGCCGATAAAGCTGCGCAAATCAAAACTGAATCCGGCCGCAGGACGTGCGCGTCCGAAGTATCCGCCCAATCCGTCATAACGGCCGCCGCGTGCCACAGCATCATGACGGTTTGAACCATAAGCCGCGTAAAGCAAACCGGTATGGTAATTGTCAACGCGCAGTTCCGACAAATCGATATGCACTTTTTGATTTAGGAACGCATCGCATACTGCCTGCAATTCATCCAAAGCCGCACTGACTGCAGACAATTCCGGTAATTTCTCTCTAGCCAAAGTCAGCACTTCACGACCGCCGTACAGTCGTGGTAACAATGAAAACGCTTTTGCCCACATACCGTCGAGTTTCCACTCTTTGACCAACTGGCTGACGACCTCGGCATCTTTGTCCTGCATTGATGAAAGCAGGGTTGCCGATTGCTGCTCATCCAAATGCGCGGCATTTGCCAAAGCACGGAATACGCCGATATGACCCAATGAAAGCAAAACTTCGCCCATATCGGCGATTTTCATGCTTTTCAGCATCAAATCAATCAATTCAATATCCGCTTCAATGCCTTCCAAGCCGTACATTTCCGCACCGGCCTGTAAAGGCTCGCGCATATTGAGCAATCCGTCAGGCCGCGCATGAAGCACTGAACCGGCATAGCATAAGCGGTTGATGCCTTGATTGGCGGAAAGCAAGTGGGCATCAATACGCGCCACCTGCGGTGTAATATCCGCGCGGATACCGAGTTGACGGCCACTGAGCTGATCAACGACCAAAATGGTTTTCAAAGACAAACCAGCATCGATATGCGTCAATAAGGAATGGCTGTATTCCATCAATGGCGGTTGCACCAATTCATAACCATGCACGCGGAACAAAGCCAATAGCCGCTCACGGGCGCTTTCCAGTTGTCGGGCATTGGTCGGTAACACGTCGGCAACGTGTTCAGGAAGCTGCCAAGACTTCATGAGAATCTACCTCTGTTTTTTTGTAAACATAAAGGGCTGCTTAAATTTAAAACCAAATCAGCCTGACGACTGAAATTTTCCTGAATGCATCAATAGCAAATCTGATGCGGCTTCAACAAAACTGATTTTAAATTTAAACAGCCCCTGAGTAACGGCTTCAAACCGTCGAGTTATTAAAATCAGACTTTACCATATTAAAACGAATTTTGCACCCTGTTTACAGAGAGCGTAAAAAAACATTAAAAACAAAGGCCGTCTGAAAACCAAATGCATAGCTGCATCGTTTTCAGATGGCCTTATTCATGCCTGAACAACCCGACGCTTAACGCCAGTAACGCCACCAAGGCATATCGTCAGATCGCCATTCGTGTTGCAAGAACGGGCTTTGTGGGAAGTTAGTTTCCAAAACGCGGCGTGTATCGGCAGCCAGTTGCGGCTTGTCCAGTTTTTTGTACGCCAGTTCCATCATCGCCAAAGCTTCTTCAACGTAACGGGTATTTTGGTAACGGCTGACGATTTTTTGCGCACGGTTGGCCGCTGCAACATAAGCACCGCGTTTCATGTAATAACGCGCCACAGACATCTCGTTACCGCCCAAAGCGTCCACCAGCTTGGCCATACGCTCGGTTGCATCGGCAGCGTATTTGCTGTTTGGATAACGTTGCACCAACTCGGCAAACGCCTGATAAGCATCGTGGTTGGCTTTCGGATCGCGGTCGGACCAGTCTTGGGAAGCCAGCTTGTTCAAGAAAGACTGGTCTTCGTTAAACAGAACCAAACCTTTCAAGTATAGCGCGTAGTCCATATTCGGATGTTGCGGATGATGGCGTTGGAAGCGCGCAATGGCAGCCAAGGCTTTTTCCGGTTCATCGTCTTTGTAATAGGCATACGCCGTATCCAACTGGGACTGCTGGGCATAGCGGCCGTTTGGAAAACGGGATTCTAAAATTTCGTATAACTTGACAGCTCGCGTATAATTGTTGCTGTTCAATTCGTCTTGCGCTTCGGCATAAAGCTTTTCCACACTCCAATCTTGAGTAATTTGGGCGTCTTTATCGATTGTGCCTTTATTTGCGCAGGCACTCAGTGCCAAACCTAAAGAAACTACTAAAAGAATTTTTTTCATGCAGAATACTTCCTTTGATAACGAAGCCGATTATAGCGATGATTTAGACTTTCCGTCATCCCCTGAAACAGAAAGTTGTGTTAATTTGACCGTTCCGCTCGAAATGGCGGGCGGAAGGCTGGATGCCGTATTGGCCAAACTCATGCCCGACTACTCGCGCAGCCGCCTGAGTTCGTGGATTAAAGAGGGTGCAGTCATTGTAAACGATAAGCCCGCGCAACCCAAAGATAAAATGATAGGCGGTGAATTGATTGCCGTTACGGTACGTCCGAGCGAAGAAAACCTCGCATTCACGCCAGAACCGATGGATTTGGACATCATTTATGAAGACGATACCGTCATCGTCATCAACAAACCGGCCGGACTGGTCGTCCACCCTGCCGCAGGCAACTGGAGCGGCACCCTGCTCAACGGCCTGTTGGCACACTGTCCTGAATTAAGCCAAGTGCCGCGTGCGGGCATCGTACACCGTTTGGACAAAGAAACCAGCGGTCTGATGGTGGTCGCCAAAACCTTGCCGGCGCAAAACTCACTGGTTCAACAGCTTCAAGAGCGCACAGTCAAACGCATTTACCGTGCAGTCGCCAACGGCATTGTTCCTTTCGACGGCAAAATCGAAACCCAAATCGGCCGCGATCCGCACAACCGCCTGAAAATGGCAGTCGTCAAATTCGGCGGCAAACCTGCCATTACCCACGTCAAAGTGTTAGAACGCTATCTTTCCCACAGCTACATCGAATGCTCGCTCGAAACCGGCCGCACACACCAAATCCGCGTTCATATGCGCGAAGCCAACCATCCGCTGGCCGCCGACCCTGTTTACGGCAACCTGCGCCATCCATGCAGCGACGCGGTTAAAGAAGCCATCAAAGCCCTCGGCGCACGCCAAGCCCTGCATGCCTACCGTTTGAGCTTTGTGCACCCGAAAACCGGCGAAACCGTTTCCTTTGAAGCGCCTATGCCTGACGATATGTACCACCTGCTTTCCGTCCTGCGTCTGGAAGTCGGTTTAGATTCGTCCCTAAGCAACGAGGAAGAATGGCAAGAGAAATTCGGCATGGACGATGACGACGATTGGAATGAAGACGACTACGATGTCGAAGTCGTTTATGTAAGGGATTAAACCCATTTTTCAGACGGCCTAAAATATTATCTGAGGCCGTCTGAAATCAATCCGTTCCAATATTTCAGCGATTCAAAGATTATGAAAACCATCACAGAAACCCTAAACCTCGCCCCGCAAGGCAAGAATTTTTTGACTGCCGACTGGCCTGCCCCTGCCAATGTCAAAACGCTTATTACCACGCGCAACGACGGTGTCAGTGAAGGCGTGTACCGCAGCCTGAATGTCGGTTCGCACGTCGGCGACAATCTGGAAGCCGTACTCCGCAACCGCGAAATCGTACAGGAACAAGTCGGCCTGCCCATTGCCTACCTTAATCAAATCCACAGCAGCATTGTTGTGAATGCCGCAGAAGCATTAGGTAATACGCCTGATGCCGATGCTTCGGTTGATACGACGGGTACGGTTGCCTGCGCCTCAATGACTGCCGATTGCCTGCCTGTCTTATTTTGCGACAAAGCAGGGACCGTTGTTGCGGCGGCTCATGCAGGTTGGCGCGGTTTGGCCGGCGGCGTTTTGCAAAATACCATTGCGGCAATGAATGTCGAGCCGTTGGAAATCATGGCCTATCTCGCACCTGCCATCGGTCCTGATGCGTTTGAGGTCGGTCAAGATGTATTTGATGCGTTTTGCACCCCCATGCCGGAAGCTGTCGATGCGTTTGAAGACATCGGCGGCGGCAAATACCTTGCCGACATTTACGCTTTGGCGCGTATGATTCTGCATCGCGAAGGCGTGAACATGATTTATGGCGGCACCCATTGCACCGTCTTGGAACGCGATACTTTCTTCTCCTATCGCCGCGACGGACAAACCGGCCGCATGGTCAGCCTGATTTGGTTGGAAAAATAAGATTTGCGCTATCAAAGACAAGGCCGTCTGAAAGACTTTCCGTTTACGGTTTCAGACGGCCTAAACATTATTCGTTATAATCCGACGATACCGTAACCGGTTTCAACGAAGGAATATCCAATGAAAAAAATCCTATTGCCTGCACTCGCCCTATTGCTTGCCTCTTGCGGTTTCCACCTAAAAGGCACAGGCGTGACTTCGCAGCCGCTGCCTTATCAAAACTGGCATGTAGAAGGCGGAGCCGTCATGCAAAAAGCGCTGGAAAATGCCTTACGCCGTGCCGACGGTCATCCGGTTAGCGAAGCCGAATCACAAATCACCCTGCGCGTTGTCGACTTTCAAAAACGCCGCGACATCTATACCATCACCCGCGCCGCCGCAATCAACGAATACCTGCTGGCCATGACCATCAAAGCCCAAGCCTTCCGCAATGGCGAGCCGGTTGGCGAACCGATGGAAGTTAAGGTTCACCGCACCATGGACTACGCCGACAGCGAAGTCTTGGGCAAACAGGAAGAGGAAGAAACCATTTGGTCTGAAATGCGCATCGACGCCGCAGATCAAATCGTCCGCCGCCTGACTTTCCTGAAAGCGCAATAATGGCTGCCGCGCCCATTGAGAGCCTGCGCCCCGATACGCCGCTCCAACCGTTGTACATTATTCACGGCGAAGAGGATTTGTTGCGCATCGAGGCTTTGGATACGCTGCGCGCAGCCGCAAAAAAACAAGGCTATCTCAACCGCGAAGTCTATACCGCCGAAAACAATTTTGACTGGAACGAGCTGTTGCAAAGTGCCGGCAGCGCAGGTTTGTTTGCCGATTTAAAACTGCTGGAAATCCACATCCCCAACGGCAAGCCCGGCAAAAACGGAGGCGATGCCCTGCAAACCTTCGCCGAACGCCTGCCCGAAGATACGGTTACGCTCATCCTCCTGCCTAAGCTTGAAAAAGCGCAAATCCAGTCCAAATGGTTTTCCGCATTGGCAGGCAAAGGCATCGTCTTAGAAGCCAAAGCCGTTGCGCCATATGCTTTGCCGCAATGGATACAGGGCCGCCTGAAACAGCAGGGTTTGGATATCGAACCTGAAGCACTCGCCCTTTTTGCCGAGCGCGTCGAAGGCAATCTTTTGGCCGCCCGTCAGGAAATCGAAAAACTCGCCCTGCTCCATCCCCAAGGCCATTTAATCAATATTGCCGACGCAGAAGCCGCAGTTGCCACTGTCGCCCGCTTCGACGTATTCCAACTGGCAGGCGCATGGATGAAAGGCGATGCCCTGCGCGTTTCCCGTTTGCTGGACGGTTTGGAAGAAGAAGGCGAAGAGCCGGTTTTGCTGTTGTGGGCGGTTGCCGAAGACATCCGCACCCTAATCCGCCTCACTGCCGCACTCAAGCAAGGCCAAAACATCCAAAGCCTGCGCAACAGCCTGCGCTTATGGGGTGACAAGCAGACCCTTGCACCGATGGCTGCCAAACGCATTTCCATCAACCGCCTGCTCGACGCGCTCAAAACCTGCGCCAAAATCGACCGCATCATCAAAGGCGCGGAAGATGGCGATGCATGGACCGAGTTCAAACAACTCGTTACCTCGCTGGCCGCTTGAAAACCGTTGCCACGCGTCAAGAAACTTGCACGCAATACGCCCCAAAAACAGAAAATACTGTAAAATAGCGTAAACTCAAATTCAGGCCGTCTGAACCTCGCATTTCAGACGGCCTCTTCCAGCAAAAAACAAGGAAACACCAACCATATGGATAATAAAACCAAACTTCGCATCGGCGGTCTGGCCCTGCTGACCACTGCCGTATTAAGCCTCATCATCGTTCTGATCGTCGATTCATGGCCGCTGGCTATTCTGTTGGCCGTCATCATTGTGGCCGCTGCCGCAGGCGGTTTCGTTTGGACTTCACGCCGTCAGCAACGCCAATTCCTCGAGCGCCTGAAAAAATTCGACATCGATCCGGAAAAAGGCCGTATCAACGAAGCCAACCTGCGCCGTATGTACCACAGCGGCGGCCAACATCAAAAAGACGCGATTACCTTGGTTTGCCTGTCACAAAAATGTTCCGTTGACGAAGCGCACGCCATCTTCAAAAAACGTCCGACCCGTCAGGAAATGAACCAAATGGCTGCCCAACAGGCACGCGGTCAAAAACGTCCACATCGCTAATCCCGACAGTAACAGGCCGTCTGAACATCCTATCCCGTTTCAGACGGCCTGTTTTTATTTCCATCAAACCCATTTCCGTTTCCATCGCATTATGACCCGTCTTCCCACCGCCCCACTCAAACGCCGCCTCGCCGCACTGGTTTACGAACTTCTGCTGACCGGCGCCGTTACCAGCATTGCCGCCCTTGCAGCCGGTATTGTCGCCATCTTTCTCAATCCCATTTCCACGCGCCTGTCCATGCTGACAACCTGTCTGATTCTGTTCTACGCATGGTGGCTCTACTTCCGCGCTAACTGGCACAAAAAAGGCCAAACTCTCGCCATGCAGACATGGAAAATCGGCTTAGCCGATAAAAACGATACCCTGCCGCCCCTGCCGCAGCTGCGCCTGCGCTTTATTTGGGCAAGCATTTTTATTGTCTTTATTCCCCTGTTTGCCTACGCCGGATTGCGCCATCTGCTCAATATACCGCCCAAAGGCGCATTCGGCGCCGCGCTCATTTGGCTCATCCTGCCATGGGGCTTCGCCCTGTTCCATCCCGACCGCCAGTTCCTCTACGACTTCTTGGCCGGAACAAGGCTGGTGGATTTGAATCAGAAGAAAACAAACGAATAAAATCCAAAAGCGACTCAATCCGTAAATAAAATAAAGGCCGTCTGAAACTCAAGATAAGTTTCAGACGGCCTTTAATCATAACATCAAGCAATGATTATTCTTGCCAACGTTTGAACACCAGCGATGTATTGACGCCGCCAAAAGCAAAGTTATTGCTGACCACATAATCGGTTTGAATCTCACGTCCGCCTGTTTGGATGTAATCCACCTTGCCGCAACGCGGGTCGATGTTTTCCAAATTGACGGTCGGCGCAAACCAGCCGTTGTTCATCATTTCGATGGTAAACCAGGCTTCCAATGCACCGCACGCGCCGAGTGTATGGCCGAGATAGCTTTTTTGCGAACTCATCGGCACAAAACCAAACACGGCTTCGGTCGCTAATGTTTCGGCAATATCGCCTTTTTCGGTCGCCGTACCGTGACCGCTGACATAGCCGACTTTATCAGGCGTAATACCTGCATCTTTCAGCGCAAGCTCCATACATTTTTGCATGGTCTCTTTTTGCGGTTGGGTAACGTGGCTGCCGTCGCTGTTGGCACCATAGCCGACAAGCTCGGCATAGATTTTCGCACCGCGCGCACGAGCGTGTTCCAATTCTTCCAATACGAATATGCCTGCACCTTCGCCGATGACCAAGCCGTCTCGAGCGTTGTCGTAAGGGCGTGGCGTCAGCTCAGGTTCGCAGTTGCGGCGGCTGGCGGCATAGAGTGAATCGAAAACATACACTTCGGACGGACAAAATTCTTCGCCGCCGCCCGCCAGCATCATGTCTATCATGCCGTATTTGATGGCTTCGTAGGCATAACCAATGCCTTGGCTGCCCGAAGAACACGCGCTTGAAGTTGGAATAATGCGGCCTTTCAAGCCGAAGAAAATACCGATATTGGCGGCAGTCGTATGCGGCATCATGCGCACATAAGTATTGGCGTTAAAATTGCGCGATGTGCCTGTCAGCAAAAGTTCACCCATATCGCCAATGTCTTTAGTACTGCCGACAGACGAACCGCACGCCACGCCCATACGGCCGTCGGTAATGCTTTCATCACCCAGCAAGCCCGCATCCGTCAAAGCTTGTTCCGCCGCATCGACACACAAATGCGACACGCGCCCCATGCTTCTGAGCTGCTTGCGCGTCCAATGTTCGGGAGGAGAATAGCCTTCGATCGGCGCACCCAGCTGCGCTTCCAATTCAGGAAAGCGTTCGCTCCAGTCCATGTATTTGACGGCATTTTTTTCGGCTTTAAAGGCCGTCTGAATACTTTGCCAATCACGGCCGAAGGCGGTAATACCGCCGATACCTGTTACTACGACTCTTCTGGTATTCAACACAAACCTCCGTTCACAGCAATCACTTGGCGCGTAATGTACGCCGCTTTTTCATCCATTAAAAAGCGCACCGCATGCGCCACTTCCTCGGGCAATCCCATACGTGCGGCAGGGACGGCCTTTAAGATTTCTTCGACAGGCACGTTCTCATCGATAATATCAGTATCGATAAGGCCCGGCGCCACGCAGTTGACGGTAATTTTGCGTTTTGCCAACTCAACCGCCAAGGCTTTTGCCGCGCCGATCAGGCCCGCTTTGGACGCGCTGTAATTGACCTGACCGCGGTTGCCCGTCAAACCGGACACCGACGCCATGCACACAATCCGTCCTGCTTTGCGGCGGCGGATCATCGGCATGGTCAAAGGGTGCAATACATTATAAAAACCGTCCAAATTGGTACGCAGTACCAAGTCCCAATCGTCATCTGTAAACGCAGGAAACGCATTGTCTCGCGTCAGGCCGGCATTCAGCACCACGCCGTAATATGTGCCGTTTGTCTCAATGTCGGCAGTCAAAATTTCTCGGCAGGCTTCGCGGTCGGACACGTCAAACTGCAACACGCGCGCATTCCTACCCAATGTACGGATTTCTTCCGCGACGGCTTCCGCTTCATCACGGCGGCTGCGGCAGTGGACGACAATATCAAAACCGTCCTGCGCCAAACCAAGCGCGACGGCTTTGCCGATACCGCGATTAGACCCTGTAATTAAAATAGTTTCACTCATACGTTTTCTCACTATATCGACAGGCCGTCTGAATCTTTGTCTTTTCAGACGGCCTTGTAAACGGTTTAAATGATTTGACCGTCTTTCGGACTGTACACATTTAAAGAAGCTTTTGCCAGCAAACCGTCCGGCGGCAACAGATGCTTCACATCTTCCGGTGCCTCCGTCCAACGCAACTCGCAATCAAATACGCCCATGCCGCCCAAATCCTGAATGGACACATACGCCCTGACTTCCAGCTCAGTACCGACAGGCACGGAATCGGCAAACAAATCCAGCTTGCGCGTTCCCAATAAAAAACCCAAGCGTACAGGCTCTCCGGCCTTTAAAGCCTCAATGCCTGCAAACGCGCCTATGCCCTGCGCCATCAATTCCATATAAGCCATAGACGGCAACACGCCGTCCTGCAGCAAAATATGCTTGTCGCCAACCGGCACATGGCAAACCGTGTAGTCATCGCCAAATTCTTTCACACAGTCGATAAGCACCATATGTCCGCTGTGCGGAAGCAGCGAAGCCACATCATAAATCGGAGCACTCGGTATTGAAGGCATAAAATGTCATCCGGGAATAAATTACGTTACAATATGCATTATAACAGAGCCTAGCTTTTACTAACTCATTTCATTACAATGTATGAAAATGTAAAACATTGAAAGACATCATGCCTCAAAACGTTTGCCGTTTCAGCTTCAATATCGCCGCATGGCAGGCCTCCTCCAGCAAAATCAGTACGCCGGAGCAATGGCGGGACTGGGCGCAGGGAAAACTCGATACCGCATCACTGCCGGAGTGCAAACCCGCGCTCTCCTTTTTGCCGCCTATGCAACGCCGCCGCTTGGGAAAAGCGGCGCGCTTGGTTTGTGATGCCGCATGGAATCTGGCCGACCAATATCCTGAAAGTGTACCGGTATACGTTTCGCACGACGGCGAAAGCAACCGCAGCTTTGAATTGTGGCAAGAGCTTTTGAACACGCATACCGTATCACCGACCTCATTCGGCCTGTCCGTTCACAACGCGACGATTGGGCAATGGTCGATGTTGCGTAAAGACATGAGCGAGCATACCGCGTTGGCCGTTGCCGCCGATTCCTTTGAAACCGCGCTGACCGAGGCATTCGCGCTTTTACAAGACGGCGCGCCATCCGTTTTAGTGATTGTTGCCGATGATCCGTTATCTGAAGACTATCCTGTTTTGGCTACCCGTGCGCCGTTTGCCTATGCATTGGCACTGGTCATCACCAAAGGCGAAGACTATACCTTAAGCTTGGAAACCACATCCGCAAGGCCGTCTGAAAACCCTAACGATACAACAGTCGAGCCCTACTGGAGCAGCTTGGAGTGGGTACGCTTCCTGCTTTCAGACGACCGACAACACACGCAACACTATGCCGGTAGAAACTGGCACTGGCAGAAAAACGCATGAAGACTTTAGACTATTTCCGTCGCTTTTTTGCCACACTCTTCGGCTTCATCCTCTTCGGCGTTGCAGGCGTATTGTTCAAAATCGCACTTTTGCCCTATACGCTCAAATCGACCAAAGGCGACATCAAACGCCAACTTGAAGCAAGACGCATGATAGGCAGAGTTTGGCGTTTCTTCGTCGGCTACCTGCAATGGTCGGGCGTATTGAGCGTCCGCTTCAACGGCTTGGAAAAACTCGGCAGGCCCGGCCAGCTCATTCTTGCCAACCATCCCTCGCTTTTGGATATCGTCTTGCTGATCAGCCACTATTCCGAGCCGAACGTACTGGTTAAAAAAGACCTGTTGCACAACCCCAGCATGAAAAGCCAGATTATCGCTTCAGGCTACATCCCCAACGACGAAAGCATGGAAATGCTGGAAGAAATCGACGCCGTGTTCAAAAGCGGGCAAAGTTTGCTGATTTTCCCCGAAGGCACGCGCACAGGCTGGGATGGACAGGTTAAAATGCACCGTGGCGCAGTATCGCTCGGTTTGCGCAGCGCATCGGTCATCACCCCCGTGTGCATCAAAATGACGCCGCCCAATTTCAAAAAAGGCCAGCCTTGGTACAAAATACCGCCGCACAAAATCCATTATGAAATCACCGTCGGCGACGACATCCTGCCCGAAGAATGGCTGGAGGAAAAACCCTTACCCATCGCCGCAAGGCGTTTAAACGAATACCTTCAAGACTATTTCACAAGGAAAACCACATGAATAACTTAGAAAACCAAATCAAAGAATTAATCATCGACAGCTTGGGGCTGGAAGACATCACCCCTGCCGACATCGGCAGCGAAGACCCGCTCTTCGGCGACGAAGGCTTGGGTTTAGATTCCGTCGACGCGCTGGAACTCGGTTTGGCAGTGCAAAAAACCTTCGGCTTCCAGCTCGACGGTGAAAACGACAACCTGCGCGAAAACTTCGCCAACGTCAAAACACTGGCCGAGTTCGTCAAGAGCCGCCAAGCATAAGGGAGAGACAAGATGACCGAACAAGAAGTACGCACCCTGCTGACCGATGCACTGGTTAACCTGTTTGAAATCGAACCGGAACGCATCAAACCCGAAACCAACCTCTACGAAGATTTGGAAATCGACAGCATCGACGCCATCGACCTTATCGACCACATCAAACGCGAAACCGGCCGCAAACTGCAAGCTGAAGACTTCCGTAATGTGCGTACTGTAGAAGACGTGGTTCAAGCGGTTTTGAAAGTACAACAAGATTCCTGATTCCGCTTTGAATCAGCATATTTTCAGACGGCCTTGTCAATCTGCAAGGCCGTCTGAAAATCAATCATAACCATGAAAATATTAGGAAAACTCCTACTGACCCTCGCCAGTCTCGCCTATCCGCTTCTATGGTATTACGGCAGGGAAAACGGCGCATTTTTCTGGCTTGCAGCGGCCATGTGTGTGTTATGGCTGATACGCGCCGCCATGCCGCAAACCACAGCCCAGCGCATTACGGCGATTATCCTTGCCGCCTTTTTCGCCGCCGTACTGGTTTTCAGACGACCCGACTCGATGTATTGGTATCCCGTCGCCGTCAACGCGCTGATGCTTGCCGTTTTCGGCGGCAGCCTGTTTGCCAAACAAACCGTCATCGAACGCCTCGCCCGACTGCAACACCCCGACCTTCCCCCCGAAGGCGTGCGCCACACCCGCCGCGTTACGCAAATCTGGTGCGCGTTCTTTATCTTCAACGGCGCAACCGCTGCCATTTTGGCAGGCTTGCAATATTACGATTGGTGGGCGGCTTATACAGGCATCGTATCGTATGTGTTAATGGGAATCTTATTTACTGGAGAGTGGATTTATCGAAAATTGGTTTTGAAGGTGTAGGCCGTCTGAAAACGCCTTACTTACTCTCTCAGAGCAAAGAAAATACAGCTTTACTTTCGCTAAAACTATCTTTTCATAAGGGATAAATAATGGAATTACAAGTTGGTTATACCACGTTATCAATTACGATAAAAAATAGTGAACCTGTAGAGTTATCTGATTTTGCTCAAAGTATGTTAAGCCTATCCGATGATTATACTACTCGCTATACATCCAATCCTAAACAACCAGCCAAGCTATATATTAAAGAATTGCGTAATGGAAGCATTATTGCCGAACTAGCTCCATTATTAGCCTTCACCGGAGATCTTTTAGGAAGTTTTGATAGTATTAAATCTTATGCTGAATATCTATCAGAAATAATTAACTGGCTTTTAGGTAAAGATAAGAAACCCGAAAACATTAACCAACATCAAATGACCAATATTGCTCATATCGTAAATCCTGTAGCACAAGATCATGGAGCTCAAATGAACATTGGCGTACTTAATGTTGCAGAAGGCTCCACCGTCAACTTTATTAACATCAACTCCAATGATGCCAACATAATTCAAAATCGTGCAAGAGAAGTAAGAAAGCAGCTTCAAAATATAGATAAAACTGTTGAAGCAGGAGAATACAAAAATGTTTTAATGTATTGGGAAAGAATCGCTACAGAAACTGATACTGACAGAGCAATTATTGAAAGCATTTCAAAAAAACCCGTAAAAGTTCTTATGCCTGAAGAAATCAAAGAAAAAATTGGACTTACTGCACAATATCCTTTTCAATATGCCCATCTCGTAGATGTAATAGTAGAAACTATTGAGGGTAAACCAAAATTATATAAAATCAACAAGTATCACGAATCCATTGAAAAATAAATATTTTTCTAATAAACACTTTAAGTTATCCCCATGTGCCTTACCCGAATCCTATCCCCCGACCTGCCCCAACACAACCTTATCGCCGCCTATCCGAATTGGACGCGTGCTGATTTCAACCGTGCAGTTTTTCATCTGTCAGGCCGTCTGAAACAGGCAGGCGTGCAAACTGCCGCGTTGTGGTTTGAAGATGCTGCGCTGTTTGCCTGTGCTGTGTTGGCGGTGTGGCATTCTGGCGGAAAGGTTTTATTACTGCCCAATTTGGCGCAAGACAATTTGGAGTGGGGAAAAACGGCAGAAGCGTTTTTAACGGATTCAACAGATAAAAAGCTGTCTTCAGACGGCCTGAACGTCTGGCACTTGCCTGATGTATTGACTCAAACAGAATCGGAAGGACTGAGCACCTATCCTGAAAACCATCTGATTCCCAACCATGCCGAAGCATGGCTGAAAACATCAGGATCCAGCGGCGAAGCGCAGATTATTGTGAAAACCGCCGCTCAAATGCAGGCAGAAGCCCTGACTTTGGCAAATACGCTGCCATTTGGACAACACGGTGAAACCGTGATCGGCAGCGTGATTCCGCAACACCTTTACGGCTTCACGTTCCGCTTCGCACTCGCGCTGACAATGGGTTGGACTATGGAGCGACAGCAGGCGGTTTATCCGGAAAACCTGCTTTCCAGCACGGCCGCACATGATAAAGTGGTTTGGATTGCCAGCCCGGCCGTACTCAACCGCTTGGGTGAAAACCGCAACTGGCAGAGTATCGGCCATAAAATTGCAGGCATTGTCTCGGCCGGCGGCGCATTGCCCGCAGCCACAGCGGATTTGCTGCAACAGGCTGCCGTCCGCCCGTTTGAAGTCTATGGCAGTACCGAAACCGGCGTGATTGCCTCACGTTGCGAACGCCAAGAATGGCAGCCTTTCAAAGGCGTGGAAATCGGACAAAACGAAGAAGGTGCACTTTGGGCTTCTTCGCCTTGGTCGCCCGAACGCTGTCAAACAGCCGATTTGATCGAGCCGCAAGATGACGGTTTTCTGTTACTCGGTCGCCAAGACCGCATTATTAAATTTGAGGACAAACGCGTGTCGCTGACCCAAATCGAACACGAACTTTTACAACACCCTTGGATTGCCGACGCCCACTGCGGCCGCCATCCGCAGCATCAACGCATTGCCATATGGGCGGCATTGAACGCAGACGGTATCGCCGCCTTGCGCGAGAAAGGCCGTGCTGCGGTTGCCGATACGCTCAAACGCCATCTGGCTGCCACGCAGGACACCATTGCCCTGCCGCGCTACTGGCGTTTTGCCGACAGCCTGCCGCGCAACGCCCAAGCCAAAATCGCCGCGGCAGATTTTCAGACGGCCTTTACCGTTGCCCAAACTTCGCCCGTTTGGTCGAAAACATCATCTGACGATGAAACCAATACCGAAACTTTTATCGGCCGCGTGCCTTTGGATTTGGTTTATTTCGGCGGCCATTTTGCCACCTTCCCGCTGGTTCCCGGCGTGGTCGAGCTGCAATGGGTGCGCAACCTGATCGCGTCCAAGCCATGGAGTAAACAGCGCGTTATCCGCATCGAAAATCTAAAATATCAGCAGTTTATCCGTCCTCACGATGAAGTGTCGGTAGAGCTGAAATTTGATGAAAGTAAAAACAAACTGAGCTTTAAAATCAACAACGGAGAGCATCCGTGTGCATCAGGACGGATTGTGTTTGAGGCCGTCTGAATATACTTATTAACTTTTTAGTGGAAAACCAACAATATGCAACTCTTCCCTGCCCTAGAACAACGCTATTCCCACGAACACCAGTCCGCAGGCGAGGCTCAACGTCTAGCTCAAGAAATCGCTTTTGCACCGATTGTGTTCCAAGTTTCCCGCCTGATGGTGAAATTTGGCATTCTGGACCTGCTGAACGACCATCCAGACGGCCTCACTCAAGCCGAAATCGCCGAAAAAGCGAAAATCAGCAACTACGCGGCACAAGTCCTGCTGGAAGCCTCGCTGTCTATCGGCACTGTCTTGACTCGCGACAACCGCTATTTCATCAGCAAGGCCGGTTGGTTTGTCCTCAAAGACAAAATGGCCCGCGTCAATATGGATTTCACGCAGGAAATCTGCTACCAAGGCATGTTTGATCTGGAAAAAACCCTGCAAACCGGCAAGCCCGAAGGCCTGAAAGTATTCGGCGACTGGCCGACCATTTACGAAGGCTTGTCTTCATTGCCAAGCATCGCGCAGGAAAAATGGTTTGCATTCGACCATTATTATTCCGACAACTCCTTCGCAGAAGCACTCAACACCGTGTTCGCCAAACCGGTTAAAAAACTGCTCGATGTCGGCGGTAATACCGGTCGCTGGGCGGAACAATGCGTCAACCACAATGCCGAAGTCGAAGTAACCATCATGGATCTGCCGCAACAAATCGGCTTGATGCGTGAAGCGACCAAAGGCAAAAACGGCGCGGACCGTATCCACGCCCATCCGGCCAACCTGCTTGATCCTGAAATTCCGTTCCCAACCGGTTTTGACGCGATCTGGATGAGCCAATTCCTAGACTGTTTCACCGAGGAACAAGCTACCAGCATTCTTCAACGCGCCGCTGCATCTATGAGCGAAAACACCAGCCTCTATATCATGGAGCCTTTCTGGGACAGACAACGCTACGAGACCGCCGCCTACTGTCTGACCATGACCAGCCTGTATTTCACTGCCATGGCCAACGGCAACAGCAAAATCTTCCACTCTGAAGACCTGATCCGTTGCGTTGAAAAAGCCGGATTGAAAGTAGCGGAAATTTCAGACGACATCGGCCGCGGCCACAGCATCTTGCGCTGCGTTAAGGCCGTCTGAACATCATCTTTTAAACCCTAAAAAGAAACCGACCCCGACAGCCATTTCAGCTATCGGGGTCGGTTTGTTTTTAGGTATCAGCCTTAATGCATCAGCCGCGCAACATCCATACTGCGCACACTACCGCAATCACCACCAACAAAGCGGCAAACAGTTGTCCCATTCCGGCCAATTTAGGCTGCTGGGCATCGATGGTTTTAAAGCCGTTAATCATCGGCGTAATCAAATCCTGTTTTTTCACAAAGCGATACAGCAAAACAGCCGCGATATGTACGCCCGCCAAAACAGCTAAGACATTAAAGAATTTGACATGGATTTTTCGCGCCAGCGTACCGGCGTGTTCGCTGACCAAATGATTCAAAAAGCCGGAATTGGTAAACGTATTTTCATCGGCGGCAAATAAACCTGTGGCCGTCTGAAAAAACAAGGCGGCCAATAAAGCGATGACCATCAGCGCGCCCAAAGGATTGTGACCGACCAATTCGTCTTCAGACATTTGTCCTTGCGTATAGCGACGGATTTCGGAAAACGGGCGCACAAATCGGCTGAATTTTGTCGTATCGCTGCCCCAAATTCCCCAACACAAGCGGAAAACCACCAAAGCCAGCATCAACAAGCCGCCGCGTAAGTGCCATACCAGCATCTCGCCGCCTTGGGTCGCGCTGTACCACATGAATCCCATCAATAACACCAAGAGCCAATGGAACAGGCGCGTAGGTGCGTCCCAAACTTTTATTTTTTGCTTCATTACCTTTTACTTTCTGATTTAAAATTAAATTTCTTATCTTGGAAGGTTACGCCATGCAGCCCATCTACACGCTTCCCGAATCGCTTCAAGCTTTTCAGACGGCCTTAGCATTTCCCGACGTATTCCGCCCCCGCGCCCAAGAATCACACAAAGGCACATACGGCACGCTTGCCATTATCGGCGGCGCAACAGGAATGAGCGGTGCAATAGTTTTGGCAGCCATAGCCGCGATGTATCAAGGGTGCGGCAAGGTTTGGGCTGGCTTCAACCAAGCCACGCTGCCTTTTGCCATCATTCCCGAACGCCCTGAAATTATGCTCGCCACTGCGATCCAACTGATGAAGCGCGACGATGTCAGCGCACGCGTAATCGGCTGCGGCTTTGGTTTGGACGGATTATCAGAGCAGCTGCTGCCCCAAATCCTGTCTACACACCATAACCAGCCTTTATTGCTCGATGCAGATGCTTTGACACTGCTTGCCCGCTCTTCCGAATTAGCCGAACGCCTCAAATTGTACAAACATATCGTCCTGACACCTCATCCGGCCGAAGCTGCACGCTTACTTAGTGCCGATACCCAATCAATTCAAGCCGACAGGCAAAAAGCCGTGACCGAAATCAGCCGTAAATATGGCGCGACCGTTGTATTGAAAGGCCATCATACATTGGTGGCCACGGCAGACGGCATAGTCTATACCAACACCAGCGGCAATGCCGGTTTGGCCACCGCGGGCAGCGGCGATGTCTTAAGCGGCATTATCGGCAGCCTGCTGGCACAAGGCATTCCGGCATTCCAAGCCGCCTGCGCCGGCGTATGGCTGCATGGTGCGGCGGCCGATGTCATCAAACACAGCGACCAAATCGAAACCGGTATACTTGCCGGAGAAATCGCACCTGCCGCCCGATGGCTGCGCAATATTTTATCAAAAGAATAATGCCGTCTATATAGCAAATACAAATCACAGGCCGTCTGAAAATCAATTCTTATCTTCAGACGGCCTTATTTATTTTAATCCATTTTGCAAATTAAGGTTAAGGCGTGTATCCTTGATTTCCCTTAAAAACAACTTCACAACATATCATCATGAATACCCTCAACAAAATCAGTGATTTTATCGGAAAGACCTTTTCCCTTTGGGCCGCGCTCTTTGCCGGCATCGCTTTTTTCGCACCCGACACCTTCAAATGGGTCGGCCCTTACATTCCTTGGCTACTGGGCGTCATCATGTTCGGCATGGGCTTGACCCTCAAGCCCTCCGACTTTGACATTTTGTTCAAACACCCCAAAGCCGTCATTATCGGCGTGATTGCCCAATTCGCCATCATGCCTGCGACTGCCTATCTGCTGGCGAAACTGTTGAACCTGCCTGCCGAAATCGCGGTCGGTGTGATTTTGGTCGGTTGCTGTCCGGGCGGTACGGCTTCCAATGTGATAACCTATTTAGCACGCGGCAATGTGGCTTTGTCGGTTGCCGTTACATCGGTTTCCACCCTGATTTCCCCATTGCTGACTCCTGCCATCTTCCTAATGCTTGCCGGTGAAATGCTGGAAATCCAAGCTGGCGGCATGTTGATGTCCATCGTCAAAATGGTTTTGCTCCCCATCGTTTTGGGTTTGATTGTCCATAAGATTTTGGGCAACAAAACTGAAAAACTGACCGATGCGCTGCCGCTGGTTTCCGTTGCCGCCATCGTGCTGATTATCGGCGCGGTAGTCGGCGCCAGCAAAGGCAAGATTATTGAAAGCGGCCTGCTGATTTTCGCGGTTGTCGTACTTCACAACGGCATCGGCTATCTGCTCGGCTTCTTTGCCGCCAAATGGACCGGCCTGCCTTATGATGCACAAAAAACGCTGGCCATCGAAGTCGGTATGCAAAACTCAGGCTTAGGCGCCGCCCTTGCCGCTGCACACTTTGCCGCCGCGCCGGTTGTTGCCGTTCCTAGCGCATTGTTCAGCGTGTGGCACAATATCTCCGGCTCGCTTCTGGCAACTTATTGGGCAGCCAAAGCCGATAAAAATAAAGAATCCTAAACGTCTTTAATCATAAGGCCGTCTGAACAGATTCCGTTCAGACGGCCTTTATTTTGAAATCAAACAGGATTATTGTTTCACTGCTTCGATTTGGATATTGATGTCTACTTTTTTGCTCATACCGGCGCTTACCAAATAATCCAAGCCCCATTTGGTACGGTCGATGGTGGTGCTGAAGTCGCCGCCACACACTTCTGCTTTTGCCATCGGGCTTTGGTAGCAGTTGAATTTATCGGCTTTGAGTTTTACCGGCGCAGTTTTGCCGTTCATGGTCAGATTGCCGTCAACAGACAGCAGTTTTTTGCCGTTGAAATTGAATTTGGTGGATACAAAACGAATTTCAGGGTATTTGTCTGCATTGAAAATATCGGCAGATTTCAAATGTTGGGTAAAGTGATCGGAACCGGTTTGCAGTTTGGACAAAGGCAATACGATATCGATAGAGCCTTGGCGTTTGGCACGGTCAAATTCCAAATTGCCGGTCAAACCATAAATACCGCCGACGTTGGTGCTGGTGTTGAAATGGTCGATGGCAAAGCGGGCATTGGCATGAAATTCGTCCACTTTATAAACAGCGGCAGACGCAGCAGAAGCCAACATGGCCGAACACAATGCAAACATGATTTTTTTCATCGTCTTATCCTTAGAAATGTGAGAAGTTCCCTATCATATCACTTTTTGATGCTAACATCTTTTGCAACTGAGAAAGACAGCGTTTCATCTTAAGAAAACTTCAGGCCGTCTGAAGGATTGAGCAGCAAATTCAGGTGAAGCAAATACAGTTTAGTTTTATTACAAAATAGCGTGCTTCATCGCTCGTAATTGGTATAAAATAGCCAGTTATTTCTACAACGGGCCGCCAACCAACCAGCCTATTTCAGACGGCCTCAGCATAAAACAAAGGAACAAAAATGCCTGAATACCGCTCAAAAACCTCTACCCACGGCCGCAATATGGCAGGCGCGCGCGCATTGTGGCGTGCGACCGGCGTAATGGAAACCGACTTCGGCAAACCGATTATCGCCATTGCCAACTCCTTCACCCAATTCGTCCCAGGCCATGTCCACCTGCACAACATGGGTCAGCTGGTTGCCCGCGAAATTGAAAAAGCCGGAGCAATCGCCAAAGAATTCAACACCATCGCCATCGACGACGGCATCGCCATGGGACACAGCGGTATGTTGTACTCCCTGCCCAGCCGCGATTTGATTGCCGACTCCATCGAATACATGGTCAACGCCCACTGCGCCGATGCGTTGGTGTGCATTTCCAACTGCGACAAAATCACCCCCGGGATGCTGATTGCCGCCATGCGCCTGAACATACCGACCATCTTCGTTTCCGGCGGTCCGATGGAAGCAGGCAAGGTCATCGGCGTGGCCAACATCCAACCCGAACGCCGCTTGGACTTGATTGACGCCATGATTGAATCGGCGGACGACAATGTCAGCAACCAACAAGTCGAAGAAGTCGAGCAAAACGCCTGTCCGACTTGCGGCTCCTGCTCCGGCATGTTTACCGCCAACTCCATGAACTGCCTGACCGAAGCACTTGGCCTTTCCCTACCGGGCAACGGTTCATACTTGGCGACCCACGCAGGCCGCAAAGAATTGTTCCTCGAAGCAGGTCGAATGATTGTCGAAATCACCAAACGCTATTACGAGCAAGACGACGAAACCGTTTTGCCGCGCAGCATTGCCAACAAAAAAGCGTTTGAAAACGCCATGACCATGGACATTGCCATGGGCGGCTCCACCAACACCATCCTGCACTTGCTCGCCGTTGCTAACGAAGCCGGTGTCGATTTCAAAATGGCAGACATCGACCGCTTAAGCCGCGTCGTGCCCTGCATCTGCAAAACCGCGCCCAACAACCACGACTACTACATGGAAGACGTGCACCGCGCCGGCGGCATCTTCGCCATCCTGAAAGAACTGGACAAAGCGGGCAAACTGCACACCGACGTGTACACCATCCATGCGCCGACACTGAAAGACGCGATTGAAAAATGGGACGTGACCAACCCTGAAAACACCCATGCCATCGAGCGTTTCAAAGCGGCTCCCGGCGGCGTGCGCACTACTCAGGCGTTCTCGCAAAACCGTATGTGGAAAACCCTCGACCTCGACCGCGAAAAAGGCTGTATCCGTGATGTCGAACATGCCTACTCGCAAGACGGCGGCTTGGCAGTATTGTTCGGCAACATCGCCGAGCGCGGTTGCGTAGTGAAAACCGCAGGTGTAGACGAGAGCATCCTCAAATTTACCGGCCGCGCCCGCGTATTTGAAAGCCAAGAAGACGCAGTAGAAGGCATTTTGGGCAATCAAATCGTGGCCGGCGATATCGTCATCATCCGCTACGAAGGCCCTAAAGGCGGCCCGGGCATGCAAGAAATGCTGTACCCGACTTCTTACCTGAAATCCAAAGGTTTGGGCAAAGCCTGCGCCCTCCTGACCGACGGCCGTTTCTCCGGCGGTACTTCCGGCCTGTCTATCGGCCACGCTTCTCCTGAAGCGGCAGAAGGCGGCGCCATCGGTTTGGTACACGAAGGCGACACCATCGAAATCGACATTCCAAACCGCAGCATCCACCTTGTCATTTCCGATGAAGAGCTTGCCGCACGCCGTGCCGAAATGGAAGCGCGCGGCAGCAAAGCGTGGAAACCGGAAAACCGCGACCGCTACGTCTCCGCAGCCCTGCGTGCCTACGGCGCGATGGCGACTTCCGCCGACAAAGGCGCAGTACGCGACGTATCGCAAATCGAACGTTAATTAACCTGACTTAAGGCCGTCTGAACGCTTTCAAGTGTTTCAGACGGCCTTCATTCAAACGGACAAATATGGACAAATTCATTTTAGCGATGATCGGCATGGCCATTGCCCTGTTGATTATTATTGGCGGCGGATTTATCGCTGTTGAATATTTCAAATCCCATCCTGAAGCATTCCAAGTCAAGCCGCTATCAAAATAATCATTTAACGGCATGAGTTTCAAGGGGAAAGAGCCGTAGCTCAAGGCCGTCTGAACGCAGTACATATAATGAAACACATTCTTTACTGGTTGGGTGGTTTTGCCGTCGCGCTCGGTATATTCCAATACTACGAAACCCATCGCTATTCCGAAGACCAGCTCATCTACGCCCAACCGCCGCAAAATCGTTCTGCCGTTGCCGATTTTGACGCCTTGGCGTATTTAAACTTCCTCCGCTCCTCAGCCAATCTGCCCGCACTGGCGCACTCAGACACACTCGAACGCGCCGCGCGCAATCATGCCCGCTATCTACTGCAAAACCCTGACGACGGCCATGACGAACACAATACGCGCAATCCCTTTTATACAGGCCCACGCCCATCAGACCGCACGCGCAAAGCCGGTTATGCCTATAAAGGCGTGCACGAAAACGTCAGTACCGGCCAGCATCCGCCAAACGAAAAAATCAACGACCATCTACCTGCCCAACATCAGCTGGACAACCTGATGACGGCGATTTACCACCGCCTCTCCTTACTCGACCAAAATATCGACGAGGCCGGAGCCGCATTTGAATCGCAAGGTAAACAAATCGCGTTGAGCATCAATCAAGGCGACAGCAGATTCAACAACCTCTGCCAAAAAAACCGCCCCCTCTCCGACCTCAGCCGCTCGTTTTATCAAGATGCCTGTCATGGCCACGCTATTATTTATGCGGATGAAATTTCCAACCGCAAACTCCGGCCTTACATCACCTATCCGCAAGGCAACTTTGCCTCGCCGGTTTTCCATGGCGAACGTCCCGACCCTATGCCGCATTATGAAATGACCGGCAATCCGGTCAGCATCGCGTTCTCAGAACAATCGCCTCCGGTCAAAATACGTTCGTTCAAACTGTATCGGGACACAAAAGAAATCAGAGATGTCAAAATCTTATATAAAGATAATGACCCAAACCGCCTCCTGACCGAACGCCAATTTGCGCTGTTTCCTTTACAGCCATTGGAATACGACACCGACTACCGTGCCGTGTTCGAATACCGTCAAAACGGAAAAGACAGAACGGCCGAATGGACATTCAGCACGCAAAAACCCGATTATCCTTACTTCATCGTCAAAGGCGGCGAAACGCTGGCCATCGAATCCGGACAAAAATATTTTATCCATTGGCAGGATTTTTGGTGTTTGAAGCAATGCGAACGCTACAACTACCGAACGAACCGCGACACCCAAATCGACATTATCGAGCGGCAGGCCGGCGGCATCATTATCCGTGTCAACGGAAGCAAAGGCAGCAGCATCCGCTTAATGCCCGAAGGCGAAGACAGGCGCGCCATTACACTTTATTTATGGAAATAAAGCCGTTTTCAGACGGCATGAAGCACCAAAAAGCTGATAAAATACCGCCTCACTACCCTACGGTAAGCTATCCAATATGACCAAACATCCGCAAACAGCAGCCAATACCCGCTATGCCTTTGCCAGCATTGCCGCCATGTTAGCCGCGTTTTTACTGTTCGTTGCCGTGATGTTGCTGCCTTTGAGACTGACGGCAGACACACAAGTGAGCCTGATACGGTTTTCACTCTACGCAATCGTGCTGTTTGCCGTACTTGGCGGTATTTTTTCTGTACGCGTTGCCTATTTGCGTAAAAAGAACGGAGCATGACATGACCCAAGCCGATAAAATCCCACAAGAAATCCGCCTCCAGCAAGAGCGGCGCGTACTGACTTTGGTCTATGTTGACGGTGCCAAAAGCCTTCCTGCCGAATACCTACGCGTGTATTCGCCCAGCGCGGAAGTGCGCGGACACGGTCCAGGTCAAGATGTTTTGCAAACAGGCAAAGCCGAAGTCAGCATTACCGATTTGGACCCCGTCGGCCAATACGCATTGAAAATTACTTTTTCAGACGGCCACGACAGCGGCCTTTACGACTGGAACTATCTCTACCGACTGGCACACAATCAAGACGCGCTTTGGCAAGACTATCTCGACCGCCTCGAAAAAGCCGGTGCGTCCAGAACCCCAAGTGCTGAAGATTTGAAACCCAAACACACACATTCCTGCGGCAGCGGCGGTTGCGGCGGAAAGGCCGTCTGAAAAAGGCGAGACCGTAATATTGGACGACGGCAGAATCATTGACGGCAAAGCATTCCTCTCCCCGCCCAAAAAAGGACGGGTAGCGGCCATCTTCGGCGATACCAAAGCCTGCCTTCAGGCAGTGCGCGCCGCACAAAACGCAGACGTTTTGGTGCATGAAGCAACCTTTGCCGCAGGCGATGAAGACACAGCGGAACGAGTGTTCCGTTCAACCGTATCCAATGCTGCCAAGCTGGCCTTGCAAGCCAATGTGAAACAACTTTACCTGACCCACATCAGCGCACGTTATACCGAAGAAGGGCAACGCCTGATGCTGGAGCAACAGGCACAAACTATATTTCCCGCGTCGAAAGTGGTTGGCGATTTCGACGTATTCGATATCTGAATCCGTATTATTTTAAGAAGGCAGACACTATGAGCGACCACAAAACCCATTTCGGCTTCACGACTGTTGACGAAGACGAAAAAGCAGGCAGAGTTGCCGAAGTCTTCCACTCCGTGGCAAAAAACTACGACATTATGAATGACGTAATGTCCGGCGGTCTGCACCGTGTTTGGAAACATTTCACCATCAATACCGCGCGCCTGAAAAAAGGCGACAAAGTATTGGATATCGCCGGCGGTACAGGCGATTTGTCCCGAGGCTGGGCGAAACGCGTAGGCAAAGAAGGCGAAGTTTGGCTGACAGACATCAACTCCTCCATGCTGACCGTTGGCCGCGACCGCCTGCTCAACGAAGGCAAGATTCTGCCCGTATCATTGGCAGACGCTGAAAAATTGCCGTTCCCCGACAACTATTTCAATCTGGTTTCCGTCGCATTCGGCCTGCGCAACATGACGCACAAAGATGCCGCGCTGAAAGAAATGTACCGCGTATTGAAACCGGGCGGCACCCTGCTGGTGTTGGAATTTTCCAAAGTATACAAACCTTTGGAAGGCGTGTACGATCTCTACTCTTTCAAACTGTTGCCGATTATGGGCAAACTGATTGCAAAAGATGCCGACAGCTACCAATACCTCGCCGAGTCCATCCGTATGCACCCCGACCAAGAAACCTTAAAACAAATGATGCTGGATGCAGGTTTCGACAGCGTGGATTACCACAACATGAGCGCAGGCATCGTTGCCCTGCATAAAGGTGTGAAATTCTAAGGCCGTCTGAAACAAACACAAAGGGCGTGATTAATAGACACGCCCTTTGTTTTTAAATCTTCCAAGCCAATCTGACACGAACCAAAGGCCGTCTGAACAGTCGTAAAACGAAATCAAGAATTTCGGTTACGCCATTCAGACGGCCTTAATACATTCAAATCAACTTATGTCCCTGCTTTCACACTTTGCCATTGACGGACCATAAATTTCAACGCCGCCGGCTGGATAGGCACCATGATAAAGCTGTTTTTCAAATCCTCATCTGTCGGGAAAATCGTATTGTCGTTTCTAAACTCTTCATCCATCAGCTCTTGAGCCGGTTTGCTGGACGGCGCATAAGTAACAAAATTGCCGTTTTTCGCCGCAACTTCAGGATCTAAGAAATCATTGATATACGCATGGGCATTGGCCACATGTTTGGCATCTTTCGGAATCACAAACGAATCCACCCAAATCCCTACGCCTTCTTTCGGCATCATCACACGGATTTTTTCCTTGCCGCCTGCTTCTTCGGCACGACGTTTGGCAATGTTCAAATCGCCGCCAAAACCAATCGTTACGCAAGTATCGCCGCGCGCCAAGTCGTCGATAAAGCCCGATGAGGTAAAGCGTTTGATGTTGGGGCGGTTTTTCTTGAGCAGCTCGGTTGCTGCTTTGATGTCTTCGGTATCGTTGCTGTTGGGGTTTTTACCCATATAGTTCAACACCATAGGATAAATTTCCGCCGCGCTGTCCAAATAGCTGATGCCGCATTGCTTGAGTTTGGACGTGTATTCGGGGTTAAACACCAAATCCCATTGATTGTCCGGCAGCTGATCCGTACCCAAAGCCTTTTTCACACGCTCGGTATTAATGGCGAAAGTATTGGTACCCCAATAAAATGGCACCGCATATTCATGCCCCGGATCGACACCTTCCATCAGTTTCATCAACTGTGGATTCAAATTTTTATAGTTCGGAATCAGAGATTTGTCGATTTTCTGATACGCACCTGCCTTAATCTGCCTACCGACAAACGCATTGGAAGGACCCACGATGTCGTAACCCGACTTGCCGGTCAATACCTTGCTCTCCAGCGTTTCATCACTGTCATATACATCATAAGTTACTGCGATACCGTGTTTCTTCTCAAACGCGGCAACCGTCTCGGGATCGACATATTCCGACCAGTTGTAAATGCTCAAAACCTTTTGATTATCGGTTTGAGCCGCCTTGTCGGCAGAAGTTTTGTCCGAGCCGCCGCAGCCGGCCAGTGCCAGCGCAGTCAGTACGATGAGGGGCAGATATTTGGTCATTATCATTCCTTGCGTATCCGGTTGAAAATAGAGAGGCATTATAAAGCAGGCAAGCCCGAGCGGATAGGCTTCATTGTTAAAAGATATCGTCCCGCTTGAGGCCGTCTGAAAGACGGATTGCTGCCAACTTAAAACCTTTCTGCCGATAGCTTGAAATATGGTTTTGCGGTAAGATAACGCCCATTCGTTTTTAATCGCAACGCGCCGTCCGGGCCGTCTGAAATCCTTGTAAAAAATTTATCGAGACATTATGAAAACCACCGAACTACGCCAAAAATTCCTGAAATTTTTCGAATCTAAAGGCCACACCATCGTCCGCTCTTCCTCGCTCGTGCCACACGACGACCCGACCCTGCTGTTTACCAACGCAGGCATGAACCAATTTAAAGACGTATTCCTCGGCTTTGACAAACGCCCATACAACCGCGCTACTACCGCGCAAAAATGCGTACGCGCAGGCGGCAAACACAACGACTTGGAAAACGTAGGCTACACTGCCCGCCACCATACCTTCTTCGAAATGATGGGCAACTTCTCCTTCGGCGACTACTTCAAGCGCGACGCGATCCACTTCGCTTGGGAATTCCTGACTTCCCCGGAATGGTTGAATATCCCTAAAGACAAACTCTTGGCAACCGTTTACGCAGAAGACGACGAAGCCTACAACATCTGGTTGAACGAAATCGGCATGCCTGCCGAGCGCATCGTCCGGATCGGCGACAACAAAGGCGCGAAATACGCGTCCGACAACTTCTGGCAGATGGGCGACACCGGCCCTTGCGGTCCGTGCTCCGAAATTTTCTACGACCACGGCGAAGAAATCTGGGGCGGCATTCCGGGCAGCCCTGAAGAAGACGGCGACCGCTGGATTGAAATTTGGAACTGCGTGTTCATGCAGTTCAACCGCGACGAGCAAGGCAATATGAACCCGCTGCCCAAACCGTCCGTCGATACCGGCATGGGCTTGGAGCGCATGGCCGCCGTCATGCAGCATGTTCACAGCAACTACGAAATCGACTTGTTCCAAGACCTGCTCAAAGCCGTTGCCCGTGAAACCGGCGCGCCTTTCAGCATGGAAGAACCCAGCCTGAAAGTCATCGCCGACCACATCCGCTCCTGCTCCTTCCTGATTGCAGACGGCGTGTTGCCTTCCAACGAAGGCCGCGGCTACGTATTGCGCCGCATTATCCGCCGCGCCGTGCGTCATGGCTACAAACTGGGTCAAAGCAAACCATTCTTCCACAAACTGGTGGCCGATTTAGTTAAAGAGATGGGCGATGCCTACCCGGAATTGAAAGAAAAACAAGTTCAAATCGAAGAAGCGTTGAAAAACGAAGAAAGCCGTTTTGCCCAAACTCTGGAAACCGGTATGGCTTTGTTAGAAAACGTATTACAGTTTGGAAAAGCTAAGTTATTACTTCCTAAATATAAAAATGGTAATGCCCAGCAAGGTATAGATTTTATTTCCACTGGTAATACACCGTTTAAGGCACTGAGTCATCGCACAAGAGAAGATATAGAATGTATTGTTATTCCCCTAAAAGATAGTAATACATTAGAAAGTGCTTCATATATTTACCTTCATGATTGGAATGAGAAAGTATCTAAACAAGGGACTCGCATTAACCAATGGATTGAGCCAATTCGTGAATGGAGTCGCAATATGTCTCTTCCTGAAGGAACGACTCAAAAACTCGACGGCGAAATCATCTTCAAACTCTACGATACTTACGGTTTCCCATACGACTTGACTGCCGACATCTGCCGCGAGCGCAATATCGAACTGGACGAAGCAGGCTTCAACCGCGAAATGGAAGCCCAACGTGCACGCGCACGCGCCGCACAAAGCTTCAAAGCCAACGCCCAACTGCCTTACGACGGTCAAGACACCGAGTTTAAAGGTTATAGCGAACGCCAAACCGAATCCAAAGTTCTCGCCCTCTACAAAGACGGCGAACAAGTCAATGAATTGAACGAAGGCGAAGAAGGCGCCATCGTTATCGACTTTACCCCGTTCTATGCAGAATCCGGCGGTCAAGTCGGCGACGTCGGCTATATCTTTGCAGGCGAGAACCGCTTTGAAGTACACGATACCCAAAAAATCAAAGCGGCCGTATTCGGCCAATTCGGCATACAAACTTCAGGCCGTCTGAAAGTCGGCGACAGCGTTACCGCCAAAGTAGATGACGAAATCCGCAATGCCAATATGCGCAACCACAGCGCGACCCACTTGATGCACAAAGCCCTGCGCGATGTATTGGGTGAACACGTTGAACAAAAAGGCTCTTTGGTTACCGCCGAATCCACCCGTTTCGACATTTCCCATCCTCAAGCGGTAACTGCCGAAGAAATCGCCGAAGTAGAACGCCGCGTCAACGAGGCCATCTTGGCCAACGTTGCCGTCAACGCCGCCATTATGAGCATGGAAGATGCCCAAAAAACCGGCGCCATGATGCTCTTCGGCGAAAAATACGGCGACGAAGTGCGCGTACTGCAAATGGGCGGTTTCTCTACCGAACTGTGCGGCGGTACACACGTTTCACGTACCGGCGACATCGGCCTCTTCAAAATCATCAGCGAAGGCGGTATTGCCGCAGGCGTGCGCCGTATCGAAGCCATCACCGGCCTGAACGCACTCAAATGGGCGCAAAAGCAAGAGCGTTTGGTTAGAGACATTATTGCCGAAACCAAAGCCCAAACCGAAAAAGACGTACTGGCGAAAATTCAAGCAGGTGCGGCACACGCCAAAGCACTGGAAAAAGAATTGGCACGCGCCAAAGCCGAACTCGCCGTCCACGCAGGCGCCAAACTCTTGGACGATGCAAAAGACTTGGGTTCAGCCAAACTCGTTACCGCACAAATCGAAGCCGACGCAGCCGCCCTGCGCGAAATCGTGACCGACTTGACCGGCAAATCAGAACAAGCCATCGTATTGCTCGCCGCAGTCAACGACGGCAAAGTTTCCCTGTGTGCAGGCGTATCCAAACCGTTGACCGGCAAAGTCAAAGCAGGCGATCTGGTTAAATTTGCAGCCGAACAAGTCGGCGGCAAAGGCGGCGGCCGTCCTGACTTGGCGCAAGCCGGCGGCACGGATGCTGATAAATTGCCTGAAACATTGTCAAGCATTGAAAATTGGGTTAAAGAGAAACTGTAATATAGAAAAGTGCAGGCTGCCTGAAAGTGGGTTTCAGGCAGCCTGCACTATAACTTGCCATGTTCAAAACCAAATTAAATTTGATAAACCACAATAACTACTGTTTTCTATTTATGAAATGAAGGATGTAACTATGATTCAAACTGCAGCTCAAACTACCGTAAAAGCTTTGTTAAGTGAAAACAACGGCGCGAAATATCATTATGTTATTCCGCCCTATCAACGCGAATATGCATGGACAAAAAACCAATGGGATAACCTATTTGATGATTTAACCGATAACGATAAAGGTTATTTTCTCGGTTCGCTGATTTGTATTTTAGACGGCAACGTAGGAGATAGCATAGAAGCCACCGTTATTGACGGGCAACAGCGTTTAACCACTTTGAATTTATTACTACTTGCATTGTATGAAAAAATAAAACCATTGAATGAAAATCGCAAAGTAATAGAAAACGATGATTATCAGGAAGCGCGCCTTGCATTTAAAAAATATTTTCTCAACCATTCCGACAATAAATTAACACGCCTCACCCCATCTATCCAAAACAACAATCAGGCTGATTATACGTATTTGGTACGTGAAATCGTGCACGGCAATAAGAGCAACGAACCGCAATATCGTGGCAACCGCCGCATCACCAAAGCATTCAATCATTTTAAAGAGCGCATTGAAAACTATGCTGGCGATGATGTGGATACTTTGTTTAAGCTACTGGATAAAATTACGGCTGCCTGTGTGGTGCGGATTGATACGCAAGATGCGGCATCTGCATTTATCCTGTTTGAAAGCATCAACAACCGGGGCGTGCCGCTTACACCGATGGATTTGATTAAAAACAGCATGATTAGCAGCCTGAAAAACCAATCAGCCGAACAGACCAACGAAGAATGGCAGCAAATCATCAATAATCTGAACGACTATGACGTGCAAGTCCGCTATTTGCGGCATTTCTATCAAGCGTTCAAACCTATCGGTTTGATTTGGGATAAAGACAAAGGTAAAGACAAAATTACAAAAATGACCTAATCCAAACTTATACAGCAGCCATCAAACAACAACCCGAAAACGTACTTCGAGAACTAATCTCAAAATCAAAAATTTATCATGCTCTATCATTCCCAGAAGATATTGCAGCGAACAGTGCATTTGTTCGTTATCAAAACAAGTTAGTTGATTTGAAAAAACTTGGCATCGCACCTGCCTATACATTACTGCTGTTTTTGTTTGACCAATATCCGCAACAAGATTTTTCTGGTTTATTAAATTATATAGAACAATGGTTTATGGTGCGCCATTTAACCAATATTCCCGCAACCTCCCGTACAGATGATATTTTTATTACTGCCGCAAAGACCCAGCATGAAAAATATGATGAAGCTGCACTGATTGCCCAATTACAACAAGCTTTGCCTGATGCCAAATATATAAAACAATCTTTGGAAAACAAATATTTATATGAAGATAACGTCCATTTAACACGTTATATCTTGGTATATTTGGAACAAAAACAGCGAACGGACGAAAATGCGGTAGATTTTTGGGCAAACACCGATAAAGGCAAACCTGTTTGGTCAGTGGAACACATTTATCCGCAAAAACCCAAAACGGGGGAATGGCCGGATGATTGCAAAGAATGGCTGCATTCGTTGGGCAACCTAACTTTATCTGCATATAACAGCAATCTGCATAACCGCTCATTTGTTGGAAAATCGCAAGTAATTGATGAAAATGGCAACGATATCGGCCTGAAAAGTGGTAACGTCAAAATTAACGATTACCTGTGTGATAAAACCGAATGGAATGCAGAACATATTAAAAAACGTGGTGATGAATTGATTAAAGCATTTCTAAGCTCGTTAAAATAAGATAATGTGAATATTTGTAGCAAGCCGCAGCCTGCATTCCCACCAACCGCGTGCGTGGCTACGCCACACACCCTACCTGCGGGCGACGCAAACCTTAAGATTAAGGTGTAGGGTGTGTGCGGTACGCACGCACGCGGTTTTCGTTGTTACCGAATGATTCCAAACCATGCCGTAATCCAGTCAGCAGCAAACGCAGCTTGGGTCATGTACCAACAAAACACAATATCAAAGGCCGTCTGGAAAATAATTTTCAGACGGCCTTTCTTTTTTCATTTCAAGCTGATTAATGCTTAAATTTAAGCTTTTTGTTCAATCATCTAACATCAATCTTTCTCAACCGTAAAAAACAGTTCTTCCTGTTTCAAAGCATTACCGTCTGCATCGGTCAATGCTGCTTCTGCTGCGGAAAACTTGATAACGGCGAGGCTGAGGCTGCCTTGCTCAGTCAGTGCCGTGTTAAGGATAACGCCTGCTTCTTCTTCGCCGACTTTAACGACAATACCGGCGGCTTCTAAAGAATCGCCGCTTAATACGGCCAGACCGCGTTTGACTTGGCCTCGGTATTGGGCGCGGGCGATGATTTCTTGGCCGGGGTAGCAGCCTTTACGGAAATGGACTGCGCCAATGATATGTTGGTTGAGCATTTGGGCAACAGCCGCTTCTTTGGTTGCGGTGCAAATCCACGGATAGCCGCTGCGGATTTCGTGTAGGTTCCACGCGTTTTCGGCTCCTGCTTGATATTCGGCTGCATTTTCGGCTGCTGAAATTTTCAGACGGCCTGTGTGCGGCAAGGTAATTTCTACGGTGTTTTCTTGAATTTGGGCTGAAAAAGACAGTTGTGGTTCGGCAGCAGGATGAGGTTCTGCATTGTCTGCCAACTCGCCGCTGACTGCTAAATCAGGCATCAGCTCGAAGACGACTTTTGCACGCAAGACAAACATTCTCAGGCGTTTGATGATGGCTTCGGCCAAATCTTGAGCCATAACCAACAGTAAATCTTCTCCGCGATTGACGACCAACATATTCGCCAACACGCGGCCTTTAGGCGTATTGTATGTGGCGTAACATGCCTGACTGATAGCTAAATTATTAATATCGTTGGATAATTGACCATGAAGAAATGAAGCTCTGTCTTCGCCGCTGACACGGACAACACCGAAAAAAGGCAGGCGGGTTTGCATAATCGACTCCTTAAATTGTAGATGCTGAATTATCGCCCAAATTGCTGCTTATTATCAAATAAATAAATTCAGGCCGTCTGAATGTTTCAGACGGCCTGTTGTTTGGGTTCAAACAATCAAAATTATTTGATGCTGACTTTGCGGATAATCACGGCTTCGGTTGGAACGTCTTGGTGGAAGCCGCGTGTTGCTGTTTTCACTTTGCTGATTTTGCGGACGACATCCATGCCGGAAGTGACTTTACCGAAAACGGCATAGCCGTAGCCTTGAGGAGTTTTGCTTTTGAAATTCAAAAAGTCGTTGTCGGCTGTATTGATAAAGAACTGGCTGGTTGCTGAATTCGGATCGCCGGTGCGTGCCATGGCGATGGTGCCAACGTTGTTTTTCAAGCCGTTGTATGCTTCGTTGATGATGGCTTTATCGGTGGATTTTTGTACCATATTCTCGGTAAATCCGCCGCCTTGAATCATAAAATTGTCGATAACGCGGTGGAAAATCGTGTTGTCGTAAAAACCTTTTTTGGCGTAATTGACAAAGTTTGCCACGGTTTTCGGCGCTTTGACTTCATCCAGCTCCAGTTGGATGTTGCCCATATTGGTTTCAATTACGGCATGGGTAACCGCTTGCGCTTGCACAGAAAGTGAGAGTGCGAGGGCGCACAGGGTCAGTTTGATGGATTTTTTCATATGTCTTCTCGAATGATGTATTGTGAAAATGGAATATTAACCTTGTTTCGCGTGAAATCCATAAAAAACATGTAAGATTTTTCAAGCAAAAAACATAAGGCAATCAAATCAGGCCGTCTGAAAAGGGATAAAAACCAAATTCTTGCTTTTTATCATTCCCTTTCAGACGGCCTGCTATTACGGTCAAACCGAAATCAGATTAGAAATCCAACTCCGCTTTCAGCCAATAAGTGCGCGGCATACCGACGACGGCGAAGCTGCGGTCGTATTGGCCGCGTTGCACCTGCCAGTAGTTTTTATTGAACAGGTTTTCTACCGAGCTGCTGACGGTCAGGGTATTTTTGCCGAGCTTGGTTTTGTAGCGCGCGCCTACGTCAACTAAGGTATAGGACGGGAAGGCGTATTGTTTTTGCGTGTCTTGGTAAGACTTACCGAAATACGAAACATTACCGTTCAAGGTCAAGCCTTTGGCAAACGGGGTATCCCATTCAATGCCGGCTTTGGCAATCACGCGCGGGTTGGCGACTTGTACGCCGTTAACAAGATTGTCGGCGAAATTCGGATAATCTTTTACGGTTGATTGCAGATACATCAAACCAAAGCTTGGACGCAGGGTTTTGTCCAACAAATTGGCATAGGTATTGAACTCAATACCGCGGCTACGTTCCATACCTTGCTCGGAACCACTATAAGCCAAGCCTGCATTTTTGCGCATTGCGAAGTCAGTACCTGAAGTCGTGTTACCGCGCCAGTAGCCCGGACGTTTGATTTGGAATGCGTTGAGCGTCGTTACGAAATCACCCCAGTTTTTGCGTACGCCGACTTCAAACTGACGGCTGACGCGCGGATCTGCCATCGTTACATGACCGTCATCATCGGTACGGATGTCGGACGGCTCCAAATCTTCCATATAGTTGCCGTAAACCACCAAATCAGGCTGCGGAACCCATGCCGCCATCAACATCGGGCTGAAACGGCTCGCATCCGCTTTGCGGCCGTTTAATTTGTTTTTCTGCTCAACAGCTTGGAAACGTCCGCCCAAAGTGAGGCGGTATTTGTTGTCGACAAAACCAAGCGTGTCAGATACTGCCAAACTGTTTACTTTAATCACGGTATCCAATGAAGGTGTTGAGCTCCAAGCGCTGCCTAAGTTGGAATCCAATTTTGCCAATTGGGTTGGAATATCCAGACTCGGATCGATAACGCTGCTTTTCGTTTGGCGTGCGCCTTGATAAGTAGTACGTTTGCGGTCGATACGGTCAAATGCGGCACTCCAGTTGTGACTTACCGGACCGGTTTCAAATTCGCCGCGTGCAGTCAGATTCATACTGAGCGTTTTGAAACGCTGGTCGGTCAAACGTGCGCGACCTGAATTGTAGGTCAAACCGCTGCTCGTAACGGTAGGAGAGGCGAAATTACCGTAATAGCGCGCATTGTTGTAGCCGATACCACCTGTAATTTGGGCATTTTCAAACGCATCCCATTCGAAGGTCAGCATATTCGTTTGACCGCGCGTGTTTTGAGCCTGCCAGCTCGGCGCCAAATTCACTTTGCCTTCAGGTGCGTCAAACAAGCGGCCGTTGGCGTTTTGGATGTCCTGCATACGCGCACGGCCGCCGTTAGTTTTGCGTTTCGCGTAGATGGAATCGAACGCCACACGCACTTTTTCGCCGCGATAATCGGCATTTAAGGCAAATTCTTTGTTGTCTTCGCTGTAACCATGGCGCGGGGTATCGCCGTGGCGCAGTTTGCCGTTGGCGCGCACGCCGAATTCTTTGTTTTCGCCAAAGCGTTGGCCCAAGTCGAACGTACCTTGGGTGCGGTTGTTGCTGAACCAGCCCAAACCGATTTTGCGGTTGCCTTCATCGGCGGCTTTTTTGGTTTCGATGTTGACGGAACCGGATACCGCTCCTTCAGGGTCCATGCCGTTTACGGCAGTGGACGCGCCTTTAATCAATTGCGCCGAGCCGACTTGTACGCTGGCTGTGCCTTGTGTGCCGTACATACCGGCCAAGCCGTTGACGCTGAATTGGCGCGCATCAAGTTGGTAACCGCGGAAATACAGACCGGTCAAGGTGTTGCTTTCGCCGCCAAACTGCCAAGTCGAAGCGTCTTTTTTCGCTACGGCATCCACCAAAGTACGCGCTTCGGTGTTGTTGAGGGCTTGTTCGTCGTAATTGACGACGGTAATCGGTGCGGTAAAGGCGTTGGCTTTGCCCAATACGCCCAAGTTCACGCGGTCGCGCAAGTCGCCGTCGCTGGCGATGGAGTAAGAACGGGCGGCTTTGACGCGTTTGGCGTCGGCGCGGACATTGACTTCCTGCAACTGCTGTTGCACAGGGGTTTCGGGTGTCGCTTCATCGGCGGCATAAGAAAATGCGCTCATAATCAAAAGCGGCATCAGGGCTAATTTGCTGTTCATAAAATACCTTCTGATTTGAAATATTAATAATTCTTAATATCGGGTAAAAAATTACAAAGTAATTTAGCTTTGCGATTATATTTGATAAGATTCCTGCTTTCCACAAAAACAAATAAGAACTGTTTGTAAATACAAAAATACAACAGTTTGAAAAACTATTTTCATAGTGATCATAATTCAATAAATTTGCCGTCCTTTCAGACGGCCTTTACGACCCTTTCAGAGAATACACCCATGCAAAAATGGCAAACCGAGCTTTATTCCTCACCGTCTTGGCTGGTGCAGACCTTGTTGATGGTCGCCGCCGCCTCGGCGGTGATTCTGTTTTTTGCACGCAACACGCGCTTCGGGCGCGAGTTCAGCTATATCCTGCGGCTATGTCTGACGCCGAAAAGTGCAGTTAAAGTATTGCTGCTGATTACGGCGATGATTACGCTGCTGCTGACCGAAGTGCGGTTGAATGTGTTGAGTACCTTTATGTCCAAAGGGCTTTACGACTCGATGCAGGATTTGAATGCCTCCGCGTTTTGGATGTTTGCGGCGATGAATGCAGGCGTGGTGTTGATACGGGCGTTTAACAACGTCGTCAACGACTTTCTCGATCAAGGCTTGGCGATTAAATGGTCGGAGCGGCTCAATGAAGTTTTGACTTCGCGCTGGCTTGCCGACAAAAACTACTACCGCCTGCAAATGCGCCGCCATGCGCCGGACAATATCGACCAGCGTATCCAACAGGACGCGCAGGAATTCATCGCTTCGACCATCGAATTTGTGCGCGGCATGGTCAATTCGGTCGTTACCTCGCTGGAATTTGCCGTTGTTTTGTGGGGCTTGGCGGGCATCCTGACCGTGTTCGGCTTCGATATTCCGCACGGTATCGTTTGGTTTGTCTATATGTTTGTGATTTTGGCGACCTTTATCGCCATGTGGATAGGCAACCCTTTGATTCGTTTTAATTATGAAAACGAAAAACTCAACGGCGACTACCGTTATTCCCTTGTCCGCGTGCGCGACCATGCCGAAAGCGTCGCGTTTTACAACGGCGAAAAACACGAACACGACCAGCTTGCCGACCGCTTCAAGGCCATCATCCGCAACCGTTGGCGTATCGCGCGGCAAAGTGTCTGCCTGAGCGGCTTTAACGATATGTTTACCAACGGCATCAAGCTCTTTCCCATTATTTTGCAAGCTCCGCGCCTGTTTGCCGGACAAATCAAAATCGGCGACATCCAGCAGACCGTCCAAGCCTTCGCACGACTGCAAAACGCGCTGTCTTTCTTCCGGATGTTCTACAACAAATTCACTGCCTACCGCGCCCGATTGGAGCGTCTGTACGGATTCTTGCTGAGTACGGAAGAAAAACACGCCGCACGACAACCTGAGCTTACCGAAGTTTCAGACGGCCTGATCTTAGAAAACGTTGCCCTATACCGCCACAACGGCGAAGTTTTATTAGACGGCATCAATATCAACCTCAAAAGCGGCAATTCCCTACTGATACGCGGCCCGAGCGGTTGCGGCAAAACTTCGTTGCTGCGTGCACTGGCTGGACTTTGGCCTTTCGGCAGCAGCGGTAAAGTCAGCCATCCGCCGCATCAAAACATCCTATTCCTGCCGCAACGCCCCTACACAGCACAAGGCAGCCTGCGCGATGCGATTTGTTACCCCGACATTGACCATCATCACCCCGAGTTAGCCGAAGCCATGAATACCTGCCGCCTAGGTTATCTCGTTGATAAATTGGACAAAACCGACGACTGGCAACACAAACTCTCCCCCGGCGAACTGCAACGCGTCGCCTTCGTCCGCGCCCTGCTCTCGCAGCCCAAAATCATCCTGCTCGACGAAGCCACCGCCGCTTTGGACGAACCGACCGAAGCCCTGCTCTACCGCTCCTTAAAGCAAAAACTGCCCGACAGCATCATCATCAGCATCGGACACCGCAGCACGCTCAACGAATTCCATGATTTATGTCTCGATGTCGGTCATGTACAATGCTGAATTAATGGCATACCAAAGGCCGTCTGAAACAGTGAGAAACAAAATCAAACGATTTTGTCATCGCCGTTTCAGACGGCCTTTTCAAACGCCATGGCATGTTTATTTGCTATACTCTGCATTGTGTTAACGTCGTCTAAAAATATTTATGAAAACCCTGGCCCTTATTCCACATTACAACCATCCGACCACCATCAGCCACGTTGCCCAAACCATGCGCGGCTTCGGTTTAAACGTTTTAATTGTGGACGACGGTTCACGCGAAGAATGCAAACCTGTATTGCAGGCTTTGGTTTCAGACGGCATTGATGTCCTTTACCGTCCCATCAACGGCGGTAAAGGCGCAGCGGTCAAAACCGGCTTGGAATACGCTCAAGAACATGGCTATACCCACGTCTTGCAGGTTGATGCAGACGGCCAGCATTGCTTGAGCGACACTCCCAAACTCCTCGCCGCAGCAGAACAAAATCCCGAAGCTGTTGTTTGCGGCTGGCCGCAATACGGCGATGACGCGCCCAAAGCACGACTTTACGGACGAAAAATTACCGACTTCTGGAATATGCTGCACACTTGGTCATGCGACATCAAAGACGGCATGTGCGGCTTCCGCCTCTATCCCCTTACACCCGCGCTGTCCGTCGTCCGCGAAGAAACCGTAGGCGACCGCATGGACTTCGATACGGAAATCCTTATCCGCCTCTACTGGCGCGACATCAAACCGGTTTGGATTAAAACACCCGTCCAATACGCCGCCGACGGCGTGTCCCACTTCGATGCCTTTGCCGACAATGTCCGCATCAGCAAAATGCATACACGGCTGTTTTTCGGTATGTTGAAACACCGATTGGGCAAAGTTTTCGGAAAGGCCGTCTGAAACCATGACCAACCATAAACAAACCCATTGGGCGGCACAACCCGAACGCGGCAGCCGCCTGTTTCTCGCCCTGACTACATTGATGGTGCGCCATCTGCCGGCCTTTTTAATGAGGCCGTGCATTTGGTTTGTGGTACTGTATTTTTATGCAACCGCGCCCAAACCGCGCCGTCATGTCTTACGCTATCAAACCCGTCTTCAGACGGCCTTTCCCCATACCGTCCTGCCGAAACACAGCGTATTCAAACAATTCGTTGCATTTGGCGAAGCGGTTTGCGACCGTTTTGCCGTGTGGCAACGCAAAATCCGTTATGAAGATTTGGTGATTGAAGATCCGGACGATATCTATTCGCAAATCAAACGCAACGAACGCGGCCAGATTTTTGCCTGTTCGCACTTGGGCAATACCGAAGTTTGCCGTGCGCTGGTGTCGCACCATAAAGATTTCAGACTCAATGTATTAGTACACAGCAAACACGCGCAGGCATTTAACGAGGCATTGCAAAAAGCCGGCGCAGAACATATCCGCCTGATTCAGGTAACCGATTTGGACACCACCCTGATGATGGAATTGAACCGCCGTATCGAAGACGGCGAATGGATTGCCATCGCGGCCGACCGAGTACCTGTCCGCGGCGAGAAAACCGCCGACATTAATTTCTTAGGCCACACCGCCCCTATGCCGCAAGGCGCATGGCTATTGGCTTCGCTTTTAAAAACGCAAGTAAACACGCTGTTTTGCGTCAAACAAAACGGCCGCCATCATTTGAAACTGCGCCGCTTTACCGATACTTCCAGCTGGAAACGCGGCAACCGCGAAGCCGCCGTCAAAGACGCGATGCAGGGTTTTGCCGACATTTTGGCGCAAGAATGTGCGCAAAATCCGCTACAATGGTTCAATTTTTATGATTTTTGGGGCGAAGACGCCGTCTGAAACCAACACACTCACTTTTTTAAGCCATGAAAAAACACATCTATTGCCAACACAGCTTTGAAACTGAAGTTCCTTTTTTTGACGTAGATGCCATGCACATCGTGTGGCACGGAAACTATGTCAAATACCTTGAAACCGCACGTTGCGCTTTTCTGTCTTCCATCGGTTATGACTACAACGAAATGGGGCGGCAAGGGTACAGCTGGCCGATTGTGCAGATGAACCTCAAATACATCCGCCCTGCCCGTTTCGGCCAAAAAATCCGCGTTGATATGGACATCATTGAAATCGAAAGCTGCCTGCGTATCGATTACACCATTTACGATGTTGAAACCAACGAAAAACTGACCCGCGCTTCGACTACCCAAGCTGCGGTTTCGCTTTCAGACGGCCTGATGCAGTTTCAAACGCCGGACAGCTGGTTAGAAGCAGTAAAAAGACATCCGACATTTAAGGCCGTCTGAAAAATTTCGCGATTAAACAACATATCGCCTGCTTATCAGCATTACCCTTTATAATTTTAAGTTTTCGTTTCAGACGGCCTTTATCCTCAATCCACACACAATTATGCTACTGAACCTCAACCGCTTTGCCTTTCCTGTTTTCTTAAAAGAAACCCGCCTGCTTACTGCCCTCGCCCTGCCTATGCTGTTGGCGCAAGTGGCGCAAGTGGGTATTGGTTTTGTCGATACGGTAATGGCCGGTGGCGCAGGTAAGGAAGATTTGGCCGCAGTGGCCTTGGGCAGCAGCGCGTTTTCGACGATTTACATTACCTTTATGGGCGTGATGGCGGCTTTGAACCCGATGATTGCCCAGCTGTACGGCGCAGGTAAAACCGAAGAAGTCGGCAAAACAGGAATGCAGGGCATTTGGTTTGGCCTATGTTTGGGCGTATTCGGCATGCTGTTGATGTGGGCGATGATTATGCCTTTCCGTCATTGGCTGACATTGAGCGATTATGTCGAAGACACGATGGCGCAATATATGTTCTTTACCAGTTTAGCAATGCCGGCAGCCATGATACACCGCGCCTTGCACGCCTATGCCTCCAGCTTGAACCGCCCACGCGTGATTATGTTGGTCAGCTTTGCAGCATTTGTGTTGAATGTGCCGCTGAACTATGTATTTGTTTACGGCAAATTCGGTATGCCTGCTTTGGGCGGCGCAGGTTGCGGCGTGGCAACGGCAGTGGTATTTTGGTTCAGCGCATTGGCTTTGTGGCTTTATATCGCCAAAGAAAAATTCTTCCGTCCGTTTGGTTTGACGGCAAAAATCGGCAAACCTGATTTGGCGGCTTTCAAACAGATTTGGAAAATCGGCGCACCCATCGGCTTGTCTTATTTTCTAGAAGCCAGCGCGTTTTCGTTTATCGTCTTTTTGGTGGCGCCATTCGGCGAGGATTATGTTGCCGCCCAACAAGTCGTCATCAGCCTGTCAGGCATTTTGTATATGGTTCCACAAAGTGTCGGCTCTGCAAGCACGGTACGCGTAGGATTTTCTCTCGGGAGACAAGAATTTCTGCGGGCGCGTTATATTTCAGGCGTTTCGCTGGTGTTAGGCTGGGTATTAGCCACCTGCACCGCGCTGCTCTTGGTCATCTTTCGCTTCCAGTTGGCCGGTATGTACACCAACGATGCGGCAGTATTAGGCATTGCTGCGACCGTTTTATTTTTCGCCTCCCTATTCCAACTGGCAGACGCCACCCAATGTATCGCTTCATATGCGCTGCGCGGCTATAAAGTGACCAAAATGCCGATGTTCATCCATGCCGCCGCTTTCTGGGGCTGCGGCCTGCTGCCCGGCTACCTGCTTGCCTATCATGTCGATATGGGCATTTACGGCTTCTGGACCGCGCTGACCGCTTCACTGACGATTGCCGCCATCGCATTGGTATGGTGCCTGGAGCTTTGCAGTAAAGAGATGGTCAAATCGCATAAGGCCGTCTGAAAAATACAAGCAGTCTTTCTCCAATGATTACGCTATTTAATCAACGAATTCCTATTTTAAAGTTAAGCCCATGCAACCCATCCAATACCAAACCGACCTCACCTCCTACAACACTTTCGGCCTGAAAGCCCAAGCTCAAGCATTTGTCGCACTCAAACATGCCGACGAGTTGCGCGACATCGTCCGACTGCCCGAGTTCAACCGAGATACTGTGTTATGGCTCGGCGGCGGCAGCAATATCCTTTTGATGGAGGACTACGCCGGTTTGGTTGTACATATGGAAAACAAGGGAATACGCGAAATTGAGCGTTCAGACGGCCTGGTTTACATCGAAGCGCAAGCCGGGGAAATTTGGCATGATTTTGTTTTGCATACGGTTGGACTGGGTTTAAGCGGGCTGGAAAACCTCAGCCTGATTCCGGGCACGGTCGGCGCGTCTCCGGTACAAAACATCGGTGCATATGGTGTTGAAGCGAAAGATGTTATCCATAGCGTACGCTGCTTTGATTTGGATACGGAAACCTTTGTCGAGCTTTCCAATGCCGACTGTAACTTTGCCTATCGTGAAAGCCTGTTCAAACAGGAAGGCAAAGGCCGTTATGTGATTGTTTCGGTTGTATTTGCGTTGAAAGAGCATTTTGTGCCGAACTTGGGCTATGGCGATTTGGCGGCAGCGGTTGCAGAACTGAGTCAAGGCCGAGAGGCAACGGCCAAAGATGTTTCCGATGCAGTGTGCGCAATCCGCAACAGTAAACTGCCTAATCCTAACGTACTTGGTAATGTCGGAAGTTTCTTTAAAAACCCTGTTGTCAGCGCTGAAAAAGCTGCCGATTTGTTACAGCAATACCCCAATATGCCACGCTATCCGCAGCCTGACGGTTCGGTCAAACTCGCGGCCGGCTGGCTGATTGACCAATCCCGTCTGAAAGGCCATCAGATCGGCGGTGCGGCAGTGCATGACAAACAGGCTTTAGTTTTGGTGAATAAAAACAATGCATCCGCGCAAGATGTCCACCAGCTGGCACAATATGTTTGTAATACAGTATTTACTCAATTTCAGGTAGAATTACACGCAGAACCCAACTGGCTGCCTACTTCATACAGCCTATAAAACAAAGGAGTGTATCCCATGCCGCGCATTGCCAAAGTCAACACTTACACACGAATCATCAATGCCAGCCTCGCCTTATTCAACGAAGAAGGCGAGCGCAATATCAGTACCAACCACATTGCCGCCCACTTAGGCATCAGCCCGGGCAACCTCTACTACCATTTCCGCAACAAAGACGAAATCATCGTCCAATTGTTTAAGCGTTACAGCGAGGCCCTGCTTGTCTACCTTAACGAAGCCGTGTTGCCGTCTAATGTGGAAGACTCCATCAACTACATGGCCGGTATTTATGATGTGATGTGGGAATACCGTTTCCTTTTCAGCGATGTAAATACCCTGCTTGCCCGCAGTGCCGAATTATTGGGCGAACACAATACCTTTACCCAAGCCAAAGTTTCCCCGCTGTTGGTCAACCTGCTGACCCAGCTCAACGGTCTGAACATCATCAGCGCAGACCAAACCGCCATGAACGACCTTGCCGTCAATATGTGGATGGTGACAAAATACTGGTTCGACTTCGACAGCTCCCTGCGCGGCCGCGCCAAGTTGACCGAAGATTCCAAAGTACGGGGCATCAGCCGCACACTCAGCCTATTGCGCCCTTACCTCCTGCCGGAACACCGTGCCAAATTCGACCAAAAAATCGGCAGCAACCATTAATTTTTTCCATACAAAGGCCGTCTGAAAACGTGGCTTTAACCAAGTTAAAGCGATTTTCAGACGGCCTGTTAATTTTCGGATGCTTTATTTATGCACCTTCCCGATATTTCCATTCTCGGCTTAGGCTATCTCGGCCTGCCGCTGGCGCAAAAATGTTATGAACAAGGCAGTCAGGTAGCCGCCATCAAACGCACCCTGACTTCCGACGACATCAATCTGCCGATTGAACTCAACATCATCGATTTGAATCAAGACGATATTTTTCACAGTTCGACCTTGTGGCAAAACCATATCAACAAGCCGACATGGTTTTGCCTGCTTCCGCCTTCGTCATTAAACCATTACGCCGATACCCTGAAAAAATGGATTCAACTTGCCGAGCAGTCCAAGGTACAACACATCATCTTTACCAGCAGCACCAGCGTGTATGGCGACCAAGCACGCATATGCGATGAAACCACGCCGCCCGACCCGCAAACCGAATCCGCCCGTCAAATCCTCGCGGTTGAACAAGCCCTGCTTGAAAGTGCCGTCCCCCATATCGACATACTGCGACTGGGCGGACTTTATTCTGCCGACCGTCACCCCGTTACCAAGCTGGTTCAAAAAACACGCATTCAAGGCGGCAACCAACCCGTCAATATTCTTCATAAGGATTTTGCAATCCAAGTCCTTTTTCAGACGGCCTGCCAAACTGACGGCAAGCGTATCCGCAATATTGTCGAACCCCGCCACCCAAGCCGGACTGAATTTTATGCTGCCGAAGCGGCCAAACTCGGGCTGCCGGCTCCTGATTTCATCGTTGATGACAAAAGCAACGGCAAAATTGTAAATACCGTTTGCGCAGACGGGCTAAGCCTGTAAAATTGCGACTCAACCCATTAATCCGTTTCAGACGGCATTTAGAGTAAACCATGTCCGCCCTATTTCCCCTTATCAACCACCTGATACAGCAAAATCCAGAGCAACAGCGCGAGCTGTCTGAATTTGCAGGCAGCATCATCTGCATCAGCCTGACCGGTTTCAGACTGACCGGACGCATCAGCGAACAAGGTTTTCTTGAAACCGCAAACGAAACCGCCGACACCAACATCACATTTCACAACAGCGCCATCCAAAAAATCCTCCAAGGCGGTCAGCCCGGCGTGGGCGACATCAGCCTCGAAGGCGACTTGGTCTTGGGCATGTCCGTCCTTCCTATTTTGGGTGGACTGCGCTATTATCCGAGCGACGATTTAGCGCGTGTATTCGGTCATGTGGCCGCAGAAAGCATCAGTTCGCGCGCCGGCGATATCGGCCGCACCATGAAAAAAATCGGCAAAAGCATTGCCGAGCAAATCAGCGACTTTTCACGCGAACCCGAATCCCCTGTTATCGACCAAGCCACGCTTGCCGAATGGTTGGAAGAAGTGGACAAACTGCGTGACGACGTTGCCCGCCTAAACGAACGCCTCGACCGGCTCGAGCGCGATATCTGGATAGATTAGACACTTAATTTCAGACGGCCTACTATCATGAAAAGCCCATTTAAAAACATCGGTATCGTTACACGTCCCAATACGCCCGAAATTCAAGATACCGTCCACACATTGGTTTCTTTTCTGCGCGAAAACGGCTTCACCATCTATCTGGATGAATTGAGCGTAGAAGAACACTGCGTCTATATCCAAGATTCCGCCTACTGCGAAATCGTAAACAAAGCCCAGCTGGGCAAATATTGCGACCTCGTCGTTGTACTCGGTGGCGACGGTACCTTCCTCTCCGCCGCCCGCGAAGTCGCCCCCCGCGCCGTTCCCATCATCGGCATCAATCAAGGCCACTTGGGCTTTCTTACCCAAATCTCACGAGACACCATGGTTGAGGGCATCCGCCCCGTACTGGAAGGCAAATATCTGCCCGAAGAGCGCATCCTCATCGAAGCCAGCATCATTCGTGACGGCGAAACCATCGAACGCGCCCTTGCCCTCAACGACACCGTACTGTCTCGTGGCGGTGCAGGCCAAATGATTGAATTTGAGGTATTTATCAATCAAGAATTCGTCTATACCCAACGTTCGGACGGCCTGATTATTTCCACGCCGACAGGTTCGACCGCCTACGCGCTTGCCGCCGGCGGCCCCATCATGCAGGCCGGTTTGCACGCCTTCACGCTTGTCCCTATCTGTCCGCAATCCATGACCAACCGTCCGATTGCCATCCCCGACACCAGCGTGATTGAGATTCTCATCACCAAAAGCGGTGACGCACGCGCACACTTTGACGGACAATCCCATATCGACGTACAAAACTTCGACCGCATCCTCATCCGCCGCTATCACAATCCCTTGCGCGTCCTCCATCCTACCGATTACCAGTACTTCAAAACCCTGCGTCAAAAGCTGCACTGGGGCGAACAATTGATTTAAACAACTTCAATAAACAGGCTTACCATGAAAACCATTTCAAAAACCTTAATCATTGCACTGTGTGCCCTTTCCTCCCTATCCGTCTCCGCACACGGCATGCACAAAAGCAAACCTTTATCCTTTGAAGAATTGCCGAAAATCTGCCAGCAATACTTTACCCGAGCGGATGCGTGTTACCAAAAAGCAGGCGATAAAGCATCGTTCCAACGCGACAACACAAAATACCTGCGCCAAATCCTGCCCGCCGCCGACGTAGGCCAACGTGAACGCATGTGCCAAATTGCCATGGATACATTCGCTGAAAAAACAAAAAACTTGAGTTGCGAATAAAGGTCTCAGTCTTAGCTCTAGCAATTTCTGATTCCATAAAAAGGCCGTCTGAAACATTGGATTGTTTCAGACGGCCTTTTTAATATTTTATAACTAATTATTAATAGATAGTCTATGATAAATTTTACGAATATTTATAATTATTGATAATAATCAAAACTGATTAAAATAGACATATTTATTCATGATAATTACCGTAGAAAAGATATATCATGACGCCTTTCGTAATGTGATATCAATAAAGGATAAGCGGTGAAACAACAATTTTTATGTAACAAAAATAAAATGTTATGCGCCATTTTGGCTGTTTTCTCAGGCCAGTCATTTGCAGAAGAACTTCCTCAAGTAGATATGCCTGAAGTCAAAGTTGTCGGTAATGCGCCTTCAAGTAACTGGCGTTTGCAGCCTGGCGCAAAAGACTATCTAAGAGATGGAGAAGTTTTAACTACAAACGATTTAAAAACAAAACGCGCCGTATCGCTCGGACAGGCTGTGGAACAAGTCTCCGGCGTTCAAAACAATGCTTATGGCCCCAATACCGGCGTACCGCAAATCCGCAGCTTGAGCGGCTCGCGCGTATATGTTAGTGAAAATGGTTTGGGTATTTCGGATGCTGCTTCAATCAGCCCCGATTTGCCGCTGATGGTCAATCCGTTCATGGCGGAAAAGATTACCGTTTTAAAATCATCGGCAGCAGTCTTGTATGGCGGCAACGCGATTGGCGGCGCAGTTGACGTCGATACCGGCGTGATTGCCACAGCACTGCCTGAAAAAGATTTAAACGGCAAAGTCGAAGTCAGCGGCGGCTACAATACGCCGCGTGTCGCAGCGTTCAAATTAAACGGCAAAGTCGGCAATGTGGCTTGGCATTTGTCGGGGGCAGACACTCATGCCAATGATTACCGTATCCCCGGCGATTCCAAACCGGCCGCCTGTTACGATCATGCCAATATTTCTAGTTCTCGCCTGATGTGGGCATGTCAGGTTACGCCCGACATTACCGAAACCTTAAACAAAGGCTATTACCGTTATGTCGCGAAAGACATTCCGGCTTTCATTGAACTATGGAAACGTTATAACGACGGCTCGGAACCTGACGAATCTGAATTGTACAAATTAAACAAACCGTCCTGGGGCGATTGGGTAGAAAATCCGCTTTATGACGGCAGCCCAAACTTTAGAAATAAAGTTATCAATGCCATGAAAGACGATATGCCTGTTGAAAAAGGCCGTCTGAAAAACAGCCATTTGAGCAATCAAAACTTTGCTTTTGGCCTGAGCCATATCGGTGAACGCAGCTATGCCGGCGTATCCGTCAGCCGCTTCTTGAGCAAATCCGGTATTGCAGGCTTTGGCTATTACAATTTTTCCGAATCAGGCCACCACCACAGCGGTACCCGCAAAGCACCGGTACGCGAATACGCTTCCGTACACGCCCAACAAACCCGTTGGCAGGCAGAAGCCATGTACCGTCCATTGACGCCATGGATTGAAAACATCAAATTCCAAGCCGCCTATACGCAAAACCCAACATCCGAATACTTGGGCGACACCAAAATGCAAACTTTGGACAGCAAAACTTTCCAAAGCCGTTTAGAGTTCAATCACAAAGCAGGTTCTTGGTTGAAAGGTACATTGGGCGCAGATTGGAAACAGCGCAGCACCGAATCTTCAGGCATCAACGGCAAACGCACCGGAAACTATGCCTACCTGCCCGATACCGACAGCAAAGAATACGGCATTTTCGCTTTGGAAAACTTCAAGTGGAAAAACTGGAATGCATCTTTGGGTTGGCGACATGGCGAAGTCCGCCACTCGGTCGACATCGGTGATTACAAACCTGGACGCAATAGCTCGACCGTTAAAGGATTGGAAGAGAGAGGCCGTCTGAAATACAGCTTGAACCACTATCATACAGGCTTAGGCGTAGATTTGTTTGACTTCTTAAAACTGGGCGCACGATACAGCCGTTCACAACGCGCCCCTGAAGTCAACGAGTTGTATGCAGGTGGCGATCACTATGCCCTGATGGCTTCAGAATCACACTGGGGAGCCGATGTCCTGCGTCCGGAAACAGCAGGCACTTGGGAGGTAAACGGAGAAATCGGTTGGAAAGACGGCCGCTTCCGTGCAAGCTGGTATAAAACCCAATTTAAAGACTATACCTTCCTCGTAGATACCGCACATGACGGCGGCCAACGCCTACCAACCAAATACTGGCGCTCCGGCAATACCCAGCTTCACGGTGTGGAATTGGAGGTAAACCAATGGTTTGACCTGAATAAATACGGCACATTGGAAGCCCGCCTGTTTGGCGACTTCGTACACAACCACGCCGATTTGGACGACGAGCGTAACAGCACATTAGGCAATGGCAACCGTGTCCGCAACAACGGCTATTACATGCCCAATATGCCCGTATCCCGCTACGGCGCGAGCCTGACATGGAATAAAGGCAACTGGCAACTGGGCACCAGCCTGACACGCTACCGCCCTGCCAAACATACAGGCCACATGGCTGCCAACTACAAAGAGCCTGTTTTGGGCGGCTATACCATGTGGGATATGTACATGAGCCATACCACCAAACATGGAAAATCGACAGCCGAATGGTTCCTCGATGCACGCAACCTTGCCAACCGTACCGCAAGACCGCAAAACTCCATGCTCAAATATATCGCACCATTGCCGGGCCGCTCCGTCCGCGCCGGTGTAAGGCTGACGTTCTAAGTTGAAAATAAAACAAACCGGATTCCCAGTTGATAGAAATCCGGTTTTCTTTTTTGATTATTTGATTTTCAGACGGCCTTTTATACAACTTAAGAAAAGACATAAATCATAAGCAACTTATTTCAAGATGGCCCGTTTTCATCTGATACTACAAATATTCCTTTAAAGCCTATTACATTTTCCCCACCATATTTCCTTGTTTGGAAACCAAAAGCTGGTCGATTTTCAAATTTTCAGTATCAATGATTTCAAACTTATAACCGGCATAAACCAGAAAATCCGTACGTTTCGGAATTTTGCGCAGGGAATACATCATAAAGCCGGCGATGGTTTCGTAGTTTTCCGAATTGGGAAACTCTTCAATATCCAGCGCGCGCATAACATCGGTAAGCGGCGTGGCCCCGTCCACCAACCATGTATCTTCGGTACGGCGGATGATTTGCGGCTCTTCTTCGGTATTGACCAGCTCGCCCATGACGATGCTCATCACGTCTTTCAGCGTTACCACACCGACTACCAGCGCGTATTCGTTCACCACTACGGCAAAGTCTTCGCCGGAAGTTTTGAAGGTCTCCAATACATCATAAAGCGACAGCGTGTCGGGGATAAACAAGGCTTTGCGCAACACGCGCTTGTCGGTCAGACGGACATCTTTTTCTTTTAAAAACAAGGTCAGCAGCGTATGCGATTCGATATAGCCGATGACGCGTTCCAAGTCGCCGTCGCATACGAGGAATTTGTTGTGCGGTTTGTCCGACATCATTTCCAACACGGTATCGCTGTCGTCGTGTTTGTCAAAATAGGCGATATATTCGCGCGTACTCATGGTGGAAGTGACCGTACGCTCCTGCATATCGAAAATGTTTTCAATCAGATAGTGTTCTTGTTCTTTCAATACACCAGCCTGCGCACCGGCATCAACGACGGCATAAATATCTTCCGAGGTCAGCTGCTCCTGACGGACGGTTGAGATTTTGAAGAGTTTGAATATTGCGTTTGCCAACCCGTCAAAAACCCAGACAAGGGGCTTTAAGATAAAAATCAAAAACATCATCGGACGGACAATGCGTACCGCCACCGCTTCGGGATGGGTCATCGCCATGCGCTTGGGCATCAGGTCGGCAATTAAAATAAAGCTGCCTGTAACCAGCGAGAAAGTCAGCAAAGAGGCAACTGTGCTGCCCCAACTGCCTGCATTCTCCAACAGCTTGCCAAAATACGGACGTATTGCCGCCTCGCCGACAATACCGGCAAGAATGGCGACGGCGTTCAAACCAATTTGGACAACGGTAATAAAACTGCCCGGCTGCTGCTGCATATTGATTACGTCAAGCGCACGCGTATCGCCGCCGTCTTTCGCCATGACCTGCAATTTGATTTTACGTGCCGAGGCAAGCGCGAGTTCGGAACAGGATACAAACGCGCTAATGACAATCAGCAGGCACAATAATAGTAAGGCTTCAAAAATATTCATGAAAATTTGTGTGTATGGTATAGGTTAAAAATATTCAAACAGCAAAGGCCGTCTGAAAAACTCAATTTGATCTTAGATTTGTATTATGTTCATTTACTGTTTTAATCATCCAGTGCATCTTCATCCAAGGATTTCAGCCATTTCAGCTTTTCGCCAATTTTGATTTCCAGGCCGCGCGGAACGGGTTGGTAGAAATCGAGTTCATCCAAACCATCGGGCATATAGCTTTCTCCGGCGGCGTAAGCGTTAGGCTCGTCATGAGCGTAGCGGTACTCGCGTCCGTAACCCAATTCTTTCATCAACTTGGTCGGCGCATTGCGCAGATGGACAGGCACTTCGTCGCTGGCATTTTCTTTGACGAAACGGCGCATTTGGTTGTATGCCTTGTAGCCCGCGTTGGATTTGGCGGCGACGGCAAGGTACAGCACGGCTTGCGCCAGCGCGAGTTCGCCTTCGGGCGAGCCTAAGCGTTCGAAGGTGGCGGCGGCATCGTTGGCAATTTGGAAGGCGCGAGGGTCGGCAAGCCCGATGTCCTCCCACGCCATGCGCACGATGCGGCGGGCGAGGTAACGCGGGTCGGTGCCGCCGTCGAGCATACGGCAGAACCAATACAGCGCGGCATTCGGATGCGAACCGCGTACGGATTTGTGCAGGGCGGAGATTTGGTTGTAGAAACTCTCGCCGCCTTTGTCGAAACGGCGGATTTGCGCGCCCAAGCTGTCGGCGAGAAATTCGGCAGTTAAGGTTTTCAGACGACGTGTGTCGGCGGCGCGTAAAAATTGTTCCAACAGATTCAACAATCTGCGCGCATCGCCGTCGGCGGTATTGACGAGCAGCTCCTGCGCATCGGCTTCAATCGTGAAATCTCGGTATTCGGGCAACGCCAACACTTTGGCAATCAGCTTTTTGAGGTCGTCTGAAGACAAGGATTGCAAAACATATACCTGCGCGCGGCTCAACAGCGCAGGATTGACTTCGAACGACGGATTTTCCGTAGTCGCGCCGATAAAGGTCAGCAAACCGCTTTCGACATGGGGCAAAAACGCGTCCTGCTGCGCCTTGTTGAAGCGGTGGACTTCATCGACAAACAAAATCGTCGTGCGTCCCTGTTGCAAAGCGATTTCGGCTTTATCGATTGCCTCGCGTATGTCTTTCACGCCGGAGAATACGGCGGAAACAGGCAAAAACTGGGCATTGAAACTCTGCGCCAAAATCCGCGCCAACGTGGTTTTGCCTACACCCGGTGGCCCCCACAGCAACATAGAATGCGGCTTTCCACCCTCAACCGCCACACGCAAAGGTTTGCCTTCGCCGATTAAGTGCTGCTGCCCAATGACATCGTCCAGGGAATGCGGGCGCAGGCGTTCGGCTAAAGGGGCTTCGGGTTGGCGGGCAAAAAGGTCGGACATAGTAGCTTCCGTGCTGGCTGATTGAAAAGAAAATTCGCTAGCATTATACGGCAGTTTCGCAAACACACATATCAGGCCGCATTACGGTATAATACATGCTATTTTGAGAACTCTTCGGGCGTTTCAGACGGCCTTGCTTACAGGAAACATCATGACTTCAAAAACTCTTTTGGCAGCTATTACATCAGTTTTTTTATTGGGTGCATGTGCTACCGGCGGCGAATCTTTCGGCGGTTTGGGCAGCGGCACAGGTATCGGCAGCAGCGTAGTGAAAATGGCGGTAGACAGCCAATGCCGTACCGAATTAAACAAACGTAACGAATGGCGCGTCATTGCTTTGGCCATGAGCGCGGAAAAACAAGCCGAATGGGAAAATAAAATCTGCGGCTGCGCCAGCGAGGAAGCGCCAAATCAATTGACTGCAACCGAAATGATGCAGGTATTGAGTCCGGCAACCCGCGAGCAAGCTATTGCTTCCGTTACCGCAAAAACGGTTACCGCCTGCTTCAAACGACTCTACAAATAATCGTTCAGACGGCCTTTTTTAATATCTAGGCCGTCTGAATTCGTTTTGACTTTCTATTTGAATTTTAAATATATAGAGAAGAAACCATGAAATACATCAGCACCCGCGGTGCAACCGCACGCAAGCAATTCAGCGAAGTTTTATTGATGGGTTTAGCTCCTGACGGCGGTTTGATGCTGCCTGAGCAATACCCTCAAATCGACTGTGCTACTTTAGACCAATGGCGCACACTCAGCTATCCTGAGCTGGCGTTTGAAGTCATGAGCCTGTTTGCCACCGACATCCCTGCTGATGATTTACGCGACATCATCAACCGCACCTACACCGAAAAAGTATTCGGTACCCAAACCATTACTCCGGTGCGCACACTTTCAGACGGCATCAAAATCCAAGCCCTGTCCAACGGCCCGACTTTGGCATTCAAAGACATGGCCATGCAATTCTTGGGCAATGCGTTTGAATATGTATTGAATAAAGAAGGCAAAGTGCTCAATATCTTGGGCGCCACCAGCGGCGACACCGGCTCTGCCGCCGAATATGCCCTGCGCGGTAAAAAAGGCGTTAATGTCTTCATGCTGTCTCCGGAAGGCAAAATGAGCGCATTCCAACGTGCGCAAATGTTCAGCCTGCAAGATGCTAATATCCACAACATCGCCGTTGAAGGCATGTTTGACGACTGCCAAGACATCGTCAAAGCCGTACAAAACGATGCCGAATTCAAAGCCAAATACCACATCGGTACAGTCAACTCCATCAACTGGGGCCGTATCGTCGCTCAAGTCGTATATTACTTTGCCGGTTATTTCAATGCCACTTCGAGCAATGATGAAAAAATCAGCTTCTGCGTACCAAGCGGCAACTTCGGCAATGTCTGCGCCGGCCATATTGCCCGCCAAATGGGTCTGCCTATCCACCGCTTGATTGTTGCCACCAATGAAAACGACGTATTGGACGAATTTTTCAAAACCGGCGCATACCGCCCGCGCAACAGCGAACACACCCACGTCACTTCCAGCCCGTCTATGGATATTTCCAAAGCCTCCAACTTCGAGCGTTTTGTGTTTGACCTGATGGACCGCGATGCAGACGAAATCAAAACATTATGGGCTGAAGTAGGCTCCGGCAAAGGTTTCAATTTGGAATTTATGTTAAACAAAGTACATCAACAATATGGCTTTGTTTCCGGCAAATCGACCCATGCCAACCGCCTTGCCACCATCAAACAGGTTTACGAACAAGACCGTGAGTTGATTGATCCGCATACAGCCGATGGCGTCAAAGTAGCGCGTGAAGTACGCGAAGCCGGCGAAACCATCGTCTGTCTCGAAACCGCGTTGGCTGCCAAATTTGAAGCCACCATCCATGAAGCTGTTGGCGAAGTTGCCATCCCCCGCCCGGCCGCATTGGAAGGCTTGGAAAACTTGCCGCAACGTGTCCGTGTTGTCCCTAATAACGCAACGACAGTAAAAGACATCATTAAGGAAGCTTTGGCTTAACCAGCTGTCTTTGACGACTGAAGAGGCCGTCTGAAACTTTTTCAGACGGCCGCAACTGGTGCTTGAGAAGTGGATAACATTATTGCCAATCCTACCGCATCACAGTCGTTCTCATTATAAAATCAAGGCGTTAAAACAATACCAACTCCTTTCAACTTTCAATTGCAAACATTGTAATGACAGATATTTTCGTTTAGAATTGCATGTTTGCTCTAAATCTGGATTGATATGCAGACAACACAAGCCACATCCAACTGGGAGCTGTACAAGCGTTTGCTTGGATATTTAAAAAGCTATTGGAAGATGTTTATCGTCTCCGTAGTAGCCATGCTGATTGTCGCCGGTACGATGCCGGCTTTCGGTTACTTACTCAAACCTTTGATTAATGAAGGTTTTGTCGATAAAAACATGAAAAGCATGTCATGGTTGCCGCTGGCAATTGTGGCGCTGTTTTTCGTTCGCGGCCTGTTCAACTTCATTAACGAATATTGCACGACTTATCTGTCCAGCCACTTGGTGCAGCGTTTGCGCGGTGAAATGTTCAATAAAATGATGCACCTGCCGACTTCGTATTTCAGCAGCAATACCGGCGGCCGTCTGATGTCGCGCATTTTAAACGACGTCAACCAAATTACCGATGCAGGATTTAACGTCATTACCGTGATCGCCAAAGACGGCGTGAGCGTGGTCGGTCTGTTGGGCTTGTTGACTTATCTAAACTGGCGTTTGACCCTGATTACTTTTATTATTTTGCCGGTCGTCGCCGTATGTATCCAAACGGTCAGCAAACGCTTGCGCAAATTGTCTGCCAACAATCAAATTTACATCGGTCAGCTGATGCAGGTTTTGGGAGAAAGCATCAATGGTGAACGTGTTGTGAAAATCTATGGCGGTCAAGATTATGAAAATCGCCGCTTCAACCGTATTGCCGACGATGTGCGCCGCAACCTGCTCAAACAGGTTTCCGCCAGCTCTGCCGGTACCGGCATTACGCAATTAATGGCTTCGGTTGCACTGGCTGCGATTATTTACGCAGCGGCACGCCAAGCAGGGCTTTCAGGATTTAGTGCAGGCGATTTTATGTCGTTTTTGTCCAGCATGATCATGATGTTTGACCCCATCAAACGTATGACCGGCGTGATGCAATCCCTGCAACGCGGTTTGGCGGCGGCAGAAAGTGTCTTTACCTTTTTGGATCAACCCGAAGAGAGCAACGAAGGCAAACAAATCCTCAGCCCAAACCCTGGAGATATTGAATTTTGCGATGTTGTACACCGCTATCCTGAAGCCGAACGCAACAGCTTGAACCACATCAACCTGCTTGTACCGCAAGGCAAAGTGACTGCATTGGTCGGCGCATCAGGCTGCGGTAAAACCACTCTGGCCAATATGTTGCCGCGCTTCCTCAATCCGGATGAAGGCAAGGTTTTGATTGGCGGCGTCAACATCAAGGAATATACACTCGAAAGCCTGCGCAGCCGCATGGCATTTGTCGGCCAAAACGTTATCCTGTTTAATGGTACGATTGCTGAAAACATTGCCTATGCTCAAGCTGACAAATTCAGTGAAGAAGAAATTATCAATGCTGCAAAAGCCGCGAATGCTTGGGAATTTATCCAAAAAATGCCGCAAGGTTTGCACACTGAAGTTGGCGAAAACGGTTTAAAACTGTCCGGCGGCCAACGTCAACGCCTCGCCATTGCGCGTGCGCTTTTGAAAAATGCGCCGATTTTGATTTTGGACGAAGCCACCAGCGCATTAGATAATGAATCCGAACGTTTGGTACAAACCGCATTGGAAAACCTGATGCAAAACCGTACCACATTGGTGATTGCCCACCGACTTTCAACCATCGAAAAAGCCGACAATATCGTTGTGATGCACGAAGGCAATGTAGTCGAACAAGGCACTCATCATGAATTGATCAACGCAGGCGGACGCTATTCCAACCTGCACAGCCTCAGCGAAAAATCAGCCAAACCGGCAAGCAAGTAGCTGAACACCATATTCCATTCTTTTTATTAACCTCGGCCGCCCCTACCTATTCTTTTCAGACGGCCTTATCCGACAGGAAATATCAATGGCAGCATTCAACACCCAGAAAGTCTTGTCCGTACACCACTGGACCGACGCTTACTTCACTTTCACCTGTACCCGTGACGAGTCTTTGCGCTTTGAAAACGGCCAATTCGTCATGGTCGGCCTGATGGTAGACGGCAAACCGCTGATGCGCGCATACAGCGTGGCTTCTGCCAACTGGGAAGAGCATCTGGAATTTTTCAGTATCAAAGTACAAGACGGCCCATTGACCAGCCGCCTGCAACACCTTAAAGTCGGCGACGATGTCCTCATCAGTAAAAAACCGACCGGTACACTGGTTGCCGGCGACCTGAATCCGGGCAAACATCTCTACCTCTTGAGCACCGGTACCGGTATCGCCCCTTTCTTGAGCATTACCAAAGACCCTGATGTTTATGAGCAATTCGAAAAAATTATCTTGGTTCACGGCGTACGCTACAAAAAAGACTTGGCATACTACGACCGCTTCACCAAAGAATTGCCCGAACACGAATACTTGGGCGACTTGGTTAAAGAAAAACTGATTTACTACCCGATCGTTTCACGCGAAGAATATGTACATCAAGGCCGTCTGACCGATTTAATGCGCAGTGGCAAACTCTTTGAAGACATCGGCCTGCCTAAAATCAATCCGCAAGACGACCGCGCCATGTTGTGTGGCAGCCCTGCCATGTTGAAAGATACCTGCAACGTCTTGGACGAATTCGGCCTGACCGTTTCTCCGAAAACCGGCGTTCGCGGCGACTACCTGATTGAGCGCGCATTCGTCGATCAATAACGTACGTTAGCAACAGGCCGTCTGAAACCCTTCTTTCAGACGGCCTAAACCTTAATAATTTATCCCACATTATGCCTACTCTACTCATCATCCGTCCGTCCAACCGTCCACAGCAAGATATCCAAACCTGCCATACAGCCGGTTGGCAGGCTCAGGTATTGAGTCCGATTGAAATAGAGGTGGATCGTTCGGCGCAAAAAAAACTCCCCGAACAATTCAAGCAAGCCGACGTCGTGTTTTGGGTCAGCCCGACCGCTATTGAAACCGCAGCGCCGCATCTGAACTTTTCAGACGGCCACAAAGCACACATTACCGTCGGCCAAACCAGCCAACATACTTTGGCGCAATTCTCCCCCTATCCCGTATTCTCTCCCGAAGACGGCAACGACAGCGAAGCCGTCTTGAGAATGCCTATTTGGAAAAACCTGCCACCCAACGCCCGAGTTCTAATCATTCGAGGTCATGGCGGCCGTGATTTTTTAGCAGACAAACTGACCGAACTGGGTTTCCAAATCGACATCGCCGAAATCTATTTCAGACGGCCACACGCCATCGATTGGCAGAACTTTAAAACTGAAGACATCGCTGCCGCCTACGTCACATCCGGCGAGCTCGCGCGCGAATTTTTCCATCAGATTCCGCCGCAATTTTCCCGATTCTTCGAATCCTTGCTATACTTTACCCACCATCCGCGTATTGCCGATGCACTTCGCATCGTCGGCGCCAAACATGTAGAAACCGTCACTTCTTTATCCGCTGCACTTTCATCCATGCCACAAAGGAGTCAAGCAGTGAACCCAGTCGAAGACAATAAAGATACCCAACAAGTTGCCAATACGGCAGCTCCGGCGCCTGAACGTTCTGAAAACACCAGGCCGTCTGAACAAATCAAACCTACCCAACCTCAGCGAGTGGAGGCGAGCATGCCCGAGTCCAACAATCTCCCACAAAACAACGCCCCTGTTATCATCAAACAATCTGGCGGCAAAGCCTTGGCCGCAGGTGCAACCGTCTTGGCACTGCTTAGCTTGGGCGCGAGCGGATTCCTGTTTGTACAGGGCCAAAATGTTTTAAAAAACCAAGAGCTCGAATTCAACCAAAAAATCGACAAAGCTGCATTGGGCGAGTCTGAAAACGCTAGCCTTCTAAAAGACAACCTCAACCGCCAAACCGCTATTCAAGCCGAGTTAGACCGCCTGAACAACGGTCAAAAAAACAATAGCGATCAAATCCTGCAATTGCAGAAAGCTTATCAAGAGTTACTCAAAGGCCGTATCAACTGGCTGGTCGACGAAGCCGAATCGATGTTGAACACTGCTTCGCAACAATTGATGCTGTCAGGCAACCTCCAAGGCGCAGTCAGCGTATTGGAACACATCGACAGCCGCTTAAGCCGTTTTGAACAACCTGAACTTATCCCCATCAAACAAGCCATCAGCAATGATTTGGCCGCGCTAAAAAACCGTCCTTATGTCGATATTTCCGCCACTGCCTTGCGTATCGACCGTTTGGAAACCGGTATTTCAGGCCTGCCTTTGGTTTTGGACGGCGTATTGAAACCGGGTGCCGCGCCTGTCGAAGTCGCCAATTCAGGAACTTGGTGGGAAAACACATGGGAAAAATCCCTCAATGCCCTCAAAGGCTTGGTTGAAGTCCGTCATCTGGACAGCAACGACGCCATGTTGATTTCGCCCGCTCAAACCTACTTCATCCGTGAAAACCTACGCCTGCGCCTTTTGGATGCGCGCATTGCCCTGTTGCAACACAACGGCGAAGTGTATCAAAGCGATTTGAACAACGTTGAAGCAACCGTGAAGCAATACTTCGACAGCAAATCCCCTGCTACCCAGTCATGGTTGAAAGAGTTGGCCGAACTCAAAGCCCTTGATGTCCGCATGATTTCAGACGACAGCCTGAAAGCCAGCTTGAGCGCCGTTCGCGCTTATCAAGAAGGTTCGCGTATACAAATGACGACCGTAGAAGCTGCACAAACCCAAGCTGCCGAGAAAACCGCTTCCGCTCCGGCTGCAACTACCGAGCAAGCCACAACTTCCGCACCGGCTGCCACTTCCGCTCCTCAGTCTTTAGAAGCACCTGCATTGCCGTCTGAAAACAAAAAAGAACCGGCCGCCGAAGCTGCCAAACCACAAAACCAAACCAAGCCTGCTGCCAAAATTAAAGGAGAGCAAGCATGAAAACCGTCGTTTGGATTGTCATTCTGTTTGCCGCCGCCGTCGGTTTAGCGTTGGCTTCCGGCATTTATACCGGCAACGTGTATGTCGTGGTTGAACAAACCATGCTGCGTATCAATCTGCATGCCTTTGTTTTAGGCCTGCTGTTGAGCGTATTCGTCTTGTATTTCCTGATTAAATTCGTGTTCGGCCTCTTGAACATTCCGGCGCGTATGCAACGCTTCGGCATTGCCCGCAAAGGCCGCCAGGCTTCTGCCTCTTTGAACAGCGCGGGTCTGGCATATTTTGAAGGCCGTTTTGAAAAAGCCGAACAAGAAGCCGCCAAAGTCTTGCAAAACAAAGAAGCAGGCGACAACCGCACCCTGGCTTTGATGTTGGGCGCGCATGCGGCCGACCAAATGGAAAACTTCGAATTGCGCGACCGCTACCTGCATGAAATCGAACAGCTGCCACAAAAACAACAACTTTCCCGTCATCTTTTGCTGGCCGAATCTGCACTGAGCCGCCGCGATTATCCGACTGCCGCACAAAACCTTGAAGCCGCAGCAAAAATCAATAGCAACTTAAGCCGCCTGGTCCGCCTGCAATTGCGTTATGCCTTTGATCATGGCGATGCTGCAGATGTCTTGGCAAAAGCAGAAAAACTGGTTAAAGCCGGCGCCATCAACGATTACGAAGCCGAACAGTATCAAAATTGGGCATATCGCCGCCTCTTAAGCGAAGTAACCGATGCAGGCAGTCTGAAAGCTTGTTTGAAACGCATTCCTGAAAGCTTGAAATCAGGCGAATTGTGTGTCGCGATTGCCGAAAAATACGAGCGTTTGGGTTTGTATGCCGAGGCGGTCAAATGGGTTAAAGCCCATTATCCGCAAACCCGTCAGCCTGAGCTCTTGGAAGCATTTGTCGAATCCGTACGTTTCCTAAGCGAGCGCGAGCAACAAAAAGCCATCGACTTGGCAGACTCTTGGCTGCAGGAACAACCCGACAATGCACCACTGTTGATGTATCTTGGCCAACTGGCTTACGGACGCAAACTTTGGGGCAAAGCCCAAGGCTACCTCGAAGCCAGCATCGCCCTGCAACCCAGCGTATCCGCACATTTGGTCTTGGCCCGCGTGTTTGATGAAACAGACCAACCACAAAAAGCGCAAGAACAACGCAATCTGGTTTTGGAAAGCGTGGCCGAAGAAGAACATCCGGCAGCTCTTCCTCAGTCAAATTGATGTGCTGATTTCGCATTAAGCAACAATATGAAATCTACAACAAAACCAACTACTTAATCATTTCAGACGGCCTCAATACATATCTAAGGCCGTCTGAACTTTGTCCAACACACCAAATCAGAAAGCCTCTCTACCATGACTGCTCTGAAAAACGACACTTTCCTCCGCGCCCTGCTCAAACAGCCTGTCGAATACACTCCTATCTGGATGATGCGCCAAGCCGGACGCTATCTGCCTGAATACAAAGCCACGCGCGCGCGCGCAGGCAGTTTTCTCGATTTGTGCAAAAACACCGAGTTGGCAACCGAAGTTACCATCCAACCTTTAGAACGTTTTGATCTAGACGCGGCAATTCTGTTTTCCGATATTCTGACCGTTCCCGATGCCATGGGTTTGGGCCTGTATTTTGCCGAAGGCGAAGGCCCGAAATTTGAACGCGCCTTGCAACACGAAGTCGACATTGCAAAACTGCAAGTTCCTGACATGGAAAAACTGCAATACGTCTTTGATGCCGTAACTTCCATCCGTAAAGCACTAGACGGCCGAGTTCCGCTGATCGGCTTCTCAGGCAGCCCATTCACACTTGCCTGCTACATGGTTGAAGGCGGCAGCAGCAAAGAATTCCGCACCATCAAAACCATGATGTACTCGCGCCCCGATTTGCTGCACAAAATCCTCGACACCAACGCCCAAGCCGTTACCGCCTACCTCAACGCCCAAATCGACGCGGGTGCGCAGGCCGTGCAGATTTTCGATACTTGGGGCGGCGTCCTGAGCGATGCGGCGTTTAAAGAATTCAGCCTCAAATACATCCGCCAAATCGTTGCCGGATTGAAACGCGAAAGTGAAGGCAGACGCGTTCCCGTTATCGTGTTTGCCAAAGGCGGCGGACTGTGGCTGGAAAGCATGGCAGAAATCGGCGCAGACGCATTGGGCTTGGACTGGACATGCAACATCGGTGAAGCCCGCCGTCGCGTCGGCGAACAAGTTGCCCTGCAAGGCAACTTCGACCCATTTGCCCTCTTCGGTACACCGGAATCTATCCGCACCGAGGTCGCACGCATTCTTGCCGACTATGGCAACGGCAGCGGCCATGTATTCAACCTCGGACACGGCATCAACCAACACGCCAATCCGGAACACGCCAAAATTTTGGTCGATACCGTACATGAATTATCCCGTCAGTATCACCGTTAATTAAAACAACTCAAAGGCCGTCTGAAAACAGAAACACGATTATCGTGTAAATTTGTTTTCAGACGGTTTTTCTATATACTTAATATCTGAAGCTTATCAGCTGACACCTTCAAACTTAAAAACACATCCACTCCCGCTACCGAATATGAATTTTTTTAAAGACATCACCTGGACCGAAATTTTCATCTTCGCCCACACCTGCGCCGCACTCGTCTGTATGCTGCGCGTGTTGTACAAACAAAAAAACATCGGCTCAACCTTTGCCTGGCTGATTATCCTATTCCTTTTCCCCGTATTCGGAACCATCGCCTACATCCTTATTGGAGAGCCTCGTCTAGGCACCGCCCGCGCCAAACGTACCGGCGAAATGAACCGCTTCTACCGCAACTTTGCCGCCACCCATCTAGCCGATATCTATCTCGACATTGCCGACCAAGTCAAATCACGATACCACGGCATCAGTAAAGTTGCCGAAAAAGGAACGGGGCTGGGTGCAACCAAAGGCAACGCCATGAGCCTGCTCTCTACCACAGATGCCATCATCGACAGCATGCTTGCGGACATACGCGCCGCAACCCATTCCTGCCTGCTGGCCTTTTACATTATCGAACCCAAAGGCCGCATTGAAGAAATTTTAAATGAAATTCTTGCCGCCGCAGATCGAGGCGTTGACTGCGCCATTCTGGCCGATGCCGTCGGCAGCAGGAGTTTTTTTGAAAGCGATTGGGTAGAGATACTGCGCCAAGCAGGCATTGAAGTACATACCTCATTGCCTGTCGGCATTTGGCGTACATTATTTACGCGTACCGACCTGCGCAACCACCGCAAAATCCTCGTTATCGACAGCAAAATTGGTTACACCGGCAGCTTCAACCTCGTCGACCCGCGCTATTTCAAACAAAACTCCGGCGTTGGAGAATGGGTCGATGTCATGATGCGCTGCACAGGGCCTATGGTTTTGGAACTGTCTGCCGTCTTCTTCGCCGACCTTGCCGTCGAAACCGATGAAAACCTCCAAAACGTACAAACATACCTCAACCAAGCCCAAAGCCTGCTGCCCCAAATCCTTCCTGAAAAAATGCAGCAAGACGATATCGTTGCCCAAATCATTCCATCCGCCCCCGAGCAAGGCAGCTTCGTTATTTACGAAACCATCATCAGCGCCATCTATGCCGCCACCAAACAAATCACGATTACCACCCCCTACTTTGTCCCCGACGAGCCGCTTCTCATGGCATTAACCGTTGCCGCCAAACGCGGCGTCAAAGTGACCCTGATACTGCCTGCCAAAGTCGATTCACTGATGGTTCGCTACGCCTCACGCGCCTACTACCCTATGTTGCTGGAAGCCGGCGTCAAAATCGCCATGTTTGAAGGCGGTCTTCTACATGCCAAAACCATGACTATTGACGAAGACTACTCCCTCTTCGGTACGGTCAACATGGACATGCGCAGTTTCTTCCTCAACCTAGAAATCAGCCTCGCCATCTACGATCGTGATACCACCAAACAAATCTGCAACCTCCAACGCAGCTACCTTAAAAACAGCAGCTACATTGCCATCAAATCATGGCAACAACGCTCCAAACTCCGCGACCTCGTGGAAAATGTCGTCCGCCTGATGAGTCCTTTACTGTAAAACATAAATATTTAAGCCGTCTGAAAAATACTTTTCAGACGGCCTTTTTTATATATAAAAATTATATCGTTCTTTTATTTTAAATCAGATGCTTAAGCGATCATTTACACCAACCAAACAAACCAATACCTATCCCTATTCCAAACTGCATGGTTACAAATAATTTGACAAAATCATTTTTAGGGATATAATATTTCTCATATATGATTTTTATTATATATATATTTATTTATAGATAATTCATTCTGAAACAAGGAGCAATAAAATGAAACGAAACTTGGGTACTTTGGATCGCGTAATCCGTATTGTTATCGGCGTAGCGCTGATTGCTGCAGCCGCTACCGGACACATTGGCTGGTGGGGTTGGCTGGGCATCATCCCCCTGGGTACAGCACTGATTGGCAACTGCGCGCTGTACAGCTTATTGGGCATCAACACCTGCCGCATCAACAAAAAATAAAGAAGGCAAAACATGAGTACGGTCGGACAACTCCCGCAAATCAAGCCTTCCGAAGCAATGGCAAAAATCCGTGAGGGCGCGTTGGCAGTGGACATCCGAAGCCAAGCCGAATATCGGGGCGGGCATATTGGCGGCGCATTATCCCTTCCGCCTGAACAGCAGCGAGACAAACTGCCCGATGATACTGCCCCATGCCTGATTTTTTATTGCCTGAGCGGTAAACGTACAACACGGGCAGAAACAATATTGTCAGCGCTTGGCCAAGGTCGAGAATGTTATATTCTAGAAGGCGGCTTACTTGCATGGAAAGCTGCAGGGCTTCCTATTGTTGCCGACCGTGCCGCACCGGATATCATGCGGCAGGTGCAAACCATTGCGGGCAGTTTGATTCTGTTGGGCGTGCTGGCAGGTTGGCTGGTATCGCCTTGGTTTTATCTGATAGACGTGATAGTCGGCGCAGGCCTATTAACGGCTGGACTAACCGGATTCTGCGGCATGGCTCGCCTGCTGGCCAAAATGCCATGGAATCATTAAGCAAAGGCCGTCTGAAAGTTGCTGCTGAGGCCATTATGACTGATAATTCGACCTCCTCATTTGCCGAAAAGCGTGAAAAATGACCATTGCCGACAATCAACCGCCCTACGAAGAAGCCACCGCTTTTCTCAAACTACTGGCCAATCCCAACCGCCTCGCCGTATTGTGCAAACTACATGAAAGGCCGCACAATGTAACCGAGTTGGCTGAATCATCCGGACTGCCGCAAGCGGCAATGTCCAGCCAATTAGCGCTACTGCGTGAAGCCGGTTTGGTATCGTTTGAAGTGAACCATCGGGAACGGCAATATTACATTGCCGACCCGAGGGTAACCGAGATGATACAGTTGCTGTATTCCTTTTTCTGCGCAGATAAACCTTGAAATGTTGCCGAAATAGGATAGCCAAAAAATCTATCCATTTATAATTTTAGAGGCCGTCTGAATCTTTTTCAGACGGCCTCTACTATAATTTTTAGTCTTGCCATATCATCTCGTGTTTAGAACCATAAGTAATCTTCTTGATATTGCTTTCAAGAGCAATTTCTTTATCTAATGTTCCTGAGTATTCCGAACCTGCTAATTTTTGAAATAAAGTAATATTCAGCTCATCGTTGCGGTTAGTTATTTTGATATCTGAAATACCCATTGCACTATTGCCTAATAAGCCTGTCAAATGCACCTGCCTATTCCCCTTAGCTTCATTGACAGTAATTTTAAAATTCCAAATATCTTCCAACTTAATTTCATCATTAGAGAAAAAGCAGCCGGATAAAATCAAGCCTGTTACTCCCAGCATCATTACCCTCATTTTCATAATAATTCCCTGATCGATTTAGCAGCCTTAGACTCAATTTTCAATCGCCGACAGTTTCAGTATTTTCAGACGGCCTTTTTATACTGCTTCTGTATTCACACTTAAAGCATGTATGCGTGCCGCACACTCCCCTGTATGTAGGTTTGACGTGCACTATTTAAAAACATGATGAGCGGAGATATTTGGCTGCACAACGGCTGCCTGAAAATCAGCCCGAGCTGCCATGTCAAGCTGGAAACGTGGGATGCCATTGATGCAGACGATGTAATTTTATCATTGGATAACAGCCCTGAAGAAATCGGAGCAGGTTTAAGGTTGGCATTGAGCCGCTGCCGATAATATTTGGCAAAAGGTCGTCTGAAAACTGGAAAAATGTTTCAGACGACCTTTTTTACACTCAAAGCCCGCGTGCGTACCGTATACACCCTACCTGCAGGTTTAATGCGGGCTACGGCTTGTTAGGGCTTAAATATTTCTTCTCGATGCCACTTAAAGTATTTTTCGCTATCAGGGTGAATTTTTAATTTTGTATCAGTTGAGATGCCTAGTCGGAACAGGTTTTTTTCAGAAAGCCTTTTGCTAATACGGATTTTGCCATCTGGCTCAAACGTAATCAGCCCACTATCAAACAAGGCATCAATGTTTGGGGCGAGCATCAAGCCGTTGTATGGGTCAAGCCGTTGCCATTCTTCATCATCCTTGCAGTCGCGCCAAGGTTTGATATGGCTGGCAATCAGCAATTCAGGCATATCCACGCCGCTGATGGGGCATTGCGGATACCGTTCCAATACGCCGTTTCTGAATTCGCCTTGACCTCTGCGGGCGTTAATCAGGCGCTGGATTTCGGTTTTGGCTTCTTCGGTTGTGGCGTTTTCTAAGCGTTGGTTAAGTTCATCTAAATCATTTTCCAAAGATTGTTGATAGGCTACCTGAAAAGTGGGTATTTCAATGTATTCGCTGGGGACGTAATCTTCCATACAATGTCCGCATCCGGTTAAATGTTTATTATATTTCTGCCGAGAATAAGCCTCTAATGCAGGAATGGAATTAGAACAAACTTTATAATAAGGGCTTGATTCAGTAGTGTAGTTACCATTCTCATTGCTGATACATGGTTTCCTCTTTATTCCTTGTACACGATGTATCATAGGATATTTAGAAATGGGTTTGCCTTCTTTGTTTATATTTAATATATAACCATCAGGGTTGTTCTCTCTCCATTTCAAATATTCGGCATCATTAGGCTCATCTTTAAAAATTTTGAGTTCGGGCATAATATTTCCTTTGAAAATAAACATACGCTGGATTATTAGAAATTTCACAGACCTGTAAAAAAATGAATGTTAGATTTTGTTCCAAACTACGTCAGAAATGCCCACAACGGTATTTCATTTGTTGCTTGCTGTTCCAATCGGCATCATAAATCTTTTGCCTACTACATGAAAAGTTTTTCCAAGCAGATGTAGGTCGGATTCTAGAATCTGACAGCTTCATACGGGAGATTTTGTCGGATACAAGTATTCGACCTACAAATTTTGGATAATAAAAGGCCGTCTGAAAATCGTTTCAGACGACCTTTTTTCACTAGCCTCTACTTTGCAACCACTCTTTCTTTCAAAATCTTCAACACACTCTTCACTGTCTTAATCCTCATCTCCACATCCTCCATCTGAGCCGTAAACTTCAACTTATCCGCCCCTGCCAGCCGGTATTTTTTATCTGTCTGAATCAGCAGGATAATTTCTGTTGGGTCGATTTGGTGGTGTTTGCCGAAGGTAATGGTGACGGCTTCGCTGGTCGCGTCGATGGCGTCTATGCCCAATTCTTTTGCTGCGAGCCGCAGGTGGTGGCTTTCGATGAGGGTTTTGACGGGTTGTTCGGGCAGACCGAAGCGGTCGACCAGTTCTTCATGTATGGCGTTGATTTGCTGCACGGTTTCGCAGACGGCGAGGCGTTTGTAGAGGACGAGCCGTTCGTGGATGTCGGGGCAGTAGCTTTCTGGCAATAATGCCGGGCTGTGCAGTTTGATTTCTGTGGTAATGCCCAATGGCGCGTCGAGATCGGGCTGGCGGCCTTTTTTGAGGTCGCGCACGGCTTGTTTGAGCATTTCGGTGTAGAGTGTGAAGCCGACCTGTATCATTTCGCCGGATTGTCCTTCGCCAAGGATTTCGCCTGCGCCGCGGATTTCCAAATCCTGCATGGCGAGGGTGAAACCTGCGCCGAGTTCGTCTGCCGCCGCGATGGCGTCTAGGCGCTTTTCTGCGTCTTTGGTGATGTATTCGGGCGTGAGCAGGTAGGCGTAGGCTTGGTGGTGGCTGCGGCCGACGCGCCCGCGAAGCTGGTGCAGTTGCGCCAGCCCGAATTTGTCGGCACGGTTGATGATGATGGTGTTGGCGTTGGGGATGTCGATGCCGGTTTCGATGATGGTGGAACAGAGCAACACGTTGAATCTTTGCTGCAAAAAGTCGCGCATCACTTGCTCCAGTTCGCGCTCGCGCAGTTGTCCGTGCGCCACGCCGATGCGGGCTTCGGGTAGCAAGGTTTCCAGCCGCTCGCGCATGTTTTCGATGGTATCCACTTCATTGTGCAGGAAAAATACCTGCCCGCCGCGTTTGAGTTCGCGCAACACGGCTTCGCGCACGCTGCCTTCGCTGAAGGGTTTGACAAAGGTTTTGACGGCGAGGCGGCGGCTGGGCGCGGTGGTAATCAGCGAGAAGTCGCGCAGACCTTCGAGCGCCATGCTGAGGGTGCGCGGAATCGGCGTGGCGGTCATGGTAAGGATGTCGACATTGGCGCGCAGGCGTTTGAGCTGCTCTTTCTGGCGCACGCCGAAGCGGTGTTCTTCATCAATAATCACTAAACCTAAGTTTTTGAATTTGATGTCGTCCTGCACCAGTTTGTGCGTGCCGATAACGATATCGACCGTGCCATCCGCCATGCCTTCCAGCGCGGCTTTGGTGGCTTTGCTGTTGTTGAAACGCGAAAGGCTGGCGACTTTCACGGGGAAATCGGCGAAGCGGTCGGCGAAATTTTGCGCGTGCTGCTCGACCAGAAGCGTGGTCGGGGCGAGTACGGCGACCTGTTTGCCGCCCATCACCGCCACAAACGCGGCGCGCAGGGCGACTTCGGTTTTGCCGAAACCGACATCGCCGCACACAAGGCGGTCCATCGGCTTCGCCTGCGTCAAGTCTTTAATCACGGCGGCAATGGCGGCGGCCTGGTCTTCGGTTTCTTCGTAGCCGAAGCCGTCGGCAAACGCCTGATAGTCCAACTCGTTGATTTCAAACTTGTGTCCCGATTGGGCGGCGCGTTGGGCGTAGAGGTTGAGCAACTCAGCGGCGGTGTCGCGCGCTTTTTCGGCGGCTTTACGTTTTGCCTTATTCCACGCGCCGCTGCCGAGCTTGTGCAAGGCGACGTTTTCATGCGCTTGGCCGGAGTAGCGGCTGATTAAATGCAGTTGCGAAACAGGTACATAAAGCTGCGCTTCGCCCGCATATTCGAGCAACATCATTTCGTTGGTTTCGCCGCCCAAATCCATCGTTACCAAGCCCATATACCGCCCGATGCCGTGTTCTTCGTGCACGACGGGGTCGCCGATGTTGATTTCGGCAAGGTCGCGCAACAGGCCGTCTGAAACGGCGGCGTGTTTCTTGCGGCGGTTATGGACACGCGAACGGGCGACGTATTGGTAGAGGTCGGATTCGGTGATAACGGCGATGGCACTTTGAGCGGCAACCGCTTTGCCCTCTCCCCAACCCTCCCCCACGGGGGAGGGAGCAGGTTGCTGTTGGATTGGCTCGTGCAGATCATTTGCGACGGGATGCAGGTTGCTTTCGGTTTTCAGGTCGTCTGAAACGGCTGCTGCATTCTGTTCCCTCTCCTGAGGGAGAGGACTAGGGAGAGGGTTTGTTACGGCTGCGGGAAATTTGGTTTGGTCGGTAACCGTTTTGCCTTCTCTCTTGGAGGCAGGAGTGGGTTGCTGTTGGCTCGGAGATTGCAGCCCGCCCAGTTTGAACCCGTACGCCAACGGCGCGACCGTAATCATCAGCGGCTCATGTGCCGATAAAAAGCCCTGCCAGTCGGACACAGGTTTGGCTTTCAAGCCGTTTTGCTGCAAGAAGCCGAGCATGGTTTCGCGCCGTCCCAAACTTTCGGCGCACAGCAAAATTCGTCCTTCAAAGGTCGTCTGAAAATCCTTCAATGCCTGCAACGGTTTGTCGGATTGGCGGTTGACGGCAAGGTTGGGCAGAGTGTGTTCCTTGCCGGAAACATCGGGCAGCACCTGTCCGTAGTTTTTCAGACGACCTGCGAATACATCGGCAGAGAGATACAAATGCTGTGGAAGCAAAGGCGGATAGGTTTCATCGCCCTGCGCCATGGCGTAACGCGATTTGACGTCGCTCCAAAAGCGGTTTGCCTCAGCGTGAACGTCGCCCAAAGAGACAAACAGCGCGTCTTCGCCGATGTAATCAAACAGCGTTTCCAGCTCGTTTTCAAAAAACAGCGGCAGATAATATTCCACGCCCGCGCCGAAATGGCCGTTGCTGACGGCTTTGTACACAGCCGCATCGTTCGGATTGCCATCGACTTCCTCGCGGAAGCGGCTGCGGAAAATCTTTTGCGCTTCGCTGTCGGTGGGGAACTCGTGTGCCGGCAGCAGGCGGATTTCGGAAACAGGGGAAATGGTGCGCTGCGTTTCTGTGTCAAAGGTTTTGATGCTGTCGATTTCATCGTCGAACAAATCGATGCGGTATGGCATCTCGCTGCCCATCGGGAACAAATCGACAATGCCGCCGCGCACGGCAAATTCGCCCGCCGCGACAACATGGGAAACATGGTTGTAACCCGCATCCACCAAATCGGTTTTCAGACGACCTATATCCAAAGTCTGCCCCGTTTTCAGCCAAAACGTGCGCCCCGCCAGAAACGGCACGGGCGGCAGCTTCTGCATCGCCGTGGCAACCGGCACAAACAACACGTCCGCCACGCCGCTCTTAATCTGCCACAACGCCGAGAGCCGCTCCGACACCAAATCCTGATGCGGAGAAAAACGCTCGTAAGGCAACGTTTCCCAGTCCGGCAGGAACACCGCCGTATCGTGCGGACGGAAAAACAGCCAGGCCGTCTGAAGGCGTAGCGCCTGTTCCGCATCTTGGGTCAAGACAACCTTGAGCTGCTTATGCGGCAGATAACGTGCCAAAGCCAAGGGCAACGAGCCTTGAGACAGATTGAGCCAACGGGATTTTTCACGGGGTTTGGGAATCGGATAGGTCATGACAAAACAGTTTGTAATAAGTAAATACAAGCACCACAGGCCGTCTGAAAAATTTTCAGACGGCCTT